>JAJPJF010000107.1 GCA_021324415.1 Nostocales cyanobacterium Centralia_MAG_434
AATTGACCCGACGTTCCCTAGCTAGTGATTCTGTTGTTCAATCGTTGTTAGTTGAAGCAATGTTGACTGCCAAGCTGGCAGTGGAAGCAGAAGCTGCTGCTTGTGAAAAACAACCACCAGATTTAGCAAGTACTTTAATTATTGCGATCGCCTCACCAGAGATCGTTGCCGTAGGACAAGTAGGTGATGGTGTGGCAGTGGCAAAGGATGAGAGCGGCAACCTCACTGCTCTCACTGTGCCTGAACATGGTGAATTCATCAATGAAACAACTTTTTTGACATCACCACATGCTATAGAAACAGCGCAATTGAGAGTGTGGCGACAAGCAATAGCGAATGTTGGTGTCCTCACCGATGGACTACAGATGCTGGCTATGAATATGTCTATTGGTGTACCTCATAGACCTTTCTTTTTGCCCCTATTCGATTTCGTAGCCAATATCGAGGATAAAACAGCAGCAAAAGAACAACTGGTCAAATTCTTACGCTCAGAAAGGATCACTCAGCGAACTGATGATGATTTAACCCTAATTATAGCTGCACTACGCAGTTAGTTATTGATAGCTTTTTCTCTATAAGAGATCATAAATTATGCAGGTACTACGTTATCTTCCCAATCAACAAACTATTAGTGTTAGTTTAACCATGAGCTTAGGCCGTGGTGGTGAGGCTTGTATTTATACAGTGCCAACAGATATCAATTTAGTGGCAAAGGTTTATCACCAACCCACGAAAGAACAGGCACGTAAACTCGAGGTTATGCTCAGCCACCCGCCGGAAAACCCAACAGCTAATTTGGGACATATATCTATTGCTTGGCCAACCGAGTTATTACATTCTGCAGATGGAAGCGATCGCATCGTAGGCTTTTTAATGCCGCGGATTCGGGGAATGCGTCCAAGCATCGACTTCTATAATCCTAGAACACGTCGCCAATTCTGTCCTTTATTTAACTATCAATACCTTCTGCGTGCTGCCCGAAATTTAGCAGCGGCTTTTGGGGCTTTGCATGCCAGTGGATACTGTGTTGGAGATGTGAATGAGTCAAATATCCTGGTCAGTGACACAGCACTGGTGACAGTTGTAGATACAGACTCTTTCCAAGTGCGCGATCCGAACAGCGAAGTTGTTTACCGCTGTCCTGTTGGCAAGCCAGAGTTTACCCCACCAGAACTACAGAATAAAACTTTTGCCCAATGCGATCGTCTTGTTGAGCACGATTTATTTGGATTAGCAGTGCTCATATTTCAATTTTTAATGGAAGGCACCCATCCATTTTCAGGTATTTTTCAAGGAGATGGTGAGCCACCACCATATGAAGCACGCATTGCAAATGGTCATTTCACTTACAGTCACAAACAGCGTGTTCCCTACATTCCTACTCCAATTGCACCCTCTTGGGAGATCCTCCATCCCAGCATCCAGGAGATGTTTGTACGTTGTTTTGAGGATGGTCATAATAACCCGTCAGTTCGTCCTAGTGCCCAAAGTTGGCTGTCAGTGCTGACTGAAGTCGAGAATTCCTTGGTAACTTGTGCTGCCAATCCTCAGCATCGCTACAGCAACCACCTGGACAAATGTCCTTGGTGTGAACGCAGGTTACAGCTAGGTGGACGAGATCCTTTTCCATCACTGGAAGCAGTTGCAGCAAGAGAACACTTACAACCTCAACCGAAACCAAAAACGCGACAGACCCAACCTGCACACTCACGACAGCCAGTATTGACATTAACGCGTTCCAACCAACGGTTGTCAACAACTTATTCTTACAATATCCCTTATTATAAACCTCCTAAGAGACCAAAATTTTATCCTATTGTTTTTTGCTTGCTCGGGTTTGGGCTGTTGGGATATCTAGATCTCATGATCAAATTTACAAATCGTCCCTATTTTGCTCAGAACTCTTATGCTCAACAATCATGGTTAGGTGGGAATAAGGCCCCAAATAATAACAACACTCTTTCTTTTGAGGACTACTACAAGCAAGGTCATGCTGCTTATCAAGTACGAGATTACGAGCAAGCGATCGAGAAGTTTACAAAAGCAATCGAAAAAGATCCGAAGTATTCCAAAGCCTACATAAACCGTGGAAATGCTCACTACAACTTAAAAGAATATGATGCAGCAATTGCTGACTACAATCAAGCATTACGCCTAAACCCTGATGAAGTCAAAGCTTATGTGAATCGAGGGAATGTCCGCTTTTTACTCGCTGAATATAGCAGCGATCCGAGTAAGAGTTACAACCTAGCAATAGCAGACTTTAATAATGCTTTACGCATTAACCCAAATGATGTTGAAGCATATGTGAGACGAGGTATTGTTCGTTCTCAGATTGCTAAATACAGTGGTGATTCTCAGCAAGATTATAAGAGAGCTATTGAGGATTTTAATCAGGCGCTTAATGTAAATCCTTCCAGAGCAGAAGCGTATTTTCAGCGTGGTCTTGTTCGATATCAAATTGCTCAATATAGTAGCGAATTTGAAAAAGAGTATAAACACGCAATCAATGACTTTGACCAAGCATTGCATCTTAATTCTAAATTAGCAAAAGCGTATCTTAAACGAGGTATTGTTCGTTACGAACTGTCGCAATATGGTGGTTCTGAGTCTAAACAACATTACTCAAAAGCAGTAGAAGATTTGCAGATGTCTGCAAAAATTTCTCTTGCTCAAAATAATATGGATGATTACCAACAAGCTCTTAGTAGTATCTGCGTGGTTCTAGAAAACAAGTGCGATAATTTCTTGCAAACAACAAATGTATCGGTGAAAAGCAACTGAATGAAAGTAAATTAAAGCACAATCAATAAAGGGGTTATTGCTAAATTTGAGGAGATAAGTTGCAGCTTCTCAAGCTTCAAGGTTTTTCTGTACTTCAAAAAATTGAATCTTTTATTTTAATAGCTTTTTAATTTTTTTACATGTAGAGCAAGTTTATTTACCTTGTCTTCACAATTTGTTGTAAAAATACAGTTAGATTAGTTACTGAGAAAATTAAAAATCAAAGTTTTCTCTATCAAAGTCGAATATTCATCTACCTAAGAAATTACAATATAACCTTATGAAAGCAGTAATTTTGGCTGGTGGTCTGGGTACACGTATTAGCGAAGAAACTAGTGTTAGGCCAAAGCCAATGGTGGAAATTGGTGGTAAGCCAATTTTATGGCACATAATGAAAATTTATTCAGCTCATGGAATAAACGACTTCATTATTTGCTGCGGTTATAAAGGATATGTCATTAAGGAGTATTTTGCTAACTACTTCTTACACATGTCAGATGTTACTTTTGATATGCGTTTTAACCAGATGAACGTACATTCTGGTTATGCAGAACCTTGGCGTGTCACCCTAGTAGATACAGGTGACAACACTATGACAGGCGGTCGCTTAAAGCGAGTGAGAGAGCATATTGGTAACGAAACTTTTTGCTTCACCTATGGTGATGGTGTTAGCAATGTGAACATTACCGAACTCCTGAATTTTCACAAAGAACAAAAGAATTTTGCAACCTTAACAGCAGTACAACCACCGGGACGTTTTGGAGCGATTGTTCTAGGACACGAGCAAACTAAAATCACAAGTTTTCGAGAAAAACCAGAAGGAGATGGTGCTTGGATTAATGGTGGTTATTTTATCCTAGAACCTGAGGTTATTAACTTTATTGATGATGATACTACAGTCTGGGAACAGAAGCCTTTAGAAAAACTTGCAGAAATGGAGCAGCTATCGGCTTATAGACATCACGGTTTTTGGCAACCCATGGATACTTTGCGAGATAAAAACTACCTTGAAGATCTATGGAAGAGTGGAAAAGCACCTTGGAAGGTTTGGTAATCAGGAGAGTTAGGGGTTAGGAGTTGGGTGTTAGGAATAAAATTGACCTTACAGACTCCTAGAATTATTTATGGAGAATACAAGACAATGTATGATTTTGCAATTATAGGTGGGGGAATTGTTGGGCTTTCCACAGCCATGGCTTTGGGTAAACGTTATCCCAAGTCTCGTATTTTAGTGCTAGAGAAAGAAAGCCAGTGGGCATTTCATCAAACAGGTAATAATAGTGGTGTGATTCACTCAGGCATTTACTACAAGCCAGGGAGTTTCAAAGCCAAATTTTGCCGTGATGGTTGTCGTTCAATGGTGGAATTTTGCCAAGAGCATGGAATCGATTATGAAGTGTGTGGCAAAGTTATTGTTGCAACTAAAGAAGAAGAGTTACCTCGCTTAGAGAATCTCTACAAGCGAGGCTTGGAAAATGAAATACAAACAAAGAGAATTAGTCCGGAAGAAGTCAAAGAAATAGAACCCTATGTAAAATGTGTTGGAGGAATCCAGGTTTTCTCCACAGGTATAGTTAATTATAAACAAGTTTGTCTAAAATACGCAGAAATTATTGAGAAGCAGGGTGGAGAACTACGTCTCAATACAAAAGTCACGCGATTAGTTCCTAGTGGGAATAATCAGGTGCTAGAAACCAACAACGGAACCTTTGAAACCCGTTTTGTGATCAATTGCGCTGGTTTATATAGCGATCGCGTTGCTAGATTGGGTAAAGTCGATCCACAGGCGAAAATTGTACCTTTTCGTGGAGAATATTACGAACTAACACCAGAGAAACGCTATCTAGTCAAAGGCTTAATTTACCCAGTTCCCAATCCAGCGTTTCCTTTTTTAGGTGTCCACTTTACCCGTATGATTGATGGTAGTGTCCATGCAGGGCCAAATGCAGTTCTTAGCCTGAAACGAGAAGGTTACAAAAAAACTGACTTTGACTTGCGCGATTTTGCAGAAGTCATGACCTATCCTGCATTCTGGAAGCTAGCAGCAAAACATGCAGATGAAGGAATTAAAGAAATTATTCGTTCCTTGAGTAAAGCTGCCTTTGTCAGAAGTCTGCAACAGTTAATTCCTGAAGTTCAAGCAGACGATGTCATTCCCACCCATGCGGGAGTTCGTGCTCAAGCACTTATGGACAATGGCAATCTAGTGGACGACTTTTTGATTGTCCAAGGTCAGAACTCTGTTCATGTTTGCAATGCACCTTCCCCAGCGGCCACTTCTTCAATTGAGATCGGGAAAGCTATCGTCGCACAAATTCCTGAACAGGAACATCTCCAAGGTACAAGCAAGCAATTTCAGAGTATCTAGGTTTTAAGACCTGCTTATACTCCTGTTGAGAGCACAGGTTCTATTGTAGTGTTTCCAAAATATCTTATTTTGGGAGAAAAAACACAAAATAAACCTTCCTAGCAATAGTTAAAACCCTGTAAACTCTCATCAACAACTGCCGATATCGCAATTAATAACTCTATAGGAAAAGAAAACTATGAAAGTTTTAGTGACTGGTACAGAAGGCTATCTTGGTTCGTTACTACCACCTCTGTTATTTGAACGAGGACACGAGGTCATTGGTGTAGACACTGGCTATTATAAAGTTGGTTGGTTGTACAACGGTACTGAGGTTACTGCTAAAACCCTCAACAAGGATATTCGTAACATCACTGTTGAAGATTTACAAGGTGTTGAAGCGATAGTTCACATGGCTGAACTATCGAATGACCCTACCGGCCAATTAGCACCCCATATCACCTATGAAATCAACCATAAGGGTTCAGTTCGTCTTGCAAAATTGGCTAAAGAAGCTGGTGTACGTCGCTTTGTCTACATGTCTTCTTGTAGTGTTTATGGAGTGGCTACTGAGGGTGATGTGACCGAAGAATCATCTGTCAATCCTCAGACAGCTTATGCAGAATGCAAAACTTTGGTAGAACGAGACGTCAAGCCTTTAGCTGACGATGACTTTTCTCCTACCTTTATGCGAAATGCAACTGCTTTTGGTGCTTCTCCTAGGATGCGCTTTGACATTGTATTAAATAACTTGGCTGGTTTAGCATGGACTACTAAAGAAATTAAGATGATCAGCGATGGTACACCCTGGCGTCCTTTGGTTCATGCACTAGATATCTGTAAGGCAATTGTTTGCACGCTAGAAGCTCCTCGGGACATCATACACAATCAAATCTTTAATGTGGGAGATACTGCCAACAACTATCGAGTCAAACAGATAGCGGAGATTGTTGCTGAAGTCTTCCCAGGATGCCAATTAAGCTTTGGTGACCAAGGTGCAGACAATCGCAGTTATCGAGTATCTTTCGAGAAAATCAATACATTGTTACCAGGTTTCAAATGCGAATGGAATGCTCAAAGAGGTGCACAGCAACTCTTTGATTTGTTCAAGCAAATTGATATGTCTCAAGAAACCTTTCTCTCCAAAGGCTTCACCCGCTTGAAACAACTAGAGTACTTGATTTGCACTCAGCAAATTGATCAGGATTTCTTCTGGACAAAAAAGTAGCGATATGCTCTGATCCATAACAGAGAACTTCTCAAATCAGTAATTGGGTGCAAATCAATAAAGCTTTTTGAGCATCTTTTGTCCTTTGTGACTAATGACTAATTGCTTGACGCCGCCTCATAGGTTTTTTATAGTTTGTCCCAATTTAACTGATTTAGAGTTGTGTCATCAGAAATGAAGATTTATATTTTTATTGGAGGTAGCAATTTTTATGGCAGCAGCACATTGCCGGTTCAGTGGTCAGCCATTACGCCATACTTTTGTTGATTTAGGAATGTCACCTTTAGCTAATGCCTATCTTACAGCAGAGCAGCTAAATCAGGCGGAAAAGTACTATCCCCTCCATGCGTATGTATCTGAAGATACTTTGTTGGTTCAATTAGAAGAATTTGAGACTCCTGACAATATCTTTAGCGATTACGCTTACTTCTCTTCTTACTCAGAAAGCTGGCTAAAACATGCTAAAGATTATACCGATATGATAGTGGAAAAGTTCGGTTTTAATCACACGCATCAGGTTATTGAAATAGCTAGTAATGATGGCTACTTATTAAAATATTTTGTGGAAAAAGGGATTCCTGTTTTAGGAATTGAGCCAGCAGCTAATGTAGCTAAAGTAGCTCAAGAAAAAGGCATTCCTAGTCTCATTAAATTTTTTGGTGTGCAGACTGCTAAAGAACTAGTTTTGCAAGGAACTCAGGCTGACCTTTTAATAGGTAACAATGTCTTGGCTCATGTTCCAAATTTAAATGATTTTATCACTGGATTACAAATCATTCTGAAGCCAAACGGAATTCTGACCATGGAATTCCCTCATGTGCTACAGCTTATTCAGCAAAATCAGTTTGACACAATCTACCACGAGCATTTTTCTTATTTTTCATTTTTGACTGTTGAAAAAATTTTTGCAGCACATAACCTAACAATTTTCGATGTAGAAGAATTACCCACTCACGGTGGTTCTCTGAGAATTTATGCTAAGCAAGCAACTGCAGTTCAACCCGTTGTTCAGGAACGAGTTCCAAACCTGAAAGCAAAAGAAATTGCTGCTGGACTGCATTTAATAGAAACATACGTTACCTTTGGGGAAAAGGTTAAAGAAACAAAGCGTAACCTTTTGACTTTTTTATTAACAGCCAAAGCAGAAGGGAAATCAATAGTTGGTTATGGTGCTCCAGCGAAAGGTAACACTTTACTAAATTACTGTGGCATTGGTAAAGATTTTATTGACTATACGGTAGATATTAATCCTCACAAGCAAGGGTTATTTTTACCTGGGACACATATTGCCATATATCATCCAGAGAAAATTCGTGAGACTAAACCAGACTATGTTCTGATCTTACCTTGGAACCTCAAGGAAGAAATTATGGAACAAATGGCATATATCACCGAGTGGGGTGGAAAGTTTGTTGTTCCAATTCCTGAGGTACAAGTTTACTCATCTCCTGTAAGTCAGCTTATGGTAACAGTGTGAGTCCTAATTAATTGGAAGCAACGGAAAGCTGCAAAAAAAGCAGCTTTTTGACCCGCCTTAAAGTGAAACCATTTATTTTATTTCTATGACTTACTATGAATAAACTGCTTACTATTGCTATCCCTACATTTAACCGAGCCGAGCTACTTGATAAACAGTTAGCATGGCTTTCTCAAGCTATTAAGGGGTTTGAGAATGAGTGCGAAATTTTAGTTTCTGATAATTGTTCTACAGACAATACTCCAGAGACAGTGAAGAAGTGGCAGTCAATTCTTAGTCACGTTGTGTTTAAGTATAACAGAAATCAAGAAAATATTGGAGTCTTAAAAAATGTTGCTTATTGTCTAAGGGCAGCCACAACTAAGTATGTTTGGGCAATTGGTGATGATGACCCCATACAAGAAAGATCTGTTGCTTATGTTGTCAACAAACTGAAAGAACATAAAAACTTATCTTTATTATTCCTCAACTTTTCTGGTCGTAATAAAATCACCGGGGAACCAGTTCACCCACCAACAATTGTCGGCAATCGTTGGTTTGATGCTGATAGTGAAGATGGCTGTGGTGATAGTAAAGCAATATTTGCACACTGTTTTGATAAAAGCGTTGGTGCCGTTATCTTTCTCACTGCTACCATATACAGGACTGATCTTGTGAAAAATGCCTTCCAAGTCTGGGAAGATGCGGCAAATAACTGGATATTTTTGGCATATTTGGCAGGCTATTGCGCTGCTTATGGCAGTATCATTGTGACAAAAGACATTTTTATGGAGTGTGTTGTTGGTGTCAGTTACTGGCAAAAAGAGCAAAACTCTGCCCTGTTAATGCAATACAAACACATACCAGAAGTTCTTTTGAAACTTGAGAAAGTTGGATATCCTAAGCAGTTTTGTAGACGGATGATTGTGAAGAACTTGAAAGAAGTCAACTTGAGAGTTCTCTTGGGTGCTCTAAGGCGTTGGCCATTATTCACTATTAAAACAGCCATTCCCTTTTTAACTTTAATTGGAGTTTCTGCTTTTCAGTTAATGACTCTAAAAAGTATCAAAGCGCCTGAGTCATCTCATCCAACAACTCAAGGAGTGTGAGTTTATATTTGGATATTTCCGTAAAGATTAACAACAAAAAACATATATTCAATTGAGTTTGTGAAGGGAGAATTGGATGCTGAACATTGTTAAGAAGACTATATCAGAACTAAAGGCCGAACTCGATTATAGGAGAGCGATCGCCAACCATGCAAAAAGTTTACCAGAACTAGAACAGCGCGATCGCCGGATTCTTAATCAGTTGAAAACAGAAGGTGTGTGTGTAACTTCTTTGGAAAATTTAGGTCTAAACTCAACTTCCAATCTTCTCAAGGTTGCCAAGAGTCAGCTCTCTCGGATGGAGCCCCCTAAAAACAGCCATACTGGTCAAAGACTACCGCAAATTTACACAATGACAGAGTTGCCGGAGTATTCTACATGGGCAACCGAAACCAGACTGATGAACATTATCGAAAATTACATCGGTCTTCCTGTAGCTTTTCATGGTGTACATTTACGCAAAGACTTTCCTAACGAAAATCAGTTTGGTACATTGCTCTGGCATAAAGATGCTGAAGACCGCCGCATTATCAAAATCTTTGTTTACTTAAGCGATGTAGAAGAGCATCACGGTCCTTTTGAGTATGTACCACTGTCTCTAACCTCTAGATATAACTTGAATTATTACCGAATTCAGTATGAACTATGGCGCTCTGGCTATTTAGGTTTTACTGATGAAACTCTGAATAAAATTGTACCAAAATCAGCTTGGAAATCGTGTCCTGGCCCAGCAGGTACAGTAATTTTTGTAGATACAAAATGTGTTTTACATCACGGAACACTACGGACAGAGGAGCGATCAGCACTGTTTTTTGTTTACACAGCCAATCCGCCTAAACGACCAGAACTATGTACGCAATACTGGGACGACACTTTCGCTAAGCCAGACCGTCTTATACAAACGACATCATCTTGATGAGACATGAATTTAAGCCATGACTTAAATACTGGAGAATCTGGAAGTAGGCATTTTTAATTAGCAAGCAAGAAAGTTGTGCTAAGAACCCGGTTGGATGCAAGCTAGTTTGTAGAAATGACTTAAGTTTGTTGTGTAGTCACCAATAGAAGTGAGGTATTATATGCTCTTTACTGAAACTGAACTAAAAGGTGCATTTGTTATTGACTTGGAACAAAAGCCAGATCACCGTGGCTTCTTCGCTCGCACTTTCTGTGCTAAGGAATTTGAAGCACACGGCTTAAAGCCAACAGTTGCTCAATGTAATCTGTCTTTCAATTACAAGAAAGGAACGCTGCGAGGAATGCACTATCAAGTTGCGCCTGCTGCGGAGACAAAATTGGTTCGTTGTACCAAAGGCGCTATCTACGATGTCATTATTGACATGCGTCCCGAATCCCCTACCTTTCTGTCTCATTTTGGTGTGGAACTCACTGCAGAAAATCGTCGTGCTTTGTACGTTCCAGAAATGTTTGCCCACGGCTATCAAGCACTAACTGATGAAGCTGAAGTCATCTATCAGGTGGGTGAATTTTATACACCAGGATATGAACGGGGTCTACGCTATGATGATCCATTTTTTAACATAGAATGGCCCTTGGAAGTGACGGAGATATCAGAGAAAGACCTTAATTGGCCATTGATGAGGATGATGACTGTTGGTGGTGCATCTCCTACGGGTTCCTACAATTAGACAAAATGTTTTTTATGTGAATTTATTTAAAACAACTACCTTAAAGGTGGGAAAAATGGTACTCAACATTCTCAATCTTTTTGTCACAAAAGTAAAAGCTCGCATTGAATACCTTAGTAAGTTAAAGGTTGTTTCCCTCAAACCGCAAGGGCCTTCCAAAGGAAATGTGCTTCTTTCGTATCGGATTGAGCCATTTTTATTACAACAAGCTGGTAAGCCTATTCCTAATGATCAGAGTTGGAATTGGGAATGTCTGCTGATTGCACAAACATTTTTGGATCTTAACTATAGTGTAGATGTCATCCAATTCCACAATGAGAAATTCGTGCCGCAAAAAAACTACGACTTTTTCATTGATATTCGCCATCGGATGGAAGCACTAGCACCCTTGCTTAATCAGGATTGTATCAAGATTTTCCATATTGACATTGCTCATATGGTATTTCGTAACACGGCAGAATACAAGAGATTGCTAGACCTACAACATCGCAGAGGTATAACTTTACTTCCCCAAAGGTACGAATATCCTAATCTTGGCATTGAATATGCGGATTACGGCACTGTTTTAGGAAATGATTTTACTGTTGGCACTTTTAAATATGCCAACAAACCTCTGTTTCAGGTCCCCATTTCTTCTTCACAAGTGTATCCCTCGCCTGAAGACAAAGACTTTGAATCTGTCAGAAAACGATTTATCTGGATAGGTAGTAACGCCCTAGTACTGAAAGGCTTGGATTTGGCGTTAGAGGCTTTTGCTGAAATGCCGGAGTGTCACTTGACGGTTTTTGGACCCATCAGTAACGATAAAGCGTTTGAGAAAGCTTTTTATAAAGAACTCTACGAAACCCCCAATATCCATACATTTGGATGGGTGAATGTTGCAAGTCCTGAGTTTCTAGAAATTATTAGAAATAGTGTCGGACTTGTTTATCCTTCTGCCTGTGAAGGACAGGCAGGAGCAGTTATTACATGTATGCAAGCTGGATTAATTCCAATCATCAGCTATGAATCTGGTGCAGATGTTTATGATTTTGGCGAGATTTTACAAACCTCTTCAGTAGAAGAGATTAAGGCAAAAGTCAGAAAAATTGCTAATACACCTGCGGCAGAACTCAAAACGATGGCTTGCAAGGCATGGGAATATGCAAGGACAAATCACACTAAAGAAAAATTTGCCCAAGCTTACCGTAACGCTGTAGAGCAAATTCTGGAAGATCAACGTCGGAAGAAACAAATAACTTCTGCGTCAAGCAAAAAAGCAGTTACTAGTTATCGATAAAGCTAGTATGTAGACAAGGTTGTATAGAGGAGCTAAAAACAAATGATTATTGTGGATCGCGCCTTACAAGCCCGTGCTGAAGCTGGTAACCCAGTAAAAGTGGGAATGATTGGTGCTGGCTTTATGGGTCGAGGAATCGCTAACCAAATTACCAATTCAGTTCCTGGGATGGAGTTAGTTGCTATCTCTAACCGCACTATTGAAACAGCAAAGCGTGCTTATTCTGAAGCTGGGATTGAAGAGGTAAGAGTTGTTTCGACAGTCCAGGATTTGGAAGACGCGATAGCAAATAATCAGTATGCAGTTACAGACGATGCCCTGTTACTCTGTCGTGCTGAGGGCATTGATGCTGTTATTGAAGTTACTGGTGCGGTAGAGTTTGGCGCTCATGTTGTCATGGAAGCGATCGCCAATCATAAGCATGTGATTATGATGAATGCTGAACTCGATGGCACTGTCGGTCCAATCCTCAAAGTGTACGCTGACAAAGCAGGTGTTGTCCTGACAGCGTGTGATGGAGACCAGCCTGGGGTGCAAATGAATCTCTACCGCTTTGTAAAGAGCATTGGGTTAACTCCCCTGTTGTGTGGAAATGTCAAAGGTCTACAAGACCCCTATCGCAATCCCACAACCCAAGAAGCATTTGCCAAACGTTGGGGTCAAAAGCCACACATGGTAACGAGCTTTGCTGATGGAACAAAAATTTCCTTTGAGCAAGCGATCGTTGCTAATGCAACAGGGATGAAAGTTGCTAAGAGAGGAATGCTAGGGTACAACTTCAGTGGTCATGTTGATGAAATGACCAACATGTATGATGTAGAACAACTCCAAGAATTGGGTGGCATTGTCGATTATGTAGTTGGTGCGAAACCTGGACCAGGAGTTTTTGTTTTCGCATCTCATGATGATCCTAAGCAACGTCACTACCTCAACTTATATAAGTTAGGAGAAGGTCCCTTATACAGCTTTTATACTCCTTATCACCTCTGCCACTTTGAGGTACCAATGTCTGTTGCTCGTGCTGTCCTTTTCCAGGACTATGTTTTAACCCCTCTCGATGGTCCTCTAGTTGATGTTGTCACCACTGCAAAAATCGACTTGAAAGCTGGTGAAACTCTAGACGGTATTGGTTATTACATGACTTATGGGCAATGTGAGAATTCTCCCGTAGTGCAAGAGCAAAATCTTCTACCGATGGGCCTAGCTGAGGGATGCCGATTGAAACGGGATATTCCTAAGGATCAAGTGCTTACTTATGAAGATGTTGAATTGCCTGTAGGTAGGCTTTGCGACAAACTTAGGGCTGAGCAAAATGCACACTTTACCTATCAAGGCAAAACCCTGGCGACAGTTGGGTAATATTTGTCCTTACAAGGAAAACAGTGGTAGCAATTATTTTTTGTAAAGTTATTTGATGTAGAAAATCAGCTCAAGCTGATTTTCTTCACTTAAAAGACTTGTTTGCTTGCACCAAAACACTGTACAGAAATTGCTCTTTCCCACTCCTTAATAATCAAAAGCGAATTTTATATTAATTTCACTATTTTATTAGCAAATCTAAAAGGTTGATACATTTTGTAATTTCAAACATAATTATATTGTGCAAGGCTTTACCTTAAAGTTGACATTTAAATTTGTCGTAGACACTCATTTATCAGAGTTTATATAAAATTCATAAAATCTTTAAGGGAAATTCATGAAAATCGCATTGGTTCATGACTATTTGACGCAGCGAGGAGGGGCAGAGCGAGTATTTGAATTGCTTTGTAAGCACTACCCTCAAGCAGATATCTTCACTTCGGTGTACGATCCTCAAGAAACTATTGACATTGGTGAGCGTTTAGTTAATACAACCTTCTTGCAAAAAGTTCCGGGCGCAGTCAAGTATTTTAGATTGATGGCCCCCTTCTATTTTCCTGCCTTTCGCGCTTTGGATCTGCAAGATTACGACTTGATCATTAGTAGTAGCACAAGCTTTGCTAAGGCAGTACGTAAAAATCCCCATGCGCGTCACATTTGCTTCTGTCATAATATTACCCGTTTCTTATGGGATACAGAAACATATTTGCGTGAGTACGGAGATTATCGGTATTTTGCGCCTTTAATTGAACAAGTATTTCAATTCATGAGGAAGGTAGACCTGACTTATGCACAGGAACCTGACCTTTACATTGCTAATTCTAGCATTGTTGCTCGTCGCATTCAAAACACTTACGGCAAAAAAGCAATTGTTATCAATTATCCAATTGATACCAGTAAATTTATTTTTTCTACGCATAAAGAGGATTACTATCTGGCCTCAGCGCGCATGATCAGCTACAAGCGTCTTGATATAATAGTCGAAGCTTTTAACTGGCTAGGATGGCGATTATTAATTTCAGGAGATGGTCCAGAACGAGAAAGACTAGAGTCCAAAGCTATGGGTAATATTGAGTTTTTGGGACATGTAACTGATGCACAACGCACACAGTTATTTTCCAAAGCACAATCTATCATTGTTGCAGCTCTAGAAGACTATGGGTTAGTTCCTGTAGAAGCTAATGCTAGTGGAACCCCAGTCATATCCTACGGTGCAGGAGGGGTATTAGATACTCAGATCCCTGGGAAAACAGGAGTCTTTTTTAAGAGGCAAACACCCGAAGCACTATTAGCTGCACTACTAGAAGCCAATCAAATTCATTGGGATTACACCAACATTCGCAATCATGCAGTGAACAACTTTTCCGAAAATGCCTTCTTTACTAAAGTTGATCAAGTTATTGACCAAGCTTGTAGCATACATTAAATTATTCATTTTATTTTGTTAGCTGAGGGATAGTAAACGTGGTTCAAAGTAGTCTTAGTCCCAATGTCAATCCAGTTGTTGAGGAAGATCCTGGGTATGGACAGCTGTTTGCGGTTTTGATACGCAGATTTCCTTGGTTTTTAGTAGTATTCATAGCTTGTGTTGCTCTGGGCGGTGTCCTCACCAAAAAAACGCCACCCAGCTATAAAAGCTCAATGCAGCTGCTCATAGAACCTAACTATCAAGGTAAAGCAACAGGACAGACTCCAGACAGTCAGTTTGCTGATCCTAGTATTCAAATAGACGCTGCAACCCAACTTAACCTGATGCAGAGTTCTAAACTGCTGCAAAAAGCAGTTGACCAACTCAAGCCTCAATACCCAGATATGACCGTAGAGGGTCTTAAGAGTTCGTTACTTCTAAGTCAAGTTAAGGGAAAAGACGATAATATTGCAACAAAAATTATTAGAGTAGACTACACCGATAGAGATCCAAATAAAACTCAAGAAGTTCTGGAAGTTGTCCGGCAAGTTTACTTAGAGTACAACAAACAAGAGCAAAATGATCGTTTAAAAAAGGGACTTAACGTTATTGGGGAGCAGTTAAACAAGGTAGGTGACGAAGTTCGTACTGCTGAAGCAAAACTGCAACGGTTCCGTAGCTCGCAAAATCTTATCGATCCAGAGTCGGATGCAAAAAATCTAGAGTCATCTTTAAGCAGTGTTCAGCAAGAACGCCGTAATACTCGTTCTCAGTATCAGGAAGCTGTTGCTCGTTACAACTCTCTAGAAAAACAACTGCAAAGTACTCCACAAAATGCTCTTGTTGAAGCTCGCCTCAGTCAATCTACTCGCTACCAAGGATTACTGAACGAAATCCAAAAAACAGAACTGCTTTTAGCACAGGCTCGTTTGACATACACAGATGCAACTCCAGGTGTACAAAAGCTGATACAACAGCTACGAGACCAAAAGCAACTATTGCAGGAAGAGCAAAAGCGGACCTTGGGAGGGGAGTCTCTTCCAGCTAATAGCCAGAATGGATCTCTCCTAGAACAAGGACAGAAGAGCCAAATCGACCTTAACCTCGCAAATCAGCTAGTTGATACGCAAACTGTTATTGTCTCTTTGCGGGCTCGCGACCAAGTTCTGGCCAAAAAAGAACAAGAGTTAAGTGCACAACTCAAGCGATTCCCACTGCTATTAGCTGAGTATGGTCGCTTACAGCCACAAATACAACTTGGTCGTGAAAGGTTGCAGCAGCTTTTGAAAGCAGAGCAAGACTTGAGGCAGGAGCTTGCCAAAGGAGGACTGAGTTGGGAGGTTGTAGAAGAACCGCAATTAGGAACTTTTATTGGCCCCAACCTGAAGCAGAATCTCTTGCTAGGTGCAGTTGTTGGTTTGATGTTGGGAGGTATTGCAGCCTTCGTGCGTGAGGCCGCTGATGATTCAGTTCATTCCACTGCTGAATTGGAAAAGCAGATTCCTCTACCAATATTGGGAACAACCCCCAAGTTGCCACCTGCTAGACCTAAAGAATCAGTGATCAAGTTACCTTTAGGTAAGCCAGAAGTTGCTGCTCCTTGGACAATTCAGGTATTGCAATCGTCACCACGTTGGGAATCGCTAGATCTTATTTATAAGAACATTGAACTTTTCAATTCTGTTGCTACGCTCAAGTCTGTGATGATTACATCAGCGTTGCCAGACGAGAGTAAGTCATCTTTAGCATTGGGTTTAGCGATGAGTGCTGCTCGGTTGCACAAAAAGGTATTGTTGATCGATGCTAACCTACGAGAACCTAGTCTACACAGACAGCTTAACCTTCCAAATGAACAAGGACTTTCCACTCTACTAGCAAGTGATGTCTCTCTTCCAAATCATGTTAGTATTCAATCCTCAGGCTCATCCTATATTGATATATTAACTGCAGGACCTCAGCCGGCTGACCCAGCTAACTTGCTAAGCTCTCCACGTATGCAGCAGTTGATCTCAACTTTTGAGAGTAACTATGATTTGGTTCTGATTGATGCGCCCCCAGTTCTAGGCTTGGTAGATGCTATGCTGACAGGCTCTTACTGCCGTAGTGTAGTACTGGTGGCAAGCATTGGTAAGGTGACTCGAACTCAGCTAGCACAAACTACAACTCTACTGAGCAAGCTAAACCTAATTGGGGTTGTGGCAAACGGAGTCTCCAACTCTGACAGTACATACGTACCTTATACAAGACAACACCGATTTGCTCTGCAACAAGCTGTGGAAAAGTAAGCTAGTTTGAACTTTCAAAACGCGAGTAATGCCCTCCTACTTTTTTAAGAGAGGGTATTATTTCCAAATTGACGATTGATACTAATAAACTTCTTTTGCCAGAGATATCTGGTACAAAGCCCAGCGCATCCGTTGATGTTGGGTTTTGTTGTTGCTTAACCTACTTGATGAAGCATTGATAATATCACATCTAAAGTTTTGTATTCTATTCCTTCTTAAGCAGTAAAAATTATAAGGGATGTTTATATACAATGGGGGATATTTATAATAGTCCCGAAGGTTATAAAAAAACTAATTGCTGTTTATATGTAGCGTTTTAAAATGCTTCGTAAGGGTAGAGAAACCTGGCTGCTTAGAGAAATCGGTTTGCTGGAGTTTTGAATTTTCATAAATCAAATGGGACTGGTATAGCTATCTGAAATCATTTATAAACAATTCCTGTGTCCCGGTAAGATTTCTCTGCTTGCTGCTGTTATGAGGAAATTTACAGTCTCATTTAGAACAGCTATAAGATGTCTATATCATATTTTTTCCACAAAATTACTAGTTTAATTAGTTTCTCGTAACCTTTATAACTAAACTCTTTTTTAGAAAATACAATCGAGTATCGTGCTAGTATTGATGATGCTTCTAATGAAAATCTTGAGTAAGTGGTTACACTAATAGTAAGATTCATAGGAACTTAATAATTCTCTTTAAAACGCACTTTCTATTTAAAGACTAAATAAAGAATCTACTTACTTACCCATTAATTCTGCTGGTTACTATATTCTAGATATTACATTCATCTGAATATAAATAGCAAACAAGACTCTACTTGTTTTGAGCTTTCTAAAAACTACTATTGTAGCTTGTGCATCTCTAAAACATTATTCCAAATACCCTACTGTTCTCTGTAAAAGTGCTTCTAGCAGCAGTTTTTGCAGTTAATTGATGTTGGTTTTTGGCAGTGAAAGGCCAGATGCGACTCTAACTCTTGGGCGTTAATAGCCTTTGATATCAGGTCCTTGGCGTTTACCACTATATGAGTTCAAATAATTATGACAACCTCAATAATTCCTGCATTCAAGAAGACTTACTATAATGTGACTCAGCAAGATCACGAGTATCCTGCTCCATACTGTACACTTCAGTGGCGAAGGGGTCAGTTGTTGGTCAAGTCCCCCGGATATGTACAACAACCCTATCTGCCTGCATTGGATACAGAGCAATCTTTAGTAGAGTGCTTAAGACATTCTCCTGTCCATTTGGTTCGCATAGATCCGAAACTGGGTGCAGCAAAACTGAGGTTATGGGCAGACGCGTGCTTGCAAGCGAAAAAACCTATATTCTTACACATACCTTCTGCCGATAAACTGTCAAAATCAAATAACCCACTCTTATGGTGGTTAACCCGATTCGTTAACTGGCTGACTGCATTGGTTTTTCTTCTGTTTTTGAGTCCTGTCATGCTTGGGTTGGTTCTACTCATTCAGTTATACTCTCTAGGACCAACATTTTCCCAAGAGTGGCATATTGGAGAACGAGGCAAACTCTTTCGGATTATCAAGTTTCGTACAACCACGGTAGCCAAAGAAACTTTGATGAGCGAGGATGGACAAAACTTGACTCCACTTGGTCGTTGGATGCGTAAGTATGGCTTGGATAATTTGCCAATGTTGTTGAATGTGTTACGTGGAGAAATGAGCTTCACTGGACTCCGTTCCTCGACTTTAGAGGAAGTCGTACGACTGAGTCCCAAGCAACAGAGACAGCTTAATAAGCAACCGGGAATTCTCGGTTCATGGGCAGTCGAGGCAGAATCTAGCATATTGCATCTAGATGGTCAAGCTTTGTAATTTGAGCCAATATGGCTTTGTCTATCTAGCTGTCAATTGTTTTTAAGATAGAAGGCGAGTATAATGTAGTCCTTAAAAATGAAGTGTCTGCCACAAAGTATTCTAGGGACTACAAACTCAAAACTACACCCAGTGGAATTGTTGTTGCTTGTCTTCAATTCGGAAAAATTGCTATTTGCAGATGGTGCGGTAATGGACGTATTTCTTTTGCCGCACAAACACGTGAGAAAATTTTGTATGATATGGCAATAAAATTATTAGTATCCAAAGT
Organism: Nostocales cyanobacterium Centralia_MAG_434; assembly: GCA_021324415.1. Taxonomy (GTDB): domain Bacteria; phylum Cyanobacteriota; class Cyanobacteriia; order Cyanobacteriales; family Nostocaceae; genus JAJPJF01. The sequence goes on from JAJPJF010000107.1 coordinate 19,014, forward strand.
TGGCCTTGCCTTACTAAAAAAACTGTAGAAAAACCAATGCATCTTAAAGCTTTCAAATCCCTCACTAATCTGTTAAAAACTACGAGGTTCTGGCAAAACAACTATTTAATATTGCGAGAGTTCAAATACTTTCGTGAAATCACTATTTTAGCTTTGGTATTTTCCTTTCTGGCAGCAACTTTTGAAGGGGCTACAGTCGGTCTTTTGCTTTCGTTTTTGCAAAACTTGACTAATCCACATGCTGAACCCATTCACACAGGAGTTCATTGGTTTGATGTTTGGATTCTAGGTGTGAACACATCGGCGATCAGTCGTTTATACAGAGTCTCTCTTCTTATTCTATTTTCTACCTGGTTGCGTGCAGCATTCAACTACTTTGCACAAATTAACACTGAGTTTGCACAAGTACTTTTATGCGATCGCCTACGTAAGCAGATTTTTGAACAGTTGCAAGCATTACCACTCAGTTTCTTTGCCAAAACGAAAGCTGGGGAAATTATCAACACGATCACAACAGAAATTGAGAGGATTAGACAGAGCTTTAGTGGAGCAGCGTTTTTAGTAACCAGGGTGTTGAACGTAGGTGTCTACCTGATCACAATGTTTATGTTGTCATGGCAGTTGACCTTACTGTCAGTCCTCTTGGGATCGCTTGTATCCGTGGGTTTAAAAACACTGAATGCAAAAGTTAGAGAAAGAAGTTTTAGCACAACAACTGCTAACGGTCAGTTCACCTCAACATCGATAGAGTTTATTAACGGGATTCGTACTGTTCACGCATTTTGCACTCAAGAATTTGAACGTCAGCGTTACTACAGAGATAGTGACAATGTCGTGACAACTACGAAGAAAGTCATATCAGCTTGGGCACTTGTTAGACCAATAACTGAAGCAATATCTTCTACAGTTCTCATTGGCATGATTATTCTGGCATTTACTGTATTTGTTGCCAATGGAACACTCCAAGTAGCTTCTCTACTGACCTTTTTCTTTGCCTTATTCCGCCTCGTGCCAATTGTGCAAGATGTCAATGGTACTATGGCATATCTTAATACGCTTCGGGGATCAACAGAAAACATTAAGGATCTGTTGAGAACGGATAATAAAAACTATATGCAAAATGGCAAAATTGAGTTCAAGGGTTTAAGAAAATCAATAGACCTAGTGTCTGTCGATTTTGCCTACTATGCAAACAACCCCGTACTCAAAAACATCACTCTCACCATTGAACGTGGCAAGATGACGGCATTAGTCGGAGAGTCGGGTTCTGGTAAAAGTACACTTGTAGATTTGATACCCCGATTTCACGATGTAACAGAGGGTAAATTGCTGCTTGATGGGGTTGATGTGCGGCAGTTCGACATCAACAGCCTGCGTTCAAAAATGGCAGTGGTCAGTCAGGATACTTTTATTTTCAATACTTCTGTTTGGGAAAACATTGCCTATGGTACACCCGAGGCGACACCAGAACAAATTCGAGAAGCTGCTCGTCTTGCAAACGCACTTGAGTTCATCGAAGCCATGCCTGAAGGTTTTGATACCAAACTAGGTGATCGGGGTATCAATTTGTCTGGAGGACAAAGACAGCGGATTGCGATCGCCCGTGCTTTGTTGCGTAACCCAGAAATCCTAATTTTAGATGAAGCAACTAGTGCCCTAGACTCTGTCAGTGAGCGCCTAATTCAGCAATCCTTAGACAAGTTGGCTGTGGGTAGAACAGTGATTGCGATCGCTCATCGCCTTTCCACGATTGCGCAAGCAGATAAAGTTGTGGTACTAGAACATGGCTCCATAGTAGAGCAAGGCAATTACCAAGAACTTCTAGAACAACGTGGCAAACTGTGGAAATATCACAGAATGCAATATGAATCCGGTCAAGTCACTTAGTCAAAAGCATGACCAAATTTTTTAGTTTAGTCACTAAAGTCAATAAACACACAAACTATGACTTTTGAGCAAAACTTACAAAACCCCTTGGTTAGCGTCATCACTCCCACTTACAATCGTCCCGCATATTTAAAGGAAGCTCTTTCTAGTGCTGTACGGCAAACATATCAGAATATCGAAATCGTTGTTTCTGATAATTGCAGTCCCCAAAATATACAAGCCCTTGTTGAGTCTTTCGGCGATTCCAGAATTCGCTTCTCGCGCAATGAGACTAACTTGGGGATGATTGCTAACACCTTGAAAGCCTTCAAGATGGCAAAAGGAAAATACGTTGCTTGTTTGCTAGATGATGATATGTGGGAGGAAGATTATTTAGCAAAGCTCGTCCCACTGTTAGAAGCGAACTCGAATCTCGCTTTGGCTTTTTGCGATCACTATATTATGAAGGCAAATGGCGAAATCGATTACGTCGCTAGCGAGAACTGTTCACGTGACTTTAAGCGAGCTCATCTGAAAGAAGGTGTATACCAACCTTTTTGGAAAATAGGTTTGGTAGATGGAAGCATCGCAACCGCAATGGCAGCAGTTATACGTAGAGATATTATCGATTGGGATAGCATTCCACATGAAGTAGGTGGTTCATGGGATGTCTATCTGACCTATCTTTGTGGCTGTTCTGGTTTGGGAGCTTATTACTATCCAGAAAAACTGACTCGCTATCGTGAGCATGAACAAACAGAAACAATGCTCAATGGTAGCCGTAACCGTAAAGATGTTCAAGTCAAAATCGGCAAATCCTTGGCTGATGTTTTTTGCTATGAGCAGTTTATGAAAGATGAACGGCTCCAAGAATTTAAACCATATTTTCAGCAGCGCTGGGCACATATCAATACAACGGTAGGAGTGGCTTTCTTGCGGGCTGAAAAAGTAGATCAAGCACGTTCCTATTTTTGGCGTTCCTTAAAGCAAAATTTCAATTTGCGGGCAGTTGCTGCGTTATTACTTTCCTTTTCGCCAGCATGGTTAGCAAGCCGCTTCTAAGTAACAAACAAAACTAAATATTTGTGGATAAAAACTAAAAAAATTATGCTTAAAGAATTTAATGTTTCGGTTTGTATCTGTACAAGAAATAGACCAGAAAATCTCAAAAAAGCTTTAGACTCACTAGCTAATTCAACTTATCCTATCTATGAAACTATTGTGTCAGATGACAGCACCAATAGTGACACCACAACTCTAGTTCAGTCTCATTATCCACATGTCAAATATTTGTCTGGACCACGACAAGGATTGGGAGCAAATAGGAACAACGCGATCAAGGCTATCACTGGTTCTCACGTCCTCTTCATTGATGATGATGTTGTTTTAGGTGAACAATTTTTAGCAACAATTGTCGCCTACTTAGAAAATTACATTCAGCAAGAAGGAGACGATATTGATAATCTGATTATTACAGGACCACAACTAGATCATGGGTATTTAATGTTCCCTAATGATCAGAACTTTTTGGGATTCCAAAGTATTCCTTACAAAGAAGGCGAAGAACTCAGAACGGTAGTGATCAACAGCGCAGTTTTTCCAGCTACTGTCTTTCAAAAAGTATTGTTTGATGAAAAATTAGTTTATGGCTGTGACGAAGTTGATTTTACAACCAGAGCAGTTAAGGCAGGTTTCAAAATCAGACTTTGTAAAGAAGCTGTTAATCTTCACTTACCTTCACTCATCAATCGGGATTTTTATAAACCATACCACGAAGCTTCACGAATTTACGTGACGTTTAAGCGATACTTTTCTACAGAACAAAAGCAGAGCAAAGCGCTTTTTTACCTACTTGTAGCATCAGCACATACAACAGTTCAAACTCTAAAGGTAGAAGGTATACAAGGAATATTGAAAGCCTTTCATACGTTTCGGCTAGTATCATCTTATGTAGCTCTAGAGTACTTTCCCCAAAGGTAGATGTGGTCAAGGAAGCGATTTGCTTTCATGTTAGTCAAATACCTACAGAGGAGAAACAACCAATGCGAGTATCAGCTTGCATCACGACAAGAAACCGCACTGAATACTTAGCTGCTTGTTTGTTGGCGTTATGGAGTTCTCACACCAAACCGCACTATGTGGTCGTTTCTGATGATTCTCCTGACGATGAAATCAAAGAAAAAAATTATGAAGTTGTCCAACAATATCCAGGAACAACTTACATAAAAGGTCCTTGTAGAGGAGTTTGTGCTAACCGTAATAACGCCGTTAATGCAATTCCAGCATCAGAAACTGATCTGGTTGCTTTTATTGATGATGATATTTGTGTAGAACCAAACTTTATTGAACTTGCTATCGAGCAATATACTCAAATTCCTCCAGAACAGAGGCGATTCACTATCCTTTCAGGGGTCAGTCGCAGCCCCAGTGGAAATTATGAAATGGCTCCTGGAAAGCTTTCTTTTCAAGGCTATTTTCGTTCTGCTGAGATTCCTCAAACTGTAGCTATTCATGCTGCTTTATTTCCCCGGCAATTTTTTGAGCAAGAACAGTGGGATGAGAATATCTTTTTTGGTTATGAAGATGCAGAGCTTTGTTTGCGAGCATTAAAGCGTGGTTACAAAATTGTGCATGACCCTAAATTACGGGTTGTCCACGCTGGTGCTGGAGCAAATAGCAGTTTGCATGTGCCTGATATCGGTACTATGACAAATTACGAAATTTCTGTAGAAGCAGCACGGCTCTACATCGGAATTAAACGCTACAAAGACTTGTTTCCTGATTTGGGAAAACTTCTGGTGTTTATTAGTTTGTACACGGTGCATATGACAGCATACTTATTAAAGCGAGGTTCTATTCAAGCGTGGCCTGAAATCATCCGTCGTTCCCGTATTCAACGGTTATGGCAGTCTTACAGCTTTTGAGAATAAAATATAAGCCTTTATGTTCATCTATTAAGATCATAGGATAAATATTATTGTGAAGCTTTGTATAGTTACGCATGCAGTTAAAAAAGGTGATGGTCAAGGCCGAGTCAACTATGAGGTCGCTAAGGAAGTTATTCGCCGAGGCCATCACCTTACTTTAGTGGCAAGTGAAATATCTCCAGAACTTGCAGAAAATAGCAAAGTTCACTGGATCTCTATTCCAGTCAATGGATTCCCTACCGAATTTATTCGTAATATTATCTTCGCCAGAAAAAGTGCAGCTTGGCTAAAGAAGCATCGCTCAGAATTGGACTTAGTAAAAGTCAACGGGGCGATTACTATGGCAAATGCTGATGTTAATGCTGTACATTTTGTACATAGTTCTTGGCTGCGATCGCCTGCTCATATTTCCCGAATTCGCCGAGATTTATATGGTTTCTACCAATGGCTGTACACTGCTTGGAATGCCTTTTTAGAAAAACGAGCTTTTAAAAAAGCAAAAGTTGTTGTGGCTGTCTCTCAGAAAGTGGCACAGGAACTGATAGATATTGGCGTGCCTGCTTCTAAAATAGAGGTGATTGTCAATGGGGTCGATTTGGAAGAGTTTTCGCCAGATCAAGTTTCTCGGCAACAATTGCATCTTCCAAGTGATGTCACTTTAGCAATGTTTGCAGGAGATATTCGCACTCCCAGAAAGAACTTAGACACGATACTTCGTGCTTTGGTAAAAGTTCCGGATTTACATTTAGTCGTTGTGGGTAACACTGAGGGTAGCCCCTTTCCACAGTTGGCAGCATCTTTAGGATTGAATCAGCGAGTTCATTTTTTGGGATATCGGCGCGATATTCCCCAAATTATGCAAGCAGCTGATTTCTTTGTGTTTCCATCACGATATGAAGCTTGTACTTTAGTACTGTTAGAAGCACTAGCATCAGGACTTCCCGTAATTACCGCTTCTTCAACAGGAGGAGCAGAATTAGTGACCCCAGAGTGTGGTGTCGTTTTGCAGGACTCAGACGACATTGATGCTTTAGCCTCTGCCCTATCATTGATGGTGAGCGATCGCCAACTCAGAGAGCAAATGGGTAAAGCTGCTCGCACTGTCGCACAACAACATAGCTGGGCTACGATGGCACAAACTTATGTGGATTTATTCGAGGAATTAAGCAAGAATGAGGAATACAGTTCTCATACCGACTTATCGTCGCCCTCAAGACCTATCACGCTGCCTTTCGGCACTACAAGCGCAAACTAAACCAGCTTTTCAGGTGCTCGTAGTTATTCGCGATATAGACACTGAAACTTGGAAATTCCTTGAAGAATTTAACCATCACAATCTACCAATCCAGACTGTGAAGGTAATAGTTCCAGGAGTTGTGGCAGCTCTTAATGCAGGACTAGAGGCAGTTAAAGGAGACATTGTCTCAATCACTGATGACGATGCGGCACCCCGTCCTGACTGGTTAGAGCGCATTAGCACGCATTTTAACAGTGATAGCCAAATTGGTGGTGTTGGTGGACGTGACTGGATACACCACGGCAGCAAGCTAGAAGATGACTCTCGTGAAGTTGTTGGAAAGTTGCAGTGGTTTGGGCGAGTGATTGGTAATCATCACTTGGGCGTAGGTGAACCCCGCGAAGTCGATGTGCTCAAGGGTGTAAACATGAGTTTTCGATCTAGTGCGATCGGCAAATTACGTTTTGATGAACGAATGAAGGGTACAGGTGCACAGGTTCACTTTGAAATGGCCTTCACTCTTGCTTTAAAACGAGCAGGTTGGAAGATGATTTACGACCCCAGCGTTGCTGTAGACCACTATCCAGCACAACGTTTTGATGAAGACCAGCGGAATAATTTTAATGATCTTGCTTTTATTAATTTAGTTCATAACGAAACACTAGTCCTATTGGAGCACTTACCACCTATACGCCGTGCCGTGTTTTTACTTTGGGCATTATTCATTGGCACCAGAGACAGTTTGGGTTTCGTGCAATGGTTACGGCTTTTGCCAAAAGAAGGCAGACTCGCCGGACAAAAGTGGTTAGCATCTATGCGTGGGCGCTGGCAGGGTTGGCAAACATATTCCATTTCCAACCAATCCCCAACACAAATCAATAGAGAACTACCTAACGGCTGATGATTAACCAACATAGGTTATGAATATACTATACCTTTTTTTATTCCCTCTTTGTATTGACTGGCAAAGAGAACCACAATAACTTCGCTGTGGAGATATTATAGTGACTGCTAAGCAGATACTTTTCAATACTTTTTTAAGACGAAATTATATACCAGATCAGCGCTCAGCCCAAGGTTGGATAGTCATCGTTGGTTTTATATTACTATCAATAGCATGCTATTTTGCAGGCTCCACCCTGCGCCTTGTTTACCCAGTTGTAGCTTTACTTGTAGCTATATTTCTCTACCTGCGGCATCCTATTCTTTACTTGGGGTTCACGTGGTGGATGTGGTTTTTATCAGCATTGGTGGCCCGCTTGGTTGACTACCGCGTTGGTTGGGACCCGACTCGCCAGATGTTAGTAGCACCATACTTAGTAACACTTGTCAGCATTGGAACCTTAGTTAGAAATCTTCCTAATGCGTATCGCATGGGTGGGTTACCTTTTCTTCTAGCTGCAGGGGGTGTGTTCTACGCTTTGCTTGTAGGATTGATCACAAATCAACCGATAACTGCTGCACGGTCCCTCCTGGACTGGCTAACTCCTGTTCTGTTTGGGTTTCACTTATTTATGAACTGGCGAGATTATCCTAGCTATCGTCAGAACTTTCAGCGTACTTTCCTTTGGGGTGTGTTAATTACAGGAGTTTATGGTCTGATTCAATTCGTAATCGCTCCTGAATGGGATCGCTACTGGCTCATACAATCAAAACAGTTTACCAGTTCCGGCGACCCTGTGCCTTTTGGAATGCGTGTATGGAGTACCATGCATTCAGTTGGTCCCTTTGGGGTTACGATGCAAGCGGGTTTACTGTTATTGTTCACACTGTCTGGACCTTTAACTTTTCCTGCCTCAGCCTTTGGCTACGTCTCATTCTTATTGACCCAAGCACGTACTAACTGGGGGGGTTGGGCATTTGGATTGTTAATGATTTTGAGTTCTGTCAAGGCTAAGATTCAAATGCGCTTAGTTGTCATAATTTTAGCAATGGTATTGTGTGTGGTACCATTAGCCACTTATGAGCCAATTTCCAAAGCAATTGGAACTCGGTTTCAAACTTTTTCTAATTTGGAAAAAGACAGCAGCTTTCAGGGTAGATCGGCAATTTATGAACGCGATATCAATCTTGCCCTTTCTCAAGGTCTAGGTAAAGGACTAGGAAGTACATGGGTTATAGACGAGAAAGGCGACCTGCAAGTGATCGTTATTGACAGTGGCGTTTTAGATACATTCTTTACACTTGGGTGGTTTGGAGCAATCCCTTATCTAGGCGGGATTATATTGATCAGTTACATGATCCTCCAATACCATGAAGCCCGTTTCGATAGTTTTGTCAGTGCTTCCCGAGCTATTGCTCTCAGTTGCGTGCCCCAGATGATTATGGGTAGCGCAATGCTAAGTATAGCAGGCATGATTCTTTGGGGATTTTTTGGGATAACAATGGCAGCACATAAGTATTATCAGCACCAAGGTATCACTACATCTGAGCAGAGGTTAAACAAATGAAAATTGTTGTTGTTATGCCGTTGGCTGAAAAACGAGGCGGCGGTGAAATGATGCTTTGGGATTTGATCCAGCAAGGACGTAATGCTGGGGTCGAGTGGATAGTTATATTTTTAGAAAAAGGCCCAATGGTAGAAGAGGTAAGGGGATTGGGCGTTGATACCAGAGTTGTAGAAAGTGGTCGTTTGCGGGAAATCCACCGTTTCATCGCTACTGTTTTTAGGATAGCGTCGATCGCCCGAAGTGAACGTGCGGATGTTATTGTCAACTGGATGTGGATTACCCACATATCTGGAGGTCTAGCAGCGATGCTGTCGGGGTTGCCTTCTGTGTGGTATCAACTGGAAGTACCTTATGACCAACCTTTTTTGGTTCGTTTGGCAACTTTGATCCCATCTCGTGCTGTTGTGACACTCTCTAAAGATGGCAAAGAAGCACAGTCACGAATTTGGCCTCATAGGCCAACGCCCCTAGTCTACCCTGGTGTGGCATTAGATCGCTTTGATCCTTCTATTTTGCCTTCTCCTGCTCAGATGCGGCAAAAACTAGGTTTGCCATTGCATGGACCGTTGATTGGTATTGTTGGACGATTGCAGCGGTGGAA
>JAJPJF010000538.1 GCA_021324415.1 Nostocales cyanobacterium Centralia_MAG_434
AACAGAGAGAATTAAGACATGTTGGAAGGTGGATGCTTTGGCAGGCTGGTTGAGCAGCAAAAGGCTTGCTGCTAAGGAGCCAATGAAATTCAGGACCCTCGGACGCTCTAGTAAGTTGAACATTGTATATTACTGATCTATCCTTTCTTCGATAAAACAAGTCGAATCTATATGGTTCGTTAGTCAGTTTGGTTAAAGACAAGGGAACACAGAAGTGAAACTCCTAGCCAGGAGATCTACACCTTGCATCTTGCTTTGACTTTTTTGACTATTGCGAGATCTCGAAGACACTAAATCTTTGATGAGCAATTTCGCATATCAGAGGGGAATGATACCGTGTAAAGGTTAAGACAATGCTATGCTCTTGGTAGTCTTACAGAAACTTTACAATGGAAAATGTTGTCGATTAACAGGAAACCGATATGTCAAGTGCCAAATTGTTTATCCACTTGCCAAATTAATGAAGAGCCAAAGTTAATTCATTTATCAATGGTTGTTATGTGTGTTTTAGTAACTGGGGAACCTTAAAAAGGAGCGGGGAATGGGGAACAGGGAAATCCCCATACTTAAAAGTCTTGTTATTACTTATATCTCTTGACATATACATATATGCTATGCAATTCATGTCTAAACTAATAAACACTTATATATATCAAATTTGTATTAAAACCATATCGTGTCCGGAGCAGACAAGTTATCCTTCTAGTCACAATACATTCTTCAAAACTAAATGATGCAGAGATTTAGATTCGGAAAGACGCTTGTAAATCAATGAGCACAAACTGCATAACCGAAAATAATTCCTATCGGATCATAACATTACCGAAACCCGCCGAAAGCCCCATCCTTTCAAGGCGGGGAGGATGTCAAAACACGGGTAGAGAAATTTATTTCAGTTTCTTTTTAGCTTCTTTTAACTGCAAGTAGTTTTGTTTTAACTTTTCAGTAAATTCTGGCTGATTACGGGACTTCTTGACGGGATTTTTCTTGTCTTCTATCCAGTTATTAGGGTGGTGGCAGACGAAGAGATGGCAAGGGAGACACACAGGAAAAAAATTAATGCCTTGGCGGTGACAACCATAACTGGTGTGATGCATTTCCTGGGAAGGACGGCTTATACAATAACAGCAAATGCCGTTGACTGACTTGTGGGCGATGGCGCAAAGTTTTTTGTACTTGTTGGGGTTACCATAGCGCGAATTCCAGTTAAGGTTACTGCTCCCTCTTAGCACCCTTGAGATCTTTGGCATAAGTACTCTAGGACGGTCTTGTCCAATCTAAAATTATGTAATAGTTAAAAACTGTTTCTAGGTGAAACAGCTTTGTTTTTGCTAATTGGTTGGATGTATTTGTCAACATTCCCTTCTGGGCGATTGCCTTTGGCAGTGCGCTTTCGCGCAATCGCCAACAATAGTACTGGCCAATTTCGTGACCACTGATTTCTATAGGCATGATTCTCACACCACCCTAAAACTCTTGCCTTCCTCGACCCATACTACAAGCTCCTCCGCCACCAACTCCTTAACCAGAGGCAGCCAATGTTCGGGTTTGAGCTTCCTACCATCAAAATCCTGAGTGCTGATCCACTCGCCGTTGATCACTTCCGGCAGTCCCGACCCTAGCCGCTCCATTAGCCAACCGTAGAAGTTTTGCGCCGCTTCCGACCAAGAACGTTCAGACCTAGGTGACTGTTGCTTCGGCGCTTCTCCCTCTACTTCAAACTCTAAGCGCTTGTACTCTCGCGATTGTTCTAGCTTTCGTTGTTCGGACTCCATTTGGGCTTCAATGTCATCCACAGTGACAGGAGTGAAGAACGTTTCCCGGAATTGGTCAACCAGATCAGCCGTCTCAATCGCCTTCATTGCTTCATAACCATCGGCACTAACCCGATTATCGATAGAGTGCTTTTGCATTTGGAATTGAAGAGTTGCCATCTTCTCAATCGCTTCAGACGATTCGTTAAATTCTGCAGTTTCTGCTACCTCACGAGCAGCAGCGGCAGCAACAGGGAAGCCGATACAAGCAAACACAATCCCTAACACTTTGATCAGCGGTTGCCCAATATGTACTGCAACAGGTTCTAATTTGGCGGGCTGTGGCCCATCTATTAAGTATGGCTCATGAACACAGACATATTTTTGCTGGCAGACCTTATACTCATTCCAATCTCTGAGGTATCCAGGCAGAGCAATGGATAAACCCAGAATACCAATCATGAAACTACCAAAAGCTAGTTCCCTGTACGTAGCTTTAACCATAAGTACAGTCCCCCGATTGCAAGTAAAACAAGAATGATTGCAGCAGCGCTCATGCCATCACGATATAGATACGCCAAATTCCAGAAGCCGACTAAGGATGCCGTAATCGCAATCAGTCTAAGAGTGTTGCCGAGTTTATTGCTGCTCCAGGTCACCCCCCAGTAGGCGAGCGCAAAGGTGAAAGCAATTGGGTAGAGCAGGGTAAGGGTGGGCATGAGTTGAGAGGCGAAGCTAATAGCAACGCCCATACTAAACCAGGACAACAACTCTGACCAGTTTGTCAGGTGCAAGAAAAAACGGCTAGACTTGCCGCTTGGTTGTGGATGAAATTCTGTTGATTCAGTCATTGTAAAAACTCCTTTTGGAAGGGAGAAGAGGCAGGGAGCAGGGTGCAAGGGAGGAAGTTTCTCATTAAAGAAATTTCCTCTGCCTGCCCCCACTCACTTACCTTGCACTTGCACCTGCTAAGTGACCGTAGCGGATATACTCACGGTCTTTCTCGCGCTTGATACCAGCTGCAGCCAATATCTCTTGGCGCTTGTTGTGCAACTGCTGGGTTGCCTGCTGTCTCTTTTCTCCTGCACCTTTCTGGGCTTCAATAAGGTTTAGGGCAGTAGCCAACTTCCCTTCGCCCAACTGCCCAACCAGTTCATACTTTTTGTCTAGCAGTTGAAGCTTGCGGTTAACTTTATCTGCAAGAGATGCACTGTGTTTCTGGTAATCTGCCACAGTGAGAAATGATTGGGCAGTAGCTGCATCAATCCGCTTCTTACCCTCAACAACAATTTGGGTACTAGCAGCATAGAACTCAGCAAGCTTAATCTGACCTGCCATCAAGCTAGCAGTGTGTTTCAGCATTTGCTCAAGTGCTGCTGTATTGGTTTGCGCAATTTCTGCAACCTTGCCAACTGCGACAGCCTTGTCCTTGAATTTGGGATCAGCCATGTTGATTTCTGGGTACTGCAACCCGTAGGCAGCAAATAACCCACTCAACATTTTGTGTGCTTCTGGAAGTAGAGCTTGCACTCCCATCTTGTCAGAACTAGTCACAAAGGTGCTTTTTCCACCTCTGACTACGGACATGTTGGTGCTAGAACCTGAATTGGTGTTAGCTAATTTGTTGAACTCCATTTTGAGACTGTTCCTTTGAATGAGATTGCTGATTGAACGAACAAGAATTGTGATTTGAAATGACATGATTAGTAGAAGAATGGAGGTAATCGCACCTACCAATAAGGGCGATATTTCTTTTTCTTCTCTTTCTGTAACAGTGAATGATGTGGTTTTGGTGGAGGACGTGCTTTTGTCTTCCACATCTGCTGTAATAGTGCGATGTATGACACTCTTCATGAATCTAAGAATCGTTCGTCAATAAAACTGTTGGAGAATCGTGCATCAGCTAGCTGTTCTTCTAATAATTCAACCTGAGATTCTAGTCGATGAATTGTAGAATTAGCCTGCTCTAATCTGTACCGTAAGACACGATTTTGAGCGTGTAAATTCTCCCAATCTTCTATATGTGCTGCTACAGATAAAACATGCCTGACCCATGCAGAGCCTTTAGCTCTAACGATAGCATCATCAGTTTTAAGTAAACGACAACAAAGAGGATTTAAGGCTAATGCTACGTTAGGGTTTCTATCATTAAGTCTCTGTTCTGCTGATGTAAAAAGATGATGTGTCATGGCTAAAGCAACGTGTATACACGATAGTCTAGGTTTTACTAACCCCAGAAGTAGCTGGCATAGACTGGCTGTGTAGTTTGACCAACCAGAAGGTTTACACTAAGTGCTAAACCGTTATTAATCACATCAAAAAAGCTAGCTATCATTCTCATAACCTTCACCTGATAATCCTCTAAAAATTGCTTCGAGTGTAGAATTTAGTAAGTCTAAAGGGGCCAAAAGATTAATGCGTCTTTTCTTCTTTTTTAACTGCTTAATTGTTTGGTTATAGGCTTTGATATCGTCTAAGCTTTGTGCTACGAATGTTTGGGCCTCAGTTACAGAATTATCTGAGATTAAAGGATTTTGAAGCTGTTGTTCTTGCTGGGTAACTTGCCCTTGAACAACGTAGATTCTAAAGGGCTTTTTTTGACCTCTGCAACTGATGAATTAATCCCTAGCTTTTTAAGAGCTTCACTCACAATATTGGCGGTTTCTGCATCTGTATGAGCACGAAGTTTCTCCAATTGTTCGTCTAATTCGCTTGCATCAATGCTTTCAGATTGTGCTAGCGCTAGCAGCGTTCCTAGCTGTTCTCCTACACGAATATCTTTCGCTTTTTCAAAACCTTCACGAATGCCAGTTTCTAGACGTTGTTGCTTGGCTTGTTTGCTCAGTTCAATCAAGTCTTTGGCTGCTTGTCCTAGCGCCAATTCCATCTCAGAGGACGCTGTTTTAGGAGCAATGGCTGTATCCTCAGTTTCTACTGCTGGTTCCTCTGAGTTTGATGTCTCAGATGATACCTCTTGCTTTGTTTGTTGCTTGGCTTGGCGTAATAGGTCTTCAGCGGAAACTGCGGTCTGCGTCGTCTCTGGAGCCTGTTGAGATGACTCTATGGAGGGTTTTGTTTCTGGAGGCTGTTCTGATGCCTTTGTAACGGGCTCTGGGTGTGATTCTGGCTCTTTTGCCAGTAATTGTTCAAGTTGCTCTGTGGATTGGGCGAGTTCGGTGGGGGTAAATTCTGTTGTTTTCCCGTTTTTACGTCTACCGTTGTTGTTTGTAGTACTCATCTTTTATCCTCCTAAGTCTTGTTTCAATGTCGATGCCGTAGCTAGTAAAAATGTCTTGTAGAAACCCTTGCTCACGAAGCATTAAATACATTTCCTTGCTGTTGTAACCAGGCTTCAGTCCCAAAAATACTCGCAACTTTAGGATTTCTTTAACCTCATCCCAATTCAGAAAGTGCTGTCCAAAAAAGCCCAACAATTTCAAATATTCATTCATGGTGTATCTGCTATTAATGCTCAGCAGGTTTCGACATTCATTGATGCTGATTAATCCAGAATCACTATTGGATGGTATGTTGATCGTTTTCCCTCCCCGATATCGGTTGACGATTTGGTGCTTTACTACTGTCATCTTGTCTAACCCTTGGACATTTCTTGGTACTAAATTAACCAGAATTATTGCTAGATGCTATGTTGAGCGTTTTACCTCCCCAAAGTGTCCAAACTTTAGACAAAATGACAGTGGCAAAATGTCCAACCTTTGGACATGTCTAGATAATAAAAAATCCGCACTAGGCGGAGCAATAATAAAAACCACACGCTGTGATGTTTTTGATTATTTATAGTTAAAGAACTGCACCTAGTGAGGTTTTTGAAGAAGAATTTAGAAGCCAGAAAAAGCATGAAGTCATGATTGAGGCTCGTTATATTCTGAAACCATCCGAGCATTGAGCCAATCTGCTTGTAAAAGCATACATTTTGGGTCTGAAAGCTACTGCTATGTCCCGGATTTCTCACAAGCGCGGTGATTGGGCTTTAGCCCACTGCGCTTCGCGCAACCGCTATATACATTGGTTCAGAGACTTGTGTCTTGAGCAATCTGTTCTATACTCATCCCTGTTTTTAGTAACAGTGGCACAGCTGCTTTCAATATTTTTTCTTGACCTTCAGCTTTCGCTTCCTGATAAACCCTCGTTTCCTCTAAACTTAGTCTCAGCATCGCTTTCACTTCCTCTCTACTCAACAAGGTCAAAATATCCCAGCTACATAACCAGGACTGAGAAATCTCCCATCGTTTCATGCAATCCGTGAGGTCTACAATCCTAACTCAGGCCAGCAAAATGCAGCAAGAAGTACAAGCTGGCAGAGAACAAGGCGGAACCGAGTAAGGTGCTGATTGGCAGTGTCAGCACCCAAGCTAGTACTATATTCCTGATTGTACTTGTCTGTAGCCCAGCACCATTTGCCACCATCGTACCTGCTACACCTGACGACAGCACATGGGTAGTACTCACTGGCAGCCCAAATCGATCAGCAGCCCCGATTGTTGCCATCGCCACGATTTCAGCCGAAGCGCCCTGCCCATAGGAAAGGTGTTGCTTCCCAATCTTTTCACCAACAGTCACAACGATACGCTTCCACCCAACCATCGTACCAATACCTAAAGCGAAGGCTACCATCGCTTTAACAAAATACGGAATGAACTGGGTTTGTCGATTCAACATGCTCTGGTAATCTGCCAGTGCCTGCTTCTGGTTTGGGTCAGTGAATTGGTTTTGCTTGTTTAACTTACTAATCGCTGAGGAAACCAGATACATATTGGTTCGCAGAAATCGCCGCTCATCCATAGATAGCTGCTTAAAACTCTGTTTGTTGGCAAGCTGCTCGGCTATCTCACGATTTCCGCTTGCTAGCGCCGCGAAGGTTCTGTTACTGGCTTTAGCTGTTTGAGCGACAAAGCCCGTAAGCTCTGTGTTTGCTTGTTCGTGATTCAGCACAAGTGCAGGGGTGTATTGGTTTAGCACTTCTGTGGCAGCGCGTGATGTGGCAGCCAGATGAGCAATTTGCTCCGCATTAGCCGCTAAATTTAATGAAAATATGCCGGGTAAGATACCAACTAGGATGAGCATCAAAAGTCCCATGCCTTTCTGCCCATCATTAGAACCATGAGCGAAGCTCACACCCGTGCAGGTCAGAATTAATAAACCTCGAATCCAAGCTGGGGGAGTGTGGTTCGGATCTGCAGGAGTGTATAATCGCGGTCGGTGTATCAGCAGCTTTAATAGCAATAAAAGTAACGCTGCACCAATAAATCCCACGAGCGGAGAGACTAGCAGAGAGGCGAAAACTTGTTGCACTTGTTTCCAGTTGATACCCTCACTAAAGCTATGAGCCACTGCTCGCGAATGTGCTAGACCGACACCCATGATTGCGCCAATTAGCGTGTGAGAACTGGAGTTTGGTAATCCCATATACCAAGTGCTAAAGTTCCAAATGATGGCCGAGACCAGAATGGAGAACACCATTGCGTAGGAAGGGCCTGAGCCGACATTAATCACTAACTCTACGGGTAACAGTGCTACGATACTGTAAGCAACGGCTCCTGTAGATGTCAGAACGCCGATAAAGTTCCAAAGCCCTGACCAAACTACCGCGAGCGCGGGTCTAAGTGAGTGTGTGTAGATGACTGTGGCGACTGCGTTTGCGGTGTCATGAAAGCCGTTAATTGCTTCAAAAAAGAGCGCCAGTCCTACGGCTAATATTAGAAATACAAGCGTAGCTCCCGTTATTGTTTCCCCAAAAACTTCCATAGACGCTCCTTTATTAATAGTAAGAATGTGGATTGAACCATTAGAGCAGTTTCCTTTTAGTGAAATGGGCAGTAGATTTTTGAATGAAACCTGAAATGCTGAAATTTAACTTCTTTTTGTTATGACTTGAAGCTTCTGCTTCTTTGGCCAATGCGTACTTTCTTCAATTACGAATTTTTAATTCTTTGAGCCCAATATCAATCGCTATGACGATTACCACTACCTACCTCGGTAATTGGGCTGGGAGGATAATCGCTAGTGTTGTTGCTACGAGCTTGTCTAAAACCTGCTAAACCAAGTAGTCCCCAATCAAAATGGTCTGAACCTGTGAAACCTGCATCTCTAGCCGCATGGGTAGTCGTATCCGCGCTATCGATTGTAGGAGCAGTCTGGGCTGGAGTTGGAAACATTGCAGATAGGGTTGCTAGGCTCAAGGTTAAGATGCCTGCGGTTAATACTAGAGATATACCAGTGTGCTTCATAATCAGCTTCCTTCATACCTGCAAGCGGTGGTTAATCTTTGCTCAACCTAAATTCAATAGGAATTCTTTTAAACTCGGCTTTCAAAAGCTTTAGACAGGTTAATTTAGTAAGCAATACAATTTAAAAAAACGTTCGTTATGAAGTTTTATATTTGAATTTTTGCTACTACTCAAATAGTAGAATTCGAGCCAAAATTTGCTAAATTCAAAATTAAATCAAACTCATTTTGAATCTACTGTTATATACTCAAAACTTAATCTGCCGCCAGACAGATTAAGTTTTGGTAAGATTGAGTATTCAAACGTTAATAAAAAGTTAATCTGGAGTTAAAAATTAATTAATATAGGAATTGTATAAATTCTCAACTATCAAAATAAATCGGCTTACCGTCTTTACAAGAAAATTGCTTCGATTAGACAGGGAGATGTAGCGAGTAATAGAATCTCAAGAATCCAAGTCCGGCAATTATTTTTGAGGTTCTATTTCATCTTTTACCAGCTTAGGGTCAATTGTTGGTATTTAAGTTCTAATTGTCTTAATTAGTTCCCTTTTCCTGTCAACCGTATATTTAGGCTCTATTCTCAATAGTGAAGATTCATTCTCAACAAACTCGTGCGAGAATCGCCTACAAGGAGCTTGTTTTGCTTTTTCGATACGATGGTCATCCCGGTACAAAGCCGCTGAAGAAGCTACAGGCGAGGCTGTTGATGCACTGCGCTTTGAGAGCAGAGAAGGGCTGTCCGGCGGCTGAGGCTTAAGTTTCTTGGTCAATATGCCGGGGAATGCGCATGCGTTGATGCAGGATGCGGATCACTTCAAGGGTTTCGTTTTGGATTCGGTACACAATGACGTGCGAACCGACAAAATAGAGCCGATAGGTTTCCGGCAATGCCTCGTCGCGCCGCCCGATCTGCGGATTGCGGGCAATCGACAGCAAGGCGTCATTGAATCGGTCACGGTAGCTGTATAGCTGATCCTATCCCCATCGTTCCCCCGTATAGCGCAGGATGTCTGCCAGGTCGTCCCGCGCTTCCGGTGATAGGATGAGGGGCCACTCAGGGAAGGACATCGGGACGGATCGGCGCGTTGCTACGCATGGAGGCGATAGCGTCCTGGGTGATTTCCTCCATCAGTGCGGGGGTATAGGGGTGTCCGCCGAGATACCTGCAAATTGGGACACGTTGTAAATAAATGTTGCAGAGAATGCTTTGTGATTTACTAACTTGCCCAAAAATGATAATGGACAAATAAAAATCTTGCACGCTAAAACCAAGCTTTTACGCCTTTTCATCCCTTACACTTGCCCATAAATGACCCTTTTAGGGAATGTCTTCATTTGAATAGTCAAGTTGAAGTTGAGGCTGAAACAACGGTGAATCAAGGTTTTTGACAATCATCTTTACAAAAATTTACAACGTGTCCCATTTTGCACATACCTCGGCGGATACCCTATAGGGAATCCCATTGCCACAATCGAGCTGGTGCTCTCCTTTGGCGATGGCCGCTTTCCAGGCATTCAGGCGTTCTTCCTCGCTCTGCATCCGGCGAATCGCGTCGCGGATCACCTCGCTGGCATTGCCGTAGAAACCGCTTGCTACTTTGCTTTTAATGTAGTTTTCTATTTCAGGAGGGAAGTTGATGTGCATCATGAGAAGGCAGAAGTACGAAGGGTGCGACTCGTTCTAGAGCAAACACATAACTCTAGGTGAGAACGTCAAGGACAGAACCTTGAAAAACTCATAACTGATTTATGGATGGAGGTGAAA
>JAJPJF010000476.1 GCA_021324415.1 Nostocales cyanobacterium Centralia_MAG_434
CCATTACATCCCTGGAAATCATCTATGTGTGCTTCAAGAACCTTACGTAAAAGTGCTAGCAGAAAAATTGAAGATTTGTTTAGAGAGAACTTAAGCGAAATTCCGATTTGACATTCCATCGCTTGCCATCATGCTGCAAGAGAGTTATGTTGTCAGCGGCAAACTCAAACTGCAACTCCCGCTGTTCAAATTCTGGCCAAGCAGCTTTAAAATTCTGTCGTGTTAAGTCTTTAAATGCAACTGTCATGTGAGGAGCAAAAGGGCGAGTTTTGGAAACTTTGTCAACGATTCCTAGGTGGTTTTCCAGATGTGACATTAAATCAGCTTGCAAAGCCAAAAGTTCTGGAGTTTTCACCACATTAATGTAAATGACACGAGGTGCAAAAGCTTGATAACCACTCAAGGTGATAGGTACTGACTCTCGAACACTCGCAAAATTCCTCAGATTTTCCTCCAATAATAGCACATTGGCATCTATCCATTCAAAAGGCGGTTGCAGAGTGATGTGCGGCGGAGAATTTTGGGCACCACGACTAGCATAGCGATCAGCAAAGTATTGTTTGATCTGATTGGCATAGTCTTGAATTTGCTGAGGTGGAAGGAGGGCGATAAAAAAACGGCTCATATTGCTATTTCTCAACGGGTGGCGTGCTACCCGTGTTTTTATTTCTTGGTAACGGGCGATCGCTAACGATGTATTTCCTCACAAGTTTCTCAAGTTTTTTGCTTAACTTCAAAACATAAGCTGTTTGTCTTTTGTAACCAATGACTAATGACCCATGACTCATAATTCGAATAGTGTAATAGTGATTGGTTACGGTAACGATTTGCGCAGTGATGATGGTATTGGACCAAAAGTAGCCAATACGTTACACTTACGCAATGTGAGTTCTCTTGCAGTTTACCAACTTACCCCCGAACTTGCCGAGACTGTAGCAAATGTTGATTTAGCAATCTTCGTAGATGCTTGTTTGACTTCAGAAAATAACCATGTTCAAGTCTTACCCATTGCACCGATTTCCTCTATGGTTATTACTGGACATACAGCTGATCCACGATCACTTTTAGCTCTCACCAAGGCTATTTATAGTTATTGTCCACAAGCTTGGTGGATTAAGGTGCCAGGAGTCAATTTTGAACTTGGCGATCGCTTATCACCCATTGCAGAAACTGGAGTGGCGATCGCCCTGGAAAACATTGCTCACATGATTGATAAATTCGATACTAGGATAGAGCCTGCGAGACAACAAGTTAATCAAAGGTAGTGGAAATGCAACAGCCTTTTAAGTTAACCGCTGAACATGCTTCTGATATCTTACATTCAAAGAAAGTCAATCCCTTGGCTGCCATTTTTACACCAAAGAATATTGCTGTCATTGGTGCTAGTGAAAAGCCTGGTAGTGTTGGACGCACTCTCCTGTGGAACTTGATTGGCAATCCTTTTGGTGGGACTGTTTTTCCAGTGAATCCCAATAGACACAGTGTTTTAGGAATTAAAGCCTATCCAACTATTAGTGATGTCCCAGATCCAATTGATCTCGCTATTATTGCCACTCCTGCACCGACGGTTCCAAAAATCATTGGTGAATGTGTTGACATAGGTATCAAAGGTGCGATCATCATTTCTGCTGGTTTTAAGGAAGCAGGTACGGAGGGAGTCCTTTTAGAACAGCAAATTCTTGAGCAAGCGCATCGGGGCAAAATTCGGATCATTGGTCCTAATTGCCTAGGTGTGATGAACCCACGCACAGGTTTAAATGCTACCTTTGCCAGTTCAATCGCTCGTCCAGGGAATGTCGGCTTTATCAGTCAAAGTGGAGCGCTATGTACTGCTATTCTTGATTGGAGCTTACAGGAAAACGTTGGCTTTAGTGCCTTTGTCTCCATTGGCTCAATGCTCGATGTCGGTTGGGGTGATCTGATTTACTATCTCGGTGAAGATCCACACACGAAAAGTATTGTTATTTATATGGAATCAATTGGTGATGCACGCTCTTTTATCTCTGCAGCGCGTGAGGTAGCATTAACCAAGCCAATTATTGTGATTAAAGCTGGTCGTACAGAAGCTGCAGCAAAAGCAGCAGCTTCTCACACGGGAGCGCTTACAGGTAGTGATGCTGTTTTAGATGCTGCTTTCCGGCGTTGTGGGGTGCTACGTGTCGAGAGCATCTCGGACTTATTTGATATGGCGGAAGTGCTGGCAAAACAACCTCGTCCTCAGGGACCACGTCTGGTGATTCTCACAAATGCAGGAGGACCGGGGGTACTTGCCACTGATGCACTCATTGGTACTGGTGGCGAATTAGCCCCACTTTCTGAGGAGACTCGTACATCCCTTAATCAAATACTGCCAGCGCATTGGAGCCATAATAACCCGATTGATATTCTTGGCGACGCTGATCCACAACGATATACACAAGCTTTGGAGATAGCTGCTAAAGATCCTAACAGTGACGGCTTATTGGTGATTCTTACTCCCCAAGCTATGACAGATCCTACCCAAACTGCTGAACAATTAAAATCCTATGTCCAGACCTTGTCCACAACATCTGGACAGGGTAAACCTATCCTTGCGAGCTGGATGGGGGGAGCAGATGTTGCAGCTGGGGAAATGATCCTGAATCGCAATAGTATTCCTACTTATCGTTATCCGGATACTGCTACCCGTATGTTTAGCTATATGTGGCAGTCTAGCTATAACCTGCGTGGCATTTACGAAACTCCTGTGCTGCCTGCCATTAATTTTGAATCAGGGATACCTGACCGTTCCATTGCTGAAAATATTATACAAACTGCACGTCAAGCAGGACGAACAATTCTAACGGAGTTTGAATCTAAGCAAATTCTCGCAGCTTATGGTATTCCAATCGTTGCAACTTGCATTGCTAAGAGTGAGGAAGAAGCAGTTCAATGCGCAGAGGGGATAGGTTATCCAGTTGTTCTGAAGCTCTTTTCACACACAATCACCCATAAAACCGATGTTGGAGGTGTACAGTTAAATCTCCGAGATGCTGAAGCCGTGCGGCGAGCTTATCAAACTATTGAAAAATCAGTGAGTCAGAAAGTTGGTGCTGAGCATTTTTTGGGGGTGACGGTTCAGCCAATGGTGACAATGGACGGTTATGAACTCATTATCGGCAGTAGTCTTGATCCACAATTTGGACCAGTACTACTTTTTGGATCTGGGGGACAATTGGTGGAAGTTTTTCAGGATCGCGCGATCGCACTCCCACCTCTTAACACCACCTTAGCTCGACGGATGATGGAACAAACACAGATTTATAAAGCACTCAAAGGAGTCCGTGGACGTAAAAGTATCGATCTTGCATCTCTTGAGGAGCTGATGGTGGTGTTCAGTCAACTTGTTGTGGAACAACGTTGGATCAAGGAAATAGATATCAACCCCTTACTGGCTTCATCTTCTGCATTGATTGCACTAGATGCGCGGATTGTCCTTCACGAAGTGAGTGTTGATGAAAAACAACTGCCTAAGTTAGCGATTCGGCCCTACCCTACACAATATGTAGGAAAGTGGACGATGAAAAACGGGACACCAGTCATTATCCGCCCAATACAGCCAGAAGATGAGCCACTGATGGTTCTGTTTCACAAAACTCTCTCTGAAGAAAGCGTTTATTTTCGTTATTTTCATCTCATTAAACTCCAGTCTAGAGTTGCCCATGAACGGCTCACACGTATGTGCTTTATTGACTATGATCGCCAGATGGCATTGGTTGCAGAATATCAAAACCCCGAAACAGAAGCACGGCAGATTTTAGCAGTGGGTCGATTAAGCAAGTTACATGGTACTAATGAAGCGGAATTTGCCATACTTGTGAGCGATCGCTACCAGTGTCAAGGGTTAGGCACCCAGCTGCTGCAACGACTGCTGCAAGTTGGTCGTGATGAGCAACTTAGCAGAATCAGTGCTGATATTCTCGCTGACAATTATGCAATGCAAAAAGTTTGTACCCAAGTTGGCTTTCGAATCGAGCGCACGGATGATCCAACTGTAGTGAAAGCGGAAATTCAGCTAGATCGGTGAAAATAAACGATTATGCGTTAAGGTCGAGCATAGGGCATGGGGTATACGCAGAAAACAAGAGATTTTACATCCCCCCTAATATATTGTCTTGATTGCCACTACCTTACTACTTACTTCATTGGTCCTTGACTTTGTTATAGCAATCCTAATTTTTTGACTTGTTGAAAGGCTTGCTCAAATGTAATGCCATGTTTTGTACAGATGTATAACAGCACTATGATTGCCGAACGTAGTGAATTATCACAATGGATTAAAGCAGGTTTGGGAAGTTCTGCAATTGTCTGAAATACCCGGAGAGTCGCTTGATGATTAATTTCTTCAGCATTTATTGGTAGATTAATGTAGCATAATCCCAAAAATTCAATTTTTTCCTTTTCATTATCTAATGAGCAATTTTCCTGTGGTGAACACAGGTTAAGTACAGATTTATAACCTTCATGAGCAATTTCGTGCAATTGTTCTTGTGTAATTTGTCCGGCGATCGTTAATTCATCATTAATTTTTCTAATAGTATTCATCTAACCCTCTTGCTAACTCACAAATTATGAATTCAAAAAGTGATATCTATATATATTTTTTGTAATTCTCATAGCTAGTCTCTGGGTAAGATTTTTTCTTGAAGAATAAGTTTTTGGCTCATGCAGCGTCAGTTATCTTGTATCTCTTAAAATATTTAAGATATATTAGGCTACTCTATAAATAGCTATGTCACTATGGATTTAATCCAAGCAACTAATAGAGATTAACCGACGTTGCAGAATAGACGTTGAAAACAAAGATTGTCACACTAAAGACAGCAATAACAAAATGAAGCATGTATTGATATGTCGCTTAGAGCGAACTTCTCACAGAGCATGCTCCACTTCATTCTGATCAAAATGACGCTTCATTCCTTGGTTTCACAATGCTGATTAATCTCTTTTTTGTTGACTCTTATTTTAAGTTAGGAAAACAATTTGAGGAAGTTGTGAGGGAAAGCGACAAGTTTTAAACGGTTTGTTTGCTAGCTAGATGAGGGGCAAGGGGAATGAGGGAAGGGAGGTGAGGCTGGGCGATGCGAAGAAGGGTGGGGTACTGATTGCAGGTTACTCAGTGCGAAGGAGGGTGTAGTACTGATTGCACGGTACTCAGTAATGCTTGTGCTGTGAAAGGTTTTGGCAAGAATTCTCGGATACAAAGACTTTTATTTTGAGCAGTAGCCCCATTGATGATCAGTCCACTCATGGCAATAATTTGCACTTGCGGATTCATGCGTTGCAACGTGAGAATTGTAGTCGCACCATCCATCCCAGGCATAATTAAGTCTATTATTACCACACTGATTTCATCCCTGTGCTGAGCATAGACCGCGAGTGCACTGATGCCATCGCTGGCAGTTAAAACTCTATAGTTATGATTCTCTAATGTGGTTTTGGTGATCTCAGAGATGGAAACTTCGTCATCTATCACCAAAATCAATTCTCCATGACCCTTTGGCAGGGCTGTATCATCTGCTACTACTTGTGTTTCATCGACTTCTCGACTTGGCAGATACACCTGAAAGCGGCTTCCCTTGCCTACCTCACTATACACACTGACAAAACCACCGTGACTTTTAATAATACCTATTGCCGTGGAAAGCCCTAAACCTGTTCCCTTGCCCAACTCTTTGGTCGTAAAAAAGGGATCAAAAATGCGATCCATAATCCCTGATGGAATGCCCGTTCCACTATCGGCAATGGTAATTACAATATATGGTCCCGCTTTAGCATCTACATGCATGCGGGTATAGTTTTCATCAATCCACAGGTTTTCGGCGCTAATGCTAAGGGCACCACCATCAGGCATAGCATCACGAGCGTTAACTATAAGATTCATTAGCACCTGATGAAGTTGAGTGGCATCAGCATAAACCATCCAGAGATCGGGTACTATGTTGGTCTGAGTTTCAATAGATTTGGGGAAGGTTCGTCGAGCTACCTGTACTACATCTGAAAGCAAGTGCCGGACTTGGACGTTAGTGCGATTACCTTCTATGCCTTGAGTAAAGGACAGAATTTGCTTAACCAAATCCGCGCCACGTTTTGCGCTGCCCTCCAAAATTGTCAATAGCTGCTCAGTGTTATCATCAAGCTCGGGAAATTTGAGAGGCAGTAGTTGAGCAGCTGCCAAAATAGGAGTCAGGATATTATTGAAGTCGTGGGCAATGCCACTGGCAAGAGTGCCCAGACTTTCTAGTCTTTGGGCGCGAAGAAACTGTGCCTCCAGTTGTTTTTTTTCTGTAATATCGGTACTAACTGTAAGAATGGATTTGGGTTGACCAGTGTCATCATATACGAGTGTCCATCGACTTTGAACAATGATGTTCTTACCATCTTTTGTGACTTGCGACAACTCGCCCTGCCACTGACCATCCCTAGATAGTAATGCCTGTATTTTGGTTAATTCTGACAAAATGTCCTGAGACTGATACAAAAACTTAACAGCATTCCTACCTAAAACTTCTACTGCCTTCCACCCGTACAAACGTTCAGCACCTTTGTTCCAGAATACAATCTGGGTTTCTAAGTTACTTACAGAGATCGCATCTGTTGAAATATCAAGTAGAGCTGCTTGTTCGTAAATTTTTTGTGCTGCTTGCTTTTGTTGGGTGATGTCTTCTACTGTTCCCACATGACCAAAGAAGTGACCTTCTGTTGAGTACATGGGACTAGCAAGAGCACGTACCCACCGCACTTCATCTTGGCAGTTTAGAAGTCTGAACTCATGAACCCAAGCACATTGTTCAGACACTGTACGTTGCCAGTCTTGGAGAACCTTAACGCGCTCTTCTGGATGAATAGCTTGAGTCCAGCCATAACCTAAACTTTCCTTTTCGCCTAAACCAGAAAGGTTATCCCATAGAGGGTTATTGTAAGTGAGCAGCCCTTGAGCATCAGTTTGAAAAATTGCCAGAGGAGCTGAAGTGCACAGTATTCGGAAACGGTCCTCGCTTGCTTGGAGAGCGTGTTCCGCAATACGTCGTTTCTGCCGCTCTTCAGTCTCTCGTAACTCTCGCTCTACCGCAGGCACTAGGCGAGTGAGATTACCTTTGATCAGGTAATCATGAGCCCCGGCTTTCATTGCAGCCACGGCAATGTCCTCACCAATTGTACCGGAGACAATGATAAACGGCAGTTCTAGCTTCCGCCGCTGAAGAAGTTTAAGGGCTTCTGGCGCACTGAAGGCAGGTAGACTGTAATCTGCAATCACAATATCCCACGGCTGTTGATCGAGAGCAGCCACCATTGTCTCTGGAGTATCCACCCGCACATAAGTGATGATGTATCCAGCCCGACGCAGCTCTCTTAAAATTAAGAGCATGTCATCTTCTGAATCCTCAACAATCAGTACACGTAGGTGGGGGCTCATGTCAACTGACTCCTTAAACGGGTGGTGGCTCATTCATCAGTAGCCAGTACATTCCTAGCTGCCGAACTGCTTCTGAGAACTGGAGAAAATCCACGGGTTTGCGAATGTAACTATTACATCCCAGAGCGTAGCTATTGAGTAAATCCTGTTCTTCGCTAGAGGTAGTTAAGATCACTACAGGTAGTAAGCTAGTACGTTCATCTTCTCGCAAGCGACGCAATACTTCCGTTCCATCAATGCGGGGCAGCTTTAAATCCAGTAAGACCACCGCGGGTTTCACACTGACATTCCGACCAGTGTAAACTCCGGTTCCAAACAAGTAATCCAAGGCTTCAACACCATCATGAGCCACCACAATCTCATTTCTGATATGATTCCGCTTGAGAGCTCGAATAGCTAAAGCTTCATCATCAGGATTATCTTCTACTAAAAGAATAATTTTTTCGCTCATGCTTATTATGCTGCTGCATCCTCTGCTACTAATGTAAAATAAAAGGTGGCACCCTGATCCACAGCGGCTTCTGCCCACACACGACCGCCATGCCGATGTACGATCCGTTGTACTGTCGCAAGCCCGATGCCATTCCCTGAAAATTCGATAGTGCTGTGCAACCTCTGGAAAGGCTTAAATAACTTATTGGCGTAGGTCATCTCAAAGCCTGCACCATCATCGCGAACAAAGTAGACTGGAATACTATTTTCAGTAGACAACGTTCCAAACTCAATCCTTGCATGGGCGTGTTTGGAGGTAAATTTCCAAGCATTATGTAGTAAGTTCGCCAATAACACTTGAAGCAGACGGTGATCCCCTTGAGATATCAGACCTGTTTGAATCACAAAATTTACCTGCCGTTCTGGCTGACTCTGTTGTAGCTCAGTGCAAATATCCTGAGCCAATATACTCAGATCAACAGATTCTAGGTACATATCACTGCGCATCACCCTAGATAGGTTAAGGAGGTCATCGATCAAATGCCCCATCCGCTGAGTGGCTGCTCGAATTCTTTTGAGATAGTCTTGTCCAGTAAGGTCTAGGTGCTCATAGTAATCTTCCAGTAAAGCTTGACTGAAGCCATCAATACTACGTAATGGAGCACGTAGGTCATGGGAAACAGAGTAGCTAAATGCTTCTAGTTCCTTGTTCATTGCCTGCAATTCGATGATGGCTCTTTGCAGTCCTTGGTTGATGGTGCGAACTGCTTGTTCAGCCTGCTGGCGCTCTTGCACTTCTACTTGTAAGTTGGTTATGAGTTCTGCATGTTGTAGAGCGACCCCCAGATGGTTAGCAATTTGGGTGACAAACTCAATTTCTGTCTGTTGCCATTCTCGGGGAGCACGACATTGGTGAATACAAAGTAATCCCCAAAGATATTGACCTTGTAGTAGTGGTACCGCTAGATTTGCCCGTACCTGAAATTGAGCCAGAATCTGAATGTGACAGTCACTTAATCCATAATTATAGATATCTGTAACTGCCTGAATCCTGCCCTGTTGATAATGAACTGCAAACTGATCTCCAAAGCAGTGATCGTGAATTTTTTGCGCCATAGCTGATGAAAAAGCTGGATCTACGTCTTCGGAGACAAATTCCCCATCATCTGCGCCTGAGTCTGGGTAAAAGCGAAACATGCCTACTCGATCTGCGCCTAAAAGTTGACGCACCTCAATTGCTGTGGCATGAAAAATTGATTCCAGATCGAGACATTCCCGTATACGGGTGATGACACGGAATAATGCTTTTTGTTGTGCCACCTGAAAATATGCTTGATTGTTTTCTTGCTCTAGTTGTTGGATTTCGTCTGCCAGAGTTTGCTTGATCTGCTCGAAAGCCTCTTCATCTCGACATAGTTCCCGCAATCTTGCCAGTTTCTCTGGATTCATGAATTCCTTAGCTAGTGGAAAGTTTACAATCCCTAAAATGCCAACCAAATTTTTGGCTAAGACAGTTTAGCAAACATGCAACTAGTCTTTAACAGATTCGTAAAGATCTTTAGCATGAGAAGGTAGAAATTGCAACCTCAAAATGTCGTGAGGATAACAGGGGGATTTATAACCAACAGTTTGCCTGACTAAATCCAGGAAAATTTTTTCTGGAGTTTGCAGACTATTTGGTGATTTCATTGATTTTTTAACCAATTCTTTTTTTGTGTGCTGCCGAAACAACCTAAAAGCAATCAATTTTTATATAGTTAGCATTTAATATATTAATCTTGATTTTGCTACAGAGTTATTAAATGTTTCAAGCTGAAAGTTGTAAAATTTTTGTTAAATTGAACGAGCATCTATAAGTATCTCTTCGTCATTTTTAGGTATTTAGCATGACAGCAATCACTCCAAAAGCAACTTCAGCGGCTCCTGATTTTTGTGAAGGAATTCAATACTTTGGTGAAGCACTACCAGGTTTTGAAACATATGGCAAAACACCTGTCATAGAATCAGGCAAATTAGCGATCGCATTTCCATCAGATCCATCTGCCATTTTTCAAACTTTGCTGATTGCTGATGCCTTACGCTACTTGACTTTGCAAATCACTGGAAGCAAAGCCTCTGGACACCCAGGCGGATTTGCCAGTCAAGCAGAAGCTTATGCTGCTCTTGTCATGCTGGGATACAAAAATATTATTACCGAAGTAGGACATCACGCTCCTGGATTTTATAGTGCTATGTTCTTGGATCGTTCGCTAGAGGACATGGGAATTTTCACAGTCCAACAATTGCGCGATCGCTTTCGGGAAAAACATGGGCTTTTAGGTCACCTCTCCGGCTACATTCCTGGTATTCTTGCACCAGCAGGTCCCTTAGGACAAGGACAACACTTCGCAATGGCAGCGGCGCTGTTGCACAAAGACAAGCTGTTCCCCTTTACCCTGGGTGATGGTGGTCTTGGTGAACCCTATATCATGAGTTCAATGACACACTTTCACACAGCTTTCCCAAGTGTAACCAACTTCTTACCAGTCTTAGTTTGGAACGGTTACAGCCAAGAACACCATAGCATGGTTTCCCTAAAAACCAACGAGCAGATGGTCGCATATTGGCAGGGCAATGGTTTTGAAGAAGTTGTGTTAGTTGATGCTAAAGACTTTGACGATCAAAACCAACATGGAAGCTACGTTGATAGTACTGCTTTCTGTTGGGATCAACGGCTAGCCTTCACCAAAGCAGTTCTAGAAGGTGTCGATAAAGCAGCTAGATCAGCATTAAATGGCAAGTTGACGGCATTCATTATTAAACAACTTAAAGGCGCAGGTGTCCACGCACGAGGAGCCAAATCTCACAACCTTTATCCCAAAGATACCCTAGATGCTCCTCATATTATCAACGCCTTAAAGGAACGAGCTTTGCCTCGTGAGGTTTGGCAATTGGTGCGGACAAACTGTGAACGTGCTG
Organism: Nostocales cyanobacterium Centralia_MAG_434; assembly: GCA_021324415.1. GTDB lineage: Bacteria > Cyanobacteriota > Cyanobacteriia > Cyanobacteriales > Nostocaceae > JAJPJF01. The sequence goes on from JAJPJF010000476.1 coordinate 10,826, forward strand.
GTGGTGGTCCTGCAGCAAAGACTGTTGTGACAGAATTTGAATTGCCCTTGCCAGATTTAGGCGAGTTACCGTTGGAAGAATATCCAGTAGGAGGCGATCCGAAAGTTTCGACTACGGCGATGGGAAGGTTAGTGGCAAAAGTAGGACAAGTGGATCGCAACTTCCTAGTCACCAACGCCGATGGAAATGAAGCCTCTGGTATTGCCAATATCAACCAAGCGCTCAAAATTATTCACCCTACGAGCGACGAATTATACAACCAGTCACCAAATGGACAAGTTTACGAACCCTTGAGTGAAGATGCTTGTGCAGGGTTAGCTGCAGGTTTATCATTAATGGGTGCTAGGACTTTGTGGTGTTCCTACGAATCTTTTGCGATCAACGGGTTGCCTATTTGGCAAACAGTGACTCAAGCAATGGCAGAATTGCGACGTTCTACCCCCTCGACTATTACTTTATTTACCGCTGGAGCATTAGAGCAAGGGCGCAATGGTTGGACTCATCAACGTCCTGAAATTGAGTCTTATTTTGCAGCTATGATGCGCAATGGCAATGTTTTCCCATTGTTCCCTCCCGATGCTAACAGTACTCAAGTTTGTTATGACTGGGCTTTGACGACAAAGAATAAGGGAATCGTGATTACTGCGAGTAAGTCACCATTGCCAATTCGGACAACGTTTGAACAGACTCGTCAAGGATTACGCGATGGTGCGGTGGTGTTACAAGACATCAATTCTAATCAAGGAGAAAGCAAGAAAGTTGTATTTGCTGTTATTGGTGATATGACTCTAATACCAGTATTTGAAGCTGCTGCTTTCTTAGAAACTGAAGGTCTTGGTGTGAAGATTGTTTCTGTGATCAATCCCCGTCGTTTGTATCGTCTAGATGATACTGCATGGGAAGCTTGTGCTGAACCTGAAGGCGGTTTCTTAGATGACGAGAAGTTTGCCGAATTGTTTGCTGGGGATGCATTAATTGGTGTCACTGGTGGTGCTGCAGCAATGCTGGAACCTATTATGCTACGCACTACTGCTAAGCGGGATACTTTTGCTTGGAAGCGAGGAGAAACAACAGCAAGTGCAGGTGAGTTGATGGCGTTTAATGGTTTGACAGCCCAGGCGCTGACAAAACGGGCAATAGAATTGGTGCATTAAATTGATCATGGACTAGGCGATCGCATGAATTCTGGATTGCATTTCTTAAAAGAGAATTAAGCAGTTTTCTACCTTCAGTCTGTTAAAATATCTAGGTTGTTTAATCTGATTTTGTCCGTCTTTGAGCCAGTCAATAGACCTCATCAACAACATTGATACATTAGCGCAAGAACTGGCGACAATCCAGCAAACAGGTTCTAAGCGAATCGCCTTGCTGGGTTCCCGTCATGTGCCAATTACCCATCAACATCTCATTGAGATGATGACTTATGCTCTTGTTTTATCAGGAAATCGGATCATCACCTCTGGCGCTACAGGTACTAATTTAGCTGCTATTAAGGGAGCAATGCGGGCTGACGCCAATCTGTTGACGGTAATTTTACCCCAAAGCTTGGAACGCCAGCCTCTTGAGTCGCGCCAGCACCTAGAACAGGTAATGCATTTGGTAGAAAATCCTGGTAACAATCATCTGTCTCTTGCTGAAGCTAGTTACATATGTAATAAGGAGATTATCTCCCGTTGCCAGCAGCTTATCTGCTTTGCGTTTCATGACAGTCGTACTCTTCTGCAAACCTGTAAAGATGCAGAAGAACAAAGAAAAGTGGTGACACTTTTCTATTTTGATTAGTCATCTGTCATGTATCATTTGTCCTTCGTCCTTTGTCCTTTGTCATTTGTGGTCGATGAATGACTAGTGACGAACGACTAATGGATAATGATGAATAACCAATGACTAGATGACTACATGATTAAATTCAAAATCTTCTATGGCTTCTACTTATTCCTTTGACATTGTCAGCGACTTTGATCGACAAGAGTTGGTCAATGCTGTTGACCAAACTGTCCGAGAGATCAAAGGTCGCTATGACCTCAAAGACACTCAAACAACTGTCGAATTAGGTCAAGAAAGCATCACGGTTAACACTGATAGTGAATTTACCTTAGAGTCAGTCCAAAATATTCTGCGAGAAAAAGCTGCAAAGCGTAATCTTTCACAGAAAATCTTTGATTTTACTCAAGTTGAATCAGCTAGTGGTAACCGTGTTCGTCAAGAAATTAAACTTAAAAAAGGCATCCCTCAAGAGATTGCTAAACAAATATCTAAGTTAATTCGTGACGAATTCAAAAAGATACAGTCCTCCATTCAAGGAGATGCCGTGCGTGTCAGTGCTAAAAGTAAAGATGAATTGCAAGCTGTTATCCAGCGCTTGAAGCAAGAGGATTTACCTGTTGCTTTGCAATTTACAAATTATCGTTGAGGTGAAGGGAAGTGGGAAGTGGGGGACAAGGGGGACAAGGGGGACAAGGAGGACACAGGAAAATATTCTACAATATGCCCCATGCCCCATGCCCCATGCCCCATGCCCCATGCCCCATGCCCCACACCCCACACCCCACACCCCATTCCTAACTCTCCATGTCATCGCCCGCCTATACTCTTTTGGAATGCAGGTCGTTGGGAAAGCTGGTTGATATAGTTCATTACAGCTGGGTAAATACTCAGATCTAGCTTGAGCAGTGTGAGAGTGAAAGCTAGAATAGATCCCACGGCCACATCAGCAACAGTAAATTCGTTGCCTAGTAAGAAGGTGTGTTGCCCTAAAATTTCATTCAATGCCGTCATCAGTCGGGGTAGTTCTCTTTCCCGATTGGCTTCTACAAAAATCCCTGGTCCAAGAGTTGCATTAGCAAAAATTACCCACTGAGTCAGCTGAGCATATTCTTCTGGGGAAAGGTTTTGTTTACCATATTTTTGAGCAAGATACAGCAAAATCGCCCCTGATTCCCATAGATGGAAATCACCATCAACAATCGCAGGTACTTTGCCTATTGGATTAATTGCAAGGTACGCAGGTTGGCGATGTTCCCCTGCTTGCATGTCTAGCTTGACAAATTCATAGGGAACTGCCAGTTCTTCCAAGTACCACTGGACTATAGAAGCACGACTACGAGCGCCACCGTAAAGTTTTAACATCAGAACCCTATACTGAATCAGTAAACCACACCATATGATAACTGATCACTCCTAACTCTTAACTCCTAACTTGATTAAAGTACTTTGTGGGTGTGAGAGTGCTGTTTAATATTGTCTTCTTTTGTTACGCTACGTGTAGCATTTAATACTCGTTTACGTTCAGTGGAATGCTTGAGTTCAGTGTAGGTTGTGCCTAGGGGAATAAGAGACTTGGCAGATTCACGACGCTTGTAGGTACGTGCAGCCGCGCTCGCCCGTTGTACAAACTCATCACTAAACTGAGCTGACTCTGGAAATCCAGAAGGAATGAGGGGTTGCTCACCATGAAGGACACTACCCAGAGTTGTTGCACAAGC
>JAJPJF010000359.1 GCA_021324415.1 Nostocales cyanobacterium Centralia_MAG_434
ACCCTCACTGCTCATGAGCCTATCTAATTTGTTAATCGACAGCAAAGCCCTTGGCTGGCGATGGCTCTTGATTTATTTTTATGGCTCTCCCCTGTTCGCCTTTTTCACCAAAACTACACAAGAGCCCATCTATTTTGTTAACGAGGTTATCTAATTTGTTAATCGACAATGGCTGGCTGGGTGAAGTATAACAATGGTGTTTCACTAGTTCAATTGCACTGCTAAAACAAAAACCACCTTTTCAGGGTTGCGGAAGGTGGCATCTAATTTGATACTCGACAGATTTTTTCTATTTATCTAAATTTTAAATCTCGCGCCTATATCGTCAGTGCTCCTAATCCTTACTATGAGCCTGTTTCACTCCAATGTCGTCTAACGTTATACAAGTGCTAACTGAGCCTCCAGCATAGCATTGCTGCCTTTTTCAATTTTTGCATACTCTATTTTCTTCAAGTCTCTCGTACGATCTCACCGGAAGTGTTGATTCGGTACCAATTCCCATCTTTGTCCTGTTTCCAAGGGGAGTCTTCGACAGAGTACAAAGCACCCGGTCCCGTTCTGCTGGTATCGATAGAGACTATTTTATCCATCGGAACCGTCTCGTCTCTGTCATAGGGTTTAACGTTAAGAACGAGCGTGCAGTTGTCCCAATCGATACTTTTCAATTCACCCCCCTTTATGGTTGTATTAACTGTTCCTGCGAATTCTTGTACAAAACTTATGGGTGCCTTATTTACTCCTCCGAAATCGCCCTCAATCATTAGGTATGTACCGAACTTGATATTTCTAATCGCCTCTGCGAGGGCTGGATCTAGTTTTATTCCTCCTTCAGGATATGTCTTCGGGTACAAGGTGGTATTTCCATAATCTCCACGAGCTTCAATTGTAGTGATCCGATCACACAGAACTTCATTATTTGAATTGTAAGTATTGCTGAGGACTAATGTGCTGTTATCAAAATTTATGTTTACTAGTTCACCTTGCTCTAGGGATGGATTGCTCGAGTAAAACTTGCCCCATATTCTGAGATAGGTTCCCCGGTTGATTCTTCTGAGTGCCTGTTCGAGATTATAATCCATGTTTTATTTCTCCATTATTTTGTGGTACGTCAATGTTAAGTCTGCACAAGCATGACGGATAATGAAAGATTCAACTCTTCAATCTTTTAGATTTATAGAGTAAGATTTTATGTCTGTTTCAGGTGAACGGATAGATTAAAATGCCCTGATCATTTATTTTTCTTTTTACATTGTAATAAATTGTATTTTTTCGATCTCCCAAGATAATTTGTGCTCTTACCTTTCTTGATGACGAGCAAAAGCTTTAGATAAACAGTTATTAATTCTACAAAAACTGTCGTTGCTATTTCTTTTAATCATTCATTTTTAGCTAAAAATAATTTAGCAGTTACAGAGTCTTTAGAAAAGAAAAAGTATCAAATTACCTACTTTTCTTACTTTTCTTACCTTTTTCATAAAAACACTTAAACAGCTAGACAAACTCTAGCAGGCGACAGATGGCGATCAGACCAAGGCACTTAAGGCGTAAATCAAATCAAGAGCCTTATAACCACCAATAACTGTCTGCGTCCTTATTTCAACCATGTTCGGCCTTGCCTCTAGCAGGCGATCAGCTTTGCTGCTGCCCCTTGGGCAATCGCTCTTGATTTGATTTTTTGGCTCTCCCCACCTCAGTTCTTCTGCTTACCTCTTGTGCCTCCCCCTCTACCTTTTTTCACCAAAATCGCACAAGAGCCCCTTTAATTTGATACTCGACACCAGCACTTTTTAATTTAATGACTTTTTTTTTAAATGTACACCAGGTAGATCGGGATATTTCTAGAAGTAGGAAAAGTAGGAAAAGTAGGAAAAGTATGCAATTTGATACTTTTTATTTACATGAGGATAATTAGTTGATAATATTCTCATAGAAACAGTTTATTAATAGCTGCAAAAGGGAAAATCCCTTCACGAAAGCGCCCGATACATAGCACAAACAGGGTAATAAGCAATCCCACCACAGGTAAAATCAAATGACAGGACAAGTGACGGAACAGCACAAACAGAGAGCGCAGGCTCTTGGATGGATAGTTAATGGAATTGCAGGTGAACTTGTACGGCCGCCTGTTGATGGTGTAATAGTGCCAAATCCTGCTCAGGAGTTGGAAGACTTGCTTGGACGTCGTATAGATTTTTACCTGGCGAACCCGACATTTTCAGAATTTATTGGGAATTGGAAACGGGTATGGGGACCTTTTGTTTACCTGGCTCAGCCTCCGTTCAATAAATATGCAACTAATGCAATTTATGTGGCACAGCAAGGCAGTAATTACGTAGTTGGTGTTGCTGGTACGAATCCTAAGTCTCTTCACAACTGGTTGATTGAAGATTTGTACGTTGGCGCACTAGCAGATTGGGCTGAGTATGCTGAGAACGATCCGCTGCTTTATCCCAAAATTTCCATGGGAACTAAAATTGGTCTCGACAATCTCTTGAGACCACATCCCGGCTCGTCACAAACTATCATTGATTTTCTCACAAACCTGTTAAACGAAGCGACGCAAAACATCGAGATTTTACTAACGGGTACTAGTCTAGGTGGTGCCTTGTCTCCTGTCCTGGCACTTGCTTTGCATGAAAAAAAATCAACATGGGATCCAAATAATCGAGCTACATTAAAGGTTGTTACATTTGCTGGCCCTACACCAGGCAATTTCGATTTTGCAGAACGTTATCGGCTGCGACTTGGCAACACAACAACCCGCGTTTGGAATAGTCTCGATATTGTTCCCCATGCCTGGAACCGGAAACTGCTGGATCAAATTCCCAGCCTTTACGAGCCTCACATACCCTCTAACCCCCTCATTCAGAAGTATGTGGAGATCGGTAAGTTTTTGTCATTCGGAAGAAGATATACCCACCTTGAGCGGCTAACACCTGCATCCCCAGGTACGGTTCAGCCTATAGAACAAACTCCAGAAACAAGTTCTCAGCAAGTAAAGCTAGATGTTCAGTTGCTAGAGTCTCTCAAATCAAGATTGGCAACAGAAAATCTGTCTGTGTCAGATGAAGATATCAAGGGATTCAACCAATTCTTGCAACAGGCTGCATACCAACATATGCAGGCGTACTTCGATTTTCTGAAGTTTCCATCAGAGCTAACAAAGTTGCTTACGGATAGAACACAACTCCCGCCCGATTTACAGCTTCCACAGACAGATCAAGAGGCTACCGAGAGCTTGGTTAGTAAACTGTTGGAATACTCTGGTAACCCTGATGTAGATGAGTAATCCTTAAACAACTGTCACGTTGGGGAGATCCAAAAAATAAAATGTCCAATCGTACTCTCTGGATCGCTGTGCAGATATATTGATAGCGTAGGGGCAAGGGCCTTTGGTGGCTCAAAGCACGGTTGGACATTTTATTACGCCTTAAATGCCTAAGAGGAATTAGAGGAATTAATCGCTTACTGCTCAAGGAAATCAGGCTAGTGACGAAAAAGACGGCTGAGCACTCCAAAGCATGGACCTTGCCCAGCAACAACTCCAGCGACAACCCCTTTGGAGAGCAGATTGCGCTCGAGACTTTAAGTCCCGCCTCTCCTGCACCGAACCAGATCTTTTGCATCGAGTTCCAGGAATCCGATTCGACTGAACCAGGTAAGTTCACAGAGCTTATCATCTTGTCTGTCAATCTATTCACGCTCTAGCCAGTGGAGACTCTTGATATCGAATTGTTGAAAACAATTAACGAAGGGCAAAGCATTTACCAAAAGACAAATCCATCAACCGCAAATGTGAGTACTGAATTTGCGCCACACAAGCATAAATAAATCAAAACCATGAAAAAGGCATTGTTGTGCTGCTTTGTCATAATTCTCGCCATGTGCGTTGCACTTAGTCCGGCGATCGCATTATCGGCTGACCAGCCAGGTTTATTGCCCATATTCTACGACGTATCTGCACAGGAGGTGCCTGGGACGAAGGGTACGATCATCAAGTCTGAGGAGATCCATGCACCTCAATATGCACGGGCGTGGCGTGTGGTCTATCGTTCGCGGACGGCCTCTGATGCTCAGGTTGCCGTTTCAGGTCTGATCATAGCACCAAGATCAGCGCAAGAGGGCGACAATCTTCCCGTTGTCAGTTGGGCGCACGGTACTGTTGGTGGTGCGAGGTATTGTGCCCCGTCCAACGTTCCCAACCCAGTGAGTGATTTTGTCGGCTACCCTTCTTTCGAGAGTACCGTGCCGAATGACTATGGTATACCCGGACTATCAGTCTACCTCAAGGCTGGATACGTCGTTGTAGCTAGTGATTATCAAGGCTTGGGTGCTGGAGAAAAGCACGAATACGCCGTTGCTAAAAGCCAAGCACG
>JAJPJF010000461.1 GCA_021324415.1 Nostocales cyanobacterium Centralia_MAG_434
ATTTTATAGAAAGGCTCAAAAATTTAGAATCCAGTCATAGCAAGGCATATAGGCTCTGATTAGATTTTATTTATTATTCGACTCCATAAAAAGAACTGAAGAGCCATATTTTCTTTGTGAGAAGCTAATAAAAAGTAGTATATATACAAGTTTGTAAATATAATTATGATTATATGTACTGAATAAATACTAGGTATATAAGTTAAGATATAAACAAAAAAATAGCTTTAAATATTCCTTGCGAGACATAAAAGATCTAATAAAATATTACATAATAGAATTATCTTTTAAGGTGGCTAAGTAAATCTTTGTTAGTCAAGATAACATTGCTAACTGCCATTTGAAATTCCTATGTGTAGGAAAGTCAAAAGATGATTGGGTCTGACCTATTGAGAATTTTGATTCAGCTCATATTATGACTCCTTTACTTCGTCCTCTCATGACTATGACGCTTATCCTGATTCCTTCTCTAGTTAGCCAAGGTCAGGATTTGCTTAGACAGCGCGAGATTCAACAGCTTGAGACAACACATAAGTGTTTTAGCTGTCATCTATCACAAGCAAACTTGTCGGGGGCAAACTTACAGCAAGTAGACCTGCGTTCGACGGATCTTCATGAAACCAATTTAAAAAATGCTAACCTCCGCTATGCAAATTTAGAGTGGGCAGACCTGCGGGGTGCAAATTTACAAGGAGCCGACCTTACAGGAGCAAACCTAAGCAGTACCCTGTTAGTTGATAGTTCTTTACAAGGGGCAAATTTAGAAGCATCTAACCTAGAATTAGCCGATTTAATGAATGCTAATCTTAGCCGCGCAAATCTTATCAAGTCCTCAAGAACTGACAATATTCAAAGTAGCCACTCCGTGACTCTATGCAAAACGGTACTGCCTAATGGAAGAATCTCGAACCGAAATTGCCAAGCACACACTTAGATTAAGTGAGTCACTCTTTTAAAAGAGTGTAAGAAAAGTATTAATTATGAATGTTAATAGTCGTATTTGACGAAAGTATATATTAGTCTTGTTAAATTAAGCAAGTTGGTGACAATTGTGCTAATCATGACTAGCTGATTATATAGAGAATTATTGAAGTGCTTTATTTTCAACTAGCTTAGGCACTTGCCATGAAATAAAAACAAGCGCCTTATTACAACAAATATCTTTCTGCGAGTAGCGAACTAACCAACAAAGGCGCTTGTTTTTATTTTTAAGGATCTCCCTTAGTGGATCAAGGTAGAATTTTTATTTGCTGATAGCGACTTACTGATAAGTATAATTTAGTGTTTATTTTGCAACTATATCTCTAGATATATCCTAAATATATGGCTAAAAATATATCTGGTTTCAGCTATAATTTATGCCTTGACTTTATTGGCTTAATAGAAGTAAATTACATAGTGTTAATGAACTACTTGAAATTAGTAGGTGATTGTAGGTTTCAACTTTGAGTTTTATATTCTTATACTTAGATCATCTCAGGAGAAACGAGTACGTATAGTTTGACAACATGGTTACTTCTGCAATAAACGATTGTCTTTAGACAAACTAAACAAGGCTTTATGTCAAGGTTACTGAAGGCTATCGTTTGTTTTCTATTGAGGTAATAACACTTTTTCATTTGTATGAAATTTTAGAATATGAGTTCATCTGAATCTTCATCTTTGACCACGTCATCGACTATTCCACCTACCAGAGGTCCGCGTTACTCACGGCACCATACTGCAAAGGTTAATACTAATGGTCTTTATGCAAGAGCGATTCGGGAGTCTTTCGTCAAGCTAGACCCCCGCATAATGGTTAGAAACCCAGTCATGTTCGTGGTTTGGGTCGGTACCATCATCACTGCTTTGACAACTATTGATCCAAACCTGTTTGGTTCAACACCTGGAAAAAATCAATACTTTTACAATGGTTTGATTACAGTGATTTTGTTCTTTACCGTCGTTTTTGCTAACTTTGCCGAAGCAGTAGCGGAAGGACGAGGTAAAGCACAAGCAGATGCACTCCGAGCAACTAGATCAGATACAACAGCTCGCAGACTCTCGCCCAATGGCTTAGTACAAGAAGTGAGTTCTACAAATCTGCGAAAAGGCGACCTCGTAAAAGTCATTGCTGGTGATATCATTCCGGCTGATGGAGAGGTGATAGAAGGTATAGCCTCAGTTGATGAATCTGCTATTACTGGAGAATCAGCGCCAGTGCTGAAAGAACCAGGTACAGACATTTCTAGCTCCGTTACAGGCGGCACACGCATTCTATCAGATGAATTAACTATCCGCATAACTGCTGACCCAGGACAAGGCTTCATTGATCGGATGATTGCCTTAGTAGAGGGGGCAGAACGGACGAAAACACCTAATGAAATTGCTTTGACAGTTTTACTGGCAGGTCTTACCCTAATCTTTCTGGTAGTAGTGGCGATACTTCCCTTGATCGCTAATTATCGAGGCAATCCAGTAAGTATTGCAACTTTAATTTCTCTATTAGTAGCTTTGATTCCTACCACTATTGGTGGTTTACTCAGCGCGATCGGGATTGCTGGGATGGATCGGGTTGCTCAGTTTAATGTGATTGCTACCTCAGGTAGGGCTGTTGAGGCGTGTGGAGATGTCAATACACTTATCCTCGACAAAACAGGTACAATCACTCTTGGTAACCGTTTAGCAGAAGAGTTTATACCTGTTAATGGTCATTCTGAGAAAGATTTAGCTCAAGTCGCTTTAGCTTCTAGTATTTTTGACCAAACACCGGAAGGGAAATCAATTGTCGGATTGGCAAATCGCTTAGGCGCAAAAGTAGATTTTGATGAAACTAAAGCGGAAGGAATTGAGTTTACAGCTAAAACTCGTATGAGTGGAACAAACTTACCAAATGGTGTGCAAGTGCGTAAGGGAGCAGTTGATGCCATCAAAGGGTTTGTGCGATCGCGCGGTGGTGCACTCACTTCTGATCTCGATCAAGCCTACGAGCGGGTTTCACGCTTAGGTGGTACACCTCTAGCAGTCTGTAAAGAAGGAGATGTTTACGGAATCATTTATCTCAAAGATATTGTCAAACCTGGTATTCGCGAACGGTTTGATCAAATGCGACGGATGGGTATTCGCACTATTATGTTAACAGGGGACAACAGGATTACCGCATCTGTAATTGCTGCAGAAGCTGGTGTGGATGACTTCATTGCTGAAGCTACACCTGAAGACAAAATGAGAGTGATTCAAGCTGAACAAGCAGAAAACAAAATCGTAGCAATGACAGGGGATGGAACAAACGATGCTCCAGCTTTAGCTCAGGCAAATGTGGGTGTGGCAATGAACTCGGGTACACAAGCAGCGAAAGAAGCTGCCAATATGGTGGATTTGGATTCTGATCCAACCAAGCTGATTGATATCGTCACGATTGGTAAGCAGTTGCTGATTACCCGTGGTGCATTAACCACCTTTTCAATTGCCAATGATATTTCCAAATACTTTGCGATTATTCCCGCCATCTTTACTGCTGTTGGACTTGGTAATCTGAATATTATGGCTTTAGCAAGTCCGCAATCTGCTGTTCTCTCTGCGTTGATCTTCAATGCTCTAATTATTCCTGCCCTTATCCCTTTGGCACTTAAAGGTGTGCAATTCCGACCACTCAGCGCCGATCAATTGTTGCAACGCAATGTGTATGTCTATGGTGTTGGCGGTATCATTGCTCCCTTTATTGGCATCAAAATCATTGACATCATTATTTCTGCTGTGGGCTTAGCATAGCTTGGAATTTAAATACATTCACAGGAGGAATTTCATCCATGAAGAACCTTAAGCTAGTTAATGAAATACAAACCCTATTGGCAGATTTGACTCCAGAGCTACAGTCGCATGGACTCCTACGATCGCTTCCCCTCAAACTCTTTCTTGCTCTGCTGTTGAACCTAATCATTGCCCCTACCGTATTAGCAGCTACAGGAGGAAGTATTTCTCGACTCAATGCTTATGCGATCGGACTCCTAGGACTCGTAACCGTAGGACTCGCAATTTATCTAATGATGGTCATGTTACAACCGCAAAGGTTTTAGAGAGGTAGGAGTTAGGAATTAAACAAAGCTTGAAACCTATGCCCTATGCCCTATGCCCATCTTGTGTACGCATACATCAATAACATTTCTTAATTTATGAGTGATCTCATTTTTGTGGGACTGATTTTATTAAGCTTTATCAGTTTTCTTGGGTTGATTAAAGCGTTTGAGTGGCTGTAAGGAAAAAATTGGTATGTTCTTAAACATCTTGCAATTGGTGATCATTCTTTTGATCATCGGGTTTGGTTTTGTAGTTCCAATAGGTAAATATTTAGTCAAAATTTTTACTGACGAAAAAGATACAATTCTAGAGCGTTACACTTACCGCTTTTTAGGAATCAATTCTCAAGAACAAATGACCTGGCAACGTTATAGTCAGGCAATAGTGCTTTCCAATTTGGTTTTTGTGCTGTTGTTTTATGCAACACAACGACTCCAAGACTTTTTACCCCTCAATCCTGATAAAATTTCTCCGGCACCCACTCCAGAACTCGCTTTTAACACTGCAGTTTCTTTTGTTACAAATACAGACTGGCAGAATTATGGTGGTGAGACAACACTTTCCTACTTTAATCAGATGGTGATGATCACCTGCTTGATGTTCACCTCATCAGCCACTGGTCTTGGCGCTGGGGTGGCAGTGATCCGGGGGTTGAGCCAAAATGGTATCAACAATCTGGGCAACTTCTGGGTAGACTTAACTCGGGCAATTTATCGGTTATTTTTGCCAGTTTGTTTCATTCTTTCCCTAGTTTACGTCTGGCAAGGCATTCCTCAGACTTTAGAGCCAGCAGCGATCGCCAGTACCTTGGAAGGTGTCACTCAAACCATTGCGCGTGGTCCGGTTGCGAGCCTAGAGACGATTAAAAACATTGGCACTAATGGCGGTGGCTTTTTTAGCATAAATTCAGCGCACCCATTTGAAAATCCAACTCCTCTGACAAATACACTGGAGATCCTGTCAATGCTGCTGATTGTTCCAGCACTCACCTATACCTTTGGAACAATGGTAAAGGCACGGCGACAAGGATGGGTATTTTTTGGGGTATTTGCAGCCTTATTTATTGGATTTTTAGTGACAGTGTTTCCTGCTGAACAAATTGGTAATCCACTATTAACGCAGGTTGGATCTGACCAAACTCTCTCATCTTTGCAAAGTGGAGGTAACTTTGAAGGTAAGGAAGTACGGTTTGGCATTGCTCAGACTAGCTTGTTTGTAACCGCCACGACAGCAGCAACCACTGGAAGCGTCGATGCCATGCATGATAGTCTTACACCTATGGGAGGTTTTGCTGCTCTTTCAGAAATGCTGCTGAATGTGGTCTTTGGTGGTAAAGGTGTCGGGCTGATTACGTTGATTATGTATGCCGCTGTCACGGTCTTTCTTGTCGGGTTGATGGTGGGGCGTACCCCAGAATTTTTAAGCAAGAAAATAGAAGCAAAAGAGGTCAAACTTGTTTCTCTTGCGCTCTTGGCTCACCCGTTCACAATTTTAATAGGAATTGGATTGGCTCTGGTTTGGCCTAAAGCACTGGACAGTTTAAATAACCCTGATGCCCATGGGTTCAGTGAACTTTTGTATGCCTTTACATCAGTAACAGCTAACAATGGATCAGCCTTTGCTGGACTGAATGGTAACACTCCCTTCTACAACACAGTGCTGGGATTAGGGATCTTGCTAGGACGGTTCTTAGCTCCAGTGTTGCCCATGCTGGCTGTTGCCGGTAGCTTGGCTACTAAACCTAGGGTACCCAAGACTCCTGGTACGATGTCCACAAACACCGTGTTTTTTGGGGTACTGTTGCTGGCATCAATTTTGATTGTTGGTGGGTTGACTTTTTTCCCAGCCTTGGCACTAGGTCCAATATCAGAACACTTTGAGCTAGCCTCTGGCAAGACTTTTTAACCTCAATTTAGGAGTTATCTATCATGACAGTGCAGTCTCGTTCACCGTTTGTTAGTGTACTGATACCTGCAATCACCACTGCTATCTGGTTTATCATTTTGTGCGGTATCATTTACCCACTCTTGACAACAGTAGTTGCAAATGTCCTCTTTCCTTACCAAGCTCAAGGTAGTTTAATTACCGTCAATGGCAAAGTCATTGGTTCTGAACTGATTGGTCAGAATTTTACGGCTCCCAAGTACTTTCATCCTCGTCCCAGCGCTACTACCAAAACTGGTACCACTGACAAACCTCAGCCTTACAATGCAGCCCAAAGTGGTGCGAGCAATTACGGTCCCACCAATAAAAAATTAATTGATGGAGTCAAAGATGCAGTTGCAGCCTACCGTAAGGAAAATGGCTTAGCTGATAACGTCCTTGTGCCTGTTGATGCTGTAACTGCTTCCGGTTCTGGTCTTGATCCCCACATTTCTATTGCTAATGCTAATCTGCAATCACCTCGAGTAGCTAAAGCCCGCAACCTCCCTCTTACAGAAGTTCAAAAGTTAGTTAAGCAAAATACTCAAGGGCGACAGTTTGGACTTTTGGGAGAACCTCGGGTAAATGTCCTCAAGCTGAATTTGGCTTTAGATCAAGCAAAAAGTAAGTAGCATTAAAAAAAACAGTTTTACTCGTTTAATTGCCTCTTACCCATCTCAGAATACTGAGATGGTTTATTTATAGCAATCCTAAAGCATTCGTGCAACATGAGAATCCCGGTTTCTTGAAGACACCGGGATTCTGAAACGTTTAATTTTTACAATTCATCTAGGTCCGCACTTAGTTGTGATTTTTCCAGCACTCCTCTTATCATCCCTCATGCCATTTCACGAAATTCTTGATAAAAATCCATCCCCCTTGTCTCTTTAGTTGCCAAACGTATCAAATTTATGGTGATATGAATTGTTATCATGCCACAAGCCGCGCCTCTTCCAAATCAAGGTCACGCTCAAGGCGGTGTAATATTTCGTCACTAATTATGCCTTGATTACGCAGTCTTACAACCATTTTTCGCTCAGCAGCAAGTGCCTGGTGTTGCACAGCTTGAATAGCAGTGAGTTGCTCATAACTTCCACAATCCATTGCCTTACAACAAGCACTAAAGCGGCGGATACGCTCTTTATACTGAGTTTGCAACCATTTAACCATCTCTGCTTGGGCCAGTTGATTGTCTTGGATAGTCAGTTCTTCAATACGTGCGATCGCAGCCTCTGCTGCTCTTAGCCTTGCCTCCATCTCTTCACGTTCAGCCTCAATACCATCTTCGGTCACTTTAAGCGAACGGATCAACATGGGTAGAGTCAACCCTTGTAGCACCAATGTCACTAAGATGACAAAAAAGGTCAAAAAGATAATTAAGTCGCGACCAGGAAAGGGAGTACCATTGTTGATCGAGAGGGGTAAGGATAAGGCAGCTGCTAGAGAAATACCTCCACGCATCCCCGCCCAACCTACTATTAAAATTCGCTCCCAAGAAGGAGAGGGATCGGTTTCGCGCAGTTGTTTACTCAGGACTCTTGCTAGGTAAGCACCAGGAAAGACCCACAGTAAACGCACACCTATGACAGTGGCACTAATCACTATACCAGACCAAATCAGTATAGGAATTGACTTTCCAGAGATACTGTTAAGAATAATTGGTAACTGTAAACCAATAAGAATAAATATCAGACCATTCAAAATAAAGACAATAAATTCCCAAACAGCGATCGCCTGGATGCGAGTTCTGGATGAAAGTATCTCTGGACTTTTCCAACGGTGGTAAAGTCCGATAGTCATAGCTGCTAATACTCCCGATACACCAAGATGTTCTGCTAGCAGATAGCTTCCGTAAGACATCAAGATGCTCAAGGTAACTTCGACTAAAGACTCATCTAAACGGTTGTGTATCCAGGCAAGTAGCCATCCTAAAGCTAACCCTATGACTACACCACCAATCGCTACTAAAAAGAACCATACCCCAGCTTGCCAGAACGTAAAAACCCCTGTCACAACAGCTGTTTGAGCAAAGCGATAAGTGACCAAGCCAGTGGCATCATTCACAAGACTTTCACCTTCCAAAATTGTGACAATACGTCGGGGAACACCTAGCCTCTGGGCGATCGCCGTAGCTGCTACAGAATCTGTAGGTGAGACAACAGCCCCCAACACGAAAGCCGATGACCAAGGAATACCACTGAGTACTGTATGTGCTACTACAGCAACGACAGATGTAGTAGCCAGTACCAAACCAGTAGATAGCAACAACACAGATACTAAGACAGTGCGGAAATCCCTTAAAGGGATATACCATGCTGCTGAAGTTACCAGTGGTGGTAAGAAAACAACGAAGATGAGCTCAGGGTTAATTTCAACTTTGGGCAAACCTGGTGCAAAGCCAAGAACAAGCCCACCCAAGACAAGCAGAATCGGGTAAGGGATCACCAGTCTTTCAGCAACTACTGCTAGAAAGGCAACAACCAACAGCAGCCCAAGAATGATCTCAATATTATGCATAGCTTCTAATTATAACTATAATTATAATTGACAAAAAAGGTTCCACTTTCGCGCCAATCTGCATTATGTTGCGCATTGGAAGACCATACCTGTTCTTATTTGTAAGCAGGTTTCTATATAAGAATAAACACAAGAATAGTTGGTTGACACGTAGCTACTTCATATTTAATTATGGAATATTTTTAGATAAAGTCAAGTGAATTATTTTTATATAAATTAAAAGTGTGGATATTTATAAACTGTGTTTAGATAGTTATATATCTACCATATATAAGATATCTTTTATTACATATAGCAGTCCTATATGAGTTGTCAAAATCAAAAGTCTTAGAGACCCGGTTTCTTTAAGAAACCGGGTCTCTCTACCCTCACGAATGATTTAGGACTGTCATAGTTATTTTTGCTTAACAGGAGTAATATTACAGTCATTACCCATTGTATTCTTTCTTTTCACATGTTTCTAGTTCCTTTTTACTACGCTTCAACTGTTTCCAAAGCATATGAATTTGGTTGTAGGCTTCAACTGAAGAGAGCTTGCCATTGGTTTGTAAATTAGTGATGTAGCCGACTCTTTGCGCAAATTCTTGAAGGTTAGAATTAAAGATGAGATTCTCTGGCTTGGTTTGACCATAGTAACGAGCATGAGGATACAGAAATATATCTTTATTTCCCTGATTAGATTGTGTCACCAATTTAACTACTCCTTAATACTTTTGTAAGTCAAGATGATTTTGTGATAAAGCATTATTTTGCTTTTGATCTAAAGCTAGATTGAGTGTCAACGTATTGACTCCAGGCTCACCAAAAATCCCTAAAAATCGACCATCTGTGTTTTCATTAATTAGGTGTTGAACATCATCAGGTGATAGAGATCGAGCTTTAGCAATACGTTTGACCTGAGCATGAGCTGCCTCAACTGTGATATGAGGGTCTAGACCGGAGCCGGAGGAGTAGACTAAATCAGATGTTGGTCTAATCTCAGCCTTTTGCAGATTGCTGACATCTGACCGAATCCGTTTAAGTAAGTCTGGTTCATCTGGTTTGCGGGCATTTTTGAGTAATTCTTTGCTATTACTAGGAGCTAAGTTGCTAGCACCAGAAACACCTGTTTTGAGGATGCCATTTGTATCTTTTTTAGGATCAGCTGTGCTGTAATCCACTGCACTAGGACGGCTCCAAAAATAATGTTCAGAAGAAAAAGGCTGACCAATTAAAGCAGAACCTACTACTTGTCCTTGCTTATTCTCAATCAAGCTGCCATGAGCTTGGTATGGGAAGAGTAAACCTATAAACAGCATGAAGCCAGGGTAAATTAAAGCTGTCAGTACCCAGATGATGATGGTTACTCTAATTGCTTTGCTGATTTCTTGTAAGAAAGACATAAAAAGCTCTCCGGTTAGCAAATAACAATGTTTTTGTCTATTTCCTACATGGTTTGATGAGTTTGTTGCACTAAACTAATCCCACAGCCGCAATTGCAACATCAATGAACTTGATGGCAATAAATGGTGCTAGCACACCCCCCAATCCATAAATGAGAATGTTACGTTGTAACAACTGATTAGCTGAGAGTGGTCTGAATTTTACACCTTTAAGCGCAAGGGGAATGAGGACGGGAATAATCAAAGCATTGTAAATGAGTGCCGACAATACAGCTGACTTAGCACTTGTCAAGCCCATGATATTGAGGCTACCAATTCCCGCACCTGCAAACATGGCGGGGATGATGGCAAAATACTTAGAAATATCATTGGCAATTGAAAAAGTGGTCAATGCTCCGCGTGTAATCAGCAATTGTTTACCGATCGCCACAATATCGATCAGCTTTGTGGGGTCAGAGTCTAAATCCACCATATTGGCAGCTTCTTTTGCAGCCTGAGTGCCAGAATTCATAGCAACTCCAACATTTGCTTGAGCCAGTGCTGGAGCATCGTTTGTGCCATCTCCTGTCATTGCCACCAATTTACCTTGTGCTTGTTCGTGCTGAATTACACTGATTTTGTCTTCTGGTGTTGCTTCCGCAATGAAGTCATCCACACCAGCTTCTTGAGCAATGACAGATGCAGTAATTCGATTATCTCCAGTTAACATCACAGTGCGAATGCCCATCCTCCGCAACTGGTTAAAGCGTTCACGAATACCAGGTTTAACAATATCTTTGAGATAGATGACTCCGTAGATTTCTTGCTCGTAGGCAACGGCAAGAGGTGTGCCTCCTAGTCGAGATATTTTTTCATAGGATTCATTAAGGTCAAGTACTGATTGTCCACTAGGTAAATGCACGAACCTTTTGATTGCCTCTACCGCTCCCTTGCGAACCTTGCTGCCATCTGGCAAATCAGTCCCACTCATACGGGTTTTGGCCGAGAACTCAATACCTTCGGCTTGATGCCGATCAAAATTAATCACCGCGCCTAATTTTTCAGCCAAGTGGACAATGGACTTTCCTTCTGGCGTCTCATCAAACACACTCGCGCTCAAAGCCATCCTAGCCACTTCCTCCATTGAATGACTATTGACTGGGATAAATTCTTCTGCCAAGCGGTTGCCTAAAGTTATAGTTCCAGTTTTATCTAAAATCAGTGTATTGACATCTCCACAAGCTTCTACCGCCCTTCCTGAGGTGGCAATCACATTAAACTGTGCAACACGGTCCATACCTGCAATTCCAATCGCACTTAATAACCCACCAATTGTTGTTGGGATCAGTGCTACTAGTAGGGCAATCAAAATAGCAACACTGACAGGACTGTTAATATAATTAGCCATTGTGGGAATAGTTGCCACAACAAACAAAAACACCAGTGTCAACACTGCTAGTAATACAGTCAGAGCAATTTCATTCGGTGTTTTTGTCCGCTCAGCTCCTTCCACCAAAGCAATCATCCGGTCAATAAATCCTTGTCCAGGGTCAGATGTGATTTGGATAATGAGTTCATCTGAGATGATGCGCGTGCCACCTGTAACAGAACTAGCAACATCTGATCCTGGCTCCTTCAGAACTGGTGCTGATTCTCCTGTAATGGCGGATTCATCAACACTAGCAACACCGACAACGACTTCTCCATCAGCTGGAATAATGTCACCAGCAATAACTTTCACGCGATCGCCTCGGCGGAGGGCAGTAGAACTAACCTGTTGGATTGAGCCATTGGGTAAGAGTTTTTGGGCAATAGTCTCTGATTTAGTTGCTCGCAAGGCATCGGCTTGTGCTTTACCACGTCCTTCTGCTACTGCCTCAGCAAAGTTAGCAAACACCACGGTGAAGAACAGAATTAGTGTAATGAGTCCATTAAAAAACCGTAGGTCTTTACCTGAGACTGGACCGAATAGATATGGATCAATAGTCATCAGTGCAGTAATGATTGTTCCTACCCACACGACAAACATGACTGGGTTGTTGACCATGAATTTCGGATTGAGCTTCACAAAAGCTTCTTTGAAAGCTCTTTGGTACAAGCTTTTTGTATCTGTTTGTAGTGTACGTTTACGTGAAGCACGAGGACCACCGAGATGAGGATAAAAAGGTTGAGGAGAGGACTGAAATTCTGAATTCATCACTTAACCCCACTTGTAATTTGAAAGGCTTCAGCAACCGGACCCAAAGCCAAAACTGGAAGAAATGTCAGTATTCCCACTATTAAGATAGTTGCGGCTGTGATGACCGTAAATAGAACAGTATCTGTTAACAATGTTGATGCTGTTACAGGTACAGTCTGTTGGTGGGAAAAACTTTCAGCTAAGAGTAGTACCGCAATAATTGGGATAAACCGTCCAGCCCACAAAACAATAGCTGTAGTTAGGTTATACCAAAAAGCAGTGGGTGCAGGTTGGCTGTTTCCTAAGCCAGCCATGTCAGAACCATTGCCAGCCGCCGCAGAGGTATACTCATAGACTACCTGTGTTAGCCCATGAAAGCTTGGATTGCTAATGCCAGCCAAGGTATCGGGAAAGCCCAGGGTAATACAGGAGGGAATCAAAATCAAGATGGGGTGGATGAGTACAATTATGCTCACTAGGGTAATTTCCCGTTTGTTAATCTTGCGTCCCAGAAATTCAGGCGTCCGCCCGACCATCAAACCTGTCAGAAACACTGTCAGAAATACAAAGACAAACAAGTGAGCAGTTCCAGTTCCTACTGCTCCCCAAATGACTTGAAGAAACATGTTGGAGAGTGCGCAAAAAGCGCCTGTTGGCATTAGGGAATCAAAGGCGGCATTAGATGACCCAGTCATGGTAGCGGTAGTGGTCATGGCAAATAAAGCTGTTTGCGCCCAACCCAACCTGACTTCTTGACCTTCTAAATTGGGTGTTTGTTCTGCCAAAATGGAATTAACTAGTGGATTGCCCGAGTACTCACCGACAGCAGTGACGCCAATAAAAACGATAAAGACAGTCAACACCATCCAAAACAAGAGCCATGCCTGCTTGATATTACCCATGAACACGCCATAGGTGTAGATAAAAGCAGAGGGAAGAAGTAGCTGACACAGGATTTCTAACAAATTAGTAGCACCGTTGGGGTTTTCATATGGATGAGCCGAGCCGATACCAAAAAAACCACCACCATTGTCTCCCAACATCTTGATGCTCTCGAAATTTGCCACTGGTCCACGGGCGATCGCTTGTGTTGCTCCCTCTAAGGTCGTCACTATCTGAGGACCTGCTAGAGTTTCTGGGATGCCTGCAATAAGTAACAACACTCCAACCACAATTGAGATAGGCAGTAAAATTCGCGTGATAGAACGAATGAAATCAATATAAAAGTTTCCCAGTGGTCTGCCAGTCAAACCACGAATGAAGGCAATTCCTACTGCCGCACCAGTTGCCGGAGCAATAAACATTAAAAAACTCAAAGCTGCTGATTGGCTAAAGTAGGACATGGTTGTCTCACCAGAGTAGTGCTGTAAGTCAGCCGCAACTAAAAATGAGATCGTCGTATGCAAAGCTGTATCCCAAGTTGGGTTACCTAAACCTGTTGGATTTAGAGGTAACCTTGCTTGAAACATCAGCAAGACAAACACAAAAATTGCCATGACTGAATTGCTGATTATCACTGCTTGAGCATACTGCGGACCACTCATATTCTCTTCAGGGTCAGCACCACTTAACAGGTAAATTCCCTGTTCTAAAGGTGTTATTACTGGATCTAAAAATGTTTTCTTTCCCAAGAAAATGTTCGCTAAGTAGCTGCCGAGAATGGGAACTAATATTACTAGAAGAAGTATGCTAAGAGCAATTTGGAACAAACCTTGCAGCATAAATTAAAAACATTTTTGTGAACAAAATTATCACAATAATTAAAAGCTTTGATTATTAATCTGTAGTGGAAACATCTTGCTCAAGTGGACTGTATTTGTTTTACCTAAGCTCTATTCATTCAGTATGATACATCCTTTTCTATTTTTTAACAAAAATATTTATTTTATTGTTATTAAATTATTTGTCTATATCTATTAATAAATTATTATCTAAACTATCTATTTACTAAATTCATTAAAATATATATCAGAAAACATATAGCAAGGGAGCATTCCGATTTGGCAAATTTATTGTGTAGTGCAAGCATCTTGCTCGCTAGATACATCAAGCGAGCGAGACGTGAGTGCAAAGCACACGCTTCGCGAACGCACTACTTATTTCATTTAGAGGATGCTCCGTAGAGCAATCTTATTTGAGTCATAAAGTTGACAACTTCACTAAACCTAATTTCTCAACTGTTTGCAAATGAGTTATGATTTCTATAACTCTCGGTTGACAATTTTTTCAAGAGTTAGAAAAAATCAGAAAAAATTTTTAACCTTTTCATCATTTGTGCTTATGTTTGTATCTAGAAGTTGACAGTAAGCATGTCTCAGCTATTTATATCCTTCCTTATTGGAATTAAGGTGTTTGAACCATGAGATTATATGCCTGCTAATTGGGTAGAAATATGAACTTGGATAAAAGTATAAATTTATATTGACTTTATCAATAACCTCTCAACTAAAAGCTATAATAGAATGTCCAGTAATTCTTTTCAGATCTAAAAGTATTAGTATAATTTAGTAACTATTATTCTTTTTGATTATCAAACTACCTGCATAACTGGTTAAAGCCTTTTTTACTTACGTGATGTCACCTGCAAAGCTACGAATTTTACTAGTCGAGGATGATGAGCTATTTCGGCTCGGTTTACGTGTAAGATTGCAACAAGAAGAGTTAGAGATTGTTGCTGAAGCTGAAGATGGTGAGACAGCAATAGAACTGACAAATCGACATTCTTTGGATATTATCCTGTTAGATGTGGGCTTGCCAGGAATTGGAGGGATTGAGGCTTGTCGTCAAATCAAGCAGCAACATCCAAAGTTGCCAATCTTAGTCTTAACTTCTCGTTCTGAACAATCCCTCATTGGGCGGTTAATTGATGCTGGATCTCAGGGATACTGCTTGAAGGGAATTGCCCCAGAGACTCTAATTTTAGCACTACGTTCTGTTGCTGCAGGTGCTTCTTGGTGGGACCAAACTGCAACAACAGAGATTAGAGCCGCTTTTCACAAGGGCAATAGATCTTCTAGCTCACTACGAGCAGAGGATGAACTTACCAGTCCATTGACACAACGTGAACAAGAAATTCTGGCACTATTAGCATCCGGGAAGACAAATCAAGAAATTGCAGAGAGTCTTTACATTGTTCCTGGTACTGTGAGGTTACATGTTCATACAATTTTGCAAAAACTGAATGTGCATGATCGAACTCAAGCTGTAGTTGTTGCGCTCAAAAAAAAGTTGATTTCTTCAGATTTGCCAGAGTAGAACCCCAGAAATCCAATTACATAAGTATTTAGTTAGGGCGCATCCCAAGTTGGCAGACTTATTTTGTAGTGCGAGCATCTTGCTCACTAGATATATCACCGAGCGAGACGTGAGTGCAAAGCACACGCTTCGCGAACACACTACTTATTCTATTCATACGTTTGCTTAAACAATAATCAATTAGCTTTTGATAAAAGTGAGATATAAATTGATATACAAAATGTTTAGTTATTTAATATATATTTCTCACTATAACAATCTTTGAGTTATAAATTTGCCAATTCCATCAAACCGAGTTTCTTCAAGGAAGCTGGTTGCTCAATGTTTGCAAAAAATTTAGATTTTTTATACTCTGTAGCACAAATATAAATAACTTTAGTATATACATATTTATATATGGAAATTTCTTTTAAAACATAGTATCTTCAGATAAAAATCAATAATTTGAAAAATAAGTTTTTTGCTTTTCTATGTATATAGATTTCTTTATTTGATTTGTGGTTGATTAAAATCCAAGAACAGTGTTTGACCTCATAAAACTCAATGAAGAACCAGCTATAAGGTGATAAGATTTGATGTTGATACCTGAAGAAAATACCATTGCACTAATTTCTAGTTGCGTTCAGTCGGCAGCGGGAATTAACATCTGTGCAGTTAGGTTAGTACTGGCGTGTGGCGAATAGCAAATTGATTGCGTATTTATTATAGTTATGGCACTCATAGTTCAAAAATACGGTGGTACTTCTGTCGGATCTGTTGAGCGTATTCAAGCTGTAGCACAGTGTGTCTGTCAGACTGTGAAAGCTGGAAACTCTGTAGTAGTGGTCGTTTCCGCAATGGGAAAAACCACTGATGGACTCGTCAAACTAGCACACGAGATCTCTCACAATCCTATCCATCGAGAAATGGATGTTCTATTGTCTACTGGTGAGCAAGTATCCATTGCCCTAGTTAGTATGGCATTGCAAGAGTTAGGACAACCAACAATATCTTTGACTGGCGCTCAAGTTAAAATTATTACTGAATCAGAACCGACCCGCGCTCGAATTTTGCATATTGAAACTGAGCGTATTCAACAGCAGTTAAATCAGGATAAAGTTGTTGTTGTAGCAGGTTTTCAAGGAATAACCAATACTTGGGAATGGGATATAACTACCTTAGGACGTGGTGGGTCTGACACTTCAGCCGTGGCTCTTGCTGCAGCATTACGAGCCGATTACTGTGAGATATATACGGATGTGCCCGGTATTCTCACTACAGATCCTCGGTTAGTTCCAGAAGCACAACTCATAGATAAGATTACCTGTGATGAAATGTTGGAACTTGCTAGCTTAGGAGCAAAAGTGCTGCATCCTCGTGCGGTAGAAATTGCTCGAAACTATTGTGTTCCATTGATGATCCGCTCTAGTTGGACAAATGAACCTGGTACATGGGTTTTGCCCACAAAACCACAGATGCGCTCATTGACTAATCTGGAGGTTGCTCGTCCAGTGGATTATGTGACATTTGATGCTAAGCAACTGAGAGTATCACTGCTCCAAGTTCCAGACAAATCAGGTATTGCAGCGCGTGTGTTTAGGAAAATTGTCCATCAGAATGTGGATGTAGATCTCATCATCCAGTCAATACATGAAGGTGATACAAACGATATTGCTTTTACAATAAGGACACCTTTTTTCAAACAAGCGGAAGCTGTAGCACAGACAATCATAGCTGCTATCCGCGCTTACCAAGAAACTGAAGCAGATCTTGCTGAAGTCACAGTACAGCAAAATATTGCCAAAGTTAGTATCGCAGGCGCAGGAATGATCGGACGTCCTGGCGTGGCTGCTAAAATGTTTGCCTCCCTCGCAGATGCTGGGGTAAACATTCAGATGATTTCCACTAGTGAAGTCAAAGTTAGTTGTGTGATTGATGCACTAGACTGTGAGTACGCAGTTTCAGCACTCCACAAAGCCTTTGAGGTAGACGAAGTGGGAAATAGAGAACTCCGAGTTCCCACAGAGTGGGGATTAGGGACATGGGATTTGGGAGAAGATATGGAGATAGAAAAGACAGATGCTTCTTTTTCTCTCCTCACTCCCACTCTTTCCATCCGTGGCATCGCCTTAGATATCGATCAAGCCCGTTTGGCAATTCGCCAAGTACCAGATCATCTGGGAATGGTAGCGAAGTTGTTTAGTCTGTTGGCACAGCATAAAATTAGCGTTGACATGATTATTCAATCACCACGCTGTCGGATGATTGATGGTGTTCCTAGACGCGACATTGCCTTCACTGTTGCACATACAGATGCAGAGTTTGTTAGGGAAACCCTGGCAAAAGCAGCAGCAGAATTTGGGTGGGGTGAGGTTATTCTAGATGGAGCGATCGCTAAGGTTAGCATTGTGGGTGCGGGTATGGTGAGACAACCAGGTGTTGCGGCTAAAATGTTTGAGGTTTTAGCACAGCACCAAATTAATATTCAAATGATTGCTACTTCAGAAATCAAAATTAGCTGTGTCGTTGCACAAGAGGAAGGTATTAAGGCAATACGTGCTCTTCACTCTGCCTTTGGTCTTGCTGGTAGTCAAAAGATTCAGGTACCAGTTTGACATCCTCCCACGATATACCGCAAGGTTAGCGTGGGATCTTGTAGATCTCCCTAACCATAGGTCTTCTATAAAAGAGCAAAAAAATACACGTAGTAAAAAATATACTACGTGTGTATTTAATGACATATTTTTTTACCACAATCATTTTAGTAAATAAGGTAAAAATAGAAAACTCTACTTTAAATCAGAATCAACGTGGGATGTTTCTATGAGTAGAATACTAATACTATATATAATGTTTAGAGCTTATAAACGCTTAAGAACATAAAAACATAAAAATACCCCGCTCAACAATAAAAAGCAGGGTAAACGAAAGAGATATAAGTGAAAAAATACATAATATTTTATATTTAATAGCTAAATAATATAATAATCAAGAGCAACTATGTATTGATTCAAAATACGATTAATGGTATAGTTGATGCCTTAAGACAAATTAAAGAAAAAACAATCCTACTCTCTTCAACAAAGGGATTAACATGACATGATTGCTAAATTATCTCACGTGCGATTTAAATGTCACACCCTATCATTCACCAAAACTGCACAAGATTTCCCTTAATGAAAAACCCCACTACCAGAGAATGATGGTGGGGCGTTAAAACCAATGCAATTAAATACTTCTTACTTCCATTATTATCTCGACTTTATCCATTTTTGATTCAATCAAGCAGCGTAAACAGCAATATCTCTCAAACGCTCAAATAAAAGAAGAGGAACTTTTATCATTTGAGTGGTCTCGGAAGA
>JAJPJF010000171.1 GCA_021324415.1 Nostocales cyanobacterium Centralia_MAG_434
CATCCCGAACTCAGAGGTGAAACGCTGCTGCGGCGACGATAGTTGGAGGGTTGCCTCCTGCCAAAATAGCTCGATGCCAGGTTTATAATATCAACAAATGCCTCTCTGTATATATAGGGGGGCTTTGTTTTTTGTATGGCAGCCTTTATTTTTACCCATATAATCAAAAACAAAACTTATATTTTTAAAAGCTATATTTTTAAAAGAAAGATTATTTCATTAATCATTCAGGGTTAAAAAGCTATCACTAATCCACAGATGGTAGAAAGAATAGATGATATCTCTTGGCAAGCTCATCAAGGTAGCGTTGCTGCAATTATTCAAATATTGAATGACAAGTTAGCAACCTCTGGTGTGAGAACCAGAGCTATTTTTGATCATGGGGTCTTACAACTTCTTTGTGAAGCTCAAACAGCAGATAAGCTTGAGCAATCAATTTTAGTCAAGCAAATCCAACAGATTCTAGAGTCGATTGCACCACGTAATATTCGGCGAGTTAATATCAATAGTCGAATTGTGCGAGAACAGCAATTACTGTGGTTAGAGGAAATTAGTCGCGATCAAGACAACCAGTTGCTATGGTCACAAGAAATTACGTTAGCCAAACCTCATATTTTTAAGCAGCTAATTACGATATTACAGGATCGTGCAATAGAACAAGGAAAATCAAATTTGCCCCCATCCCGACCTTCTGGGTTTTCTATTTTGACTCATACCAGTAAAACTAAGAATTCGTTTTGGCAAAGTTCGTCAGGAGTAGCAAGCTTGTGCATGTTTTTGCTGTTACTCTGTGGTACTTCTTATGTATTACTAGGAAATCATGGTAAAATCAAAGGCCATCTTCAGTTAGAAAAACCAAAATCTGTTACTCCGAACCATACTGCTTCCGCCTCATCACAAGATCCGTTTGCGGCAGCAGTACGCATTGCCAATTATGCTTCTACAACTAGTAAAACAGCTAAAACATCAGCTCAATGGTTAGATTTAGCTGCAAGGTGGCAACGAGCATCAGAATTAATGAATACTGTGCCACCCACCCATAGACGCTATCAAGAAGCTCATATTCGCACCCAACTATACAAAAAATATAGTGAAGCTGCTGAACAAGAAGCAAAAAAAAATCCTCTAAATACTCATCTCTAGCATTCTCTGAATCGGTCGCAGAGCAGCTAGGCGAGTATCCTCGGACATAGTAATTTCTGGAGTGCGGTTTTTCATTGCCCAGTAGAGCTTTTCTAAAGTATTCAACCTCATGAATGGACACTCGTTGCAACTACAATTATTTATCGGTGGTGCCGGAATAAAGTGCTTGTAAGGAGTTTGTTTTTGCATTTGATGGATAATACCGGGCTCTGTAGCAACAATAAATTCTTCAATGGGACTTTGTTGACAGTATTTGAGTAAAGCCGCTGTAGAGCCAATAAAACTCGCATGGCGCAATACAGAACTTTCACACTCTGGGTGCGCGATCGCCTCTGCTTGTGGATGTGCTACCTTTAACTCCACAATTTTCTTTTCAGAAAAGGTTTCATGCACAATACAACTTCCTTGCCAAAGGACTAAATTTCTTCCAGTCTTCTCCATGACATATCTTCCTAAATTCCGATCTGGAGCAAAAATAATCGGCTGATCCTCTGGAATCTGCTGAATGATCTTAACGGCATTGGAACTAGTGCAGATAATATCGCTCATTGCTTTGATGTCAGCAGAGCAATTAATGTAAGAAACTACGAGATGATTAGGATGGGCTGCCTTAAAAGCTGCAAACTCTTTTGGTGAACAACTATCGGCTAAGGAACAACCAGCATTTAAATCTGGCAAAAGTACCAATTTATCAGGGTTAAGAATTTTTGCCGTTTCTGCCATAAAGTGGACACCAGCAAAGACGATCACGTCTGCATTCGTGTTAACCGCGGCTTTTGCAAGTTGTAATGAGTCCCCGATAAAATCTGCAATATCCTGAATATCTGGTTCTTGATAGTAGTGTGCCAGAATAACAGCGTTGAGTTCTTTTTTCAGACTATCAATGGCAGCAAATAAGTCCAATGGTAGATGACCTAGTTGGGTTTTGTCTGATTGAGTCAGTGCATTTGTAAACACAGTAGGGGTTGCTTCTAATTGCTTATTGTCTTGTGGATTCAATTATAGTAGTTTCTACCAAAAGTAGCTGGCGGGTCATTCTTTTCTAGGTGAGTTCACGATAAGTCTGGGAAAAGTCCAAAAAACTCCTACCTCTCACACCTTCAACCCTTACCTGTGGATTGGTCAAAATCCCTGTGAGTTTCCTATGCTGGAAACAGAAGGCAAGGAAAGTGGCATGACCAGTCAGAAAACGAATTCAAAAACATTGAAAATTGCTGTAGTAGGAGATGTTCACGACCAATGGGAAGAAGAAGATGGCATTGCACTTAAACATCTAGGTGTTGATTTAGTGCTATTTGTGGGAGATTTTGGGAATGAGTCGGTGGAGATAGTAAGAGCGATCGCATCCCTCGACATTCCTAAAGCAGCAGTTTTGGGAAACCATGATGCTTGGTACACTGCCACAGACTGGGGACGAAAGAAGTGCCCTTATGATCGCACTAAAGAAGACTGGGTACAGCAACAACTGGATTTACTAAATGAAGCTCATGTTGGTTATGGTCATCTAGATTTTCCAGAAATGGATTTATCCGTTGTTGGTGGTCGTCCTTTTAGCTGGGGAGGACCAGATTGGAAATATGCCGATTTCTATGAAAAAAGGTATGGAATTAGGAGTTTTGAAGAGTCTACAGCCCGTATTTTTGCAGAAGCAGACAACACAGCGACCCAGAGGATTATCTTTTTGGGTCACAATGGTCCTACTGGCTTAGGCGATCAACCTGAAGACCCCTGTGGCAGAGACTGGAAACCACTTGGTGGAGATTTTGGCGATCCAGATTTTGCCGAGGCGATTTCTCAGACTCGCTGTACTGGCAAAACGGTTCCTCTCGTTACATTTGGTCATATGCACCACAATCTGCGACACACCAAAAAGGTTCTGCGAAAGCACATTGTTAGAAATCCAGAAGGGACAATTTACCTGAATGCAGCAAGTGTGCCGAGGATTGTAGACAAAGGGAGCGAGAAGTTGCGTAACTTTTCAATTGCTCTATTAGAAGACCAGACAATCTCACAAGTCTCCCTTATCTGGGTTGGTAAGGAATTTACCATCGCATCTGAGGAAATTTTGTATAAACTATCTAATCAGGTAGTGCAAACTGCGTAAAAGATACGATATACTATATAGTCGGTCAGCATATTATTCGCTGACCACTAACAAGTACCTGTTGGTAGGTTTACTGGAGAGGTGGCAGAGTGGTCGATTGCGTCCGACTTGAAATCGGATGAACCGAAAGGTTCCGGGAGTTCGAATCTCCCCCTCTCCGTTGTATAGTAAGTGGTAAAGGTAGTAAGTATTCTAGACTGCCTTGTTGAATTGGGTTCATAGTACAGGCAACTTGATTCTAAAGCCTTGATTATGAAGTTTCTCCAAGTTTCAGGACATTCTAGACGATAAGGAATAGCCTATATTGAGGTTGCTGTTCAACCAAATCAGGGTTGAGCTATTATCATAAATATTGCATTTTTTCACATGACTTTACAAACTTGGAAACGCAAGCGTGGCGTTGCGCTAACAACAAAAGGTTTACAAAAACTTCACGAAGCGAAGCGCAAGTTAGAAGCAAAGGAAAATTATGGCAATAGGTACACTCTCGAAGAAATGAGTGCGCGCTCTGGATTGTATCCCAGTACAATCTCAAAGGTACTGAATCGTGAAAGAGGTGTTGACAGGCAAACCCTGGAAAAGCTATTTGAATCTTTTGAATTAAAAATAGATAAAAGTGATTATTTAAGCTCTAATACTCATTTAGATTGGGGAGACGCCGTCTGTACATCCTTTTTTTACGGACGTGCAGAAGAATTAGCGACTTTGGAAAGATGGATTCTTGATGAGCGCTGCCGATTAGTAGCACTATTAGGAATGGGGGGTATTGGGAAAACATCCCTGTCTGTAAAGCTTGCTCAACAGATTCAAGAAAACTTTGAGTATGTTGTGTGGCGATCGCTACGAGAAGCTCCACCAGTTAAAACTATCGTAGCTAACCTCATACAAGTTTTATCTGACGAGCAGGAAACAGAAAGCAATTTACCTGAAAACTTAAGTGCTCGTGTATCGCGACTGCTTGAGTACTTAGAAAGTCATCGCTGTTTGGTGGTACTTGATAACGCAGAGTCAATTTTAAGTAGTGGTAGTCGAGCCGGAGTTTATCGAGAAGGATATGAAGGATATGGTGAGCTTCTACGACGGGTAGGAGAAGCAACTCACCAAAGCTGCTTAGTGTTGACCAGTCGAGAAAAACCTAAAGATGTGGCATTTCTCAAAGGACAAGCATTTCCTGTCCGTTCATTAGTACTAAATGGTTTAAAAGTAGAGGAAGGACAGGAAGTACTAAAAGTTAAGGGTCTAACGGCTGCAGAGGAGGAATCTACAAAACTCATTGAACTCTATGCAGGTAACCCATTGGCTTTGAAAATAGTTGCTACGACCATCCAAGATGTGTTTGACGGTCATATAACCGAATTTTTACAACAAAATACAGCGGTTTTTGGAGATATTCGCGAGATCTTAGACCAGCAGTTTGAGCGATCGCCAGATTTAGAAAAGACGATAATGTACTGGCTGGCAATCAATCGTGAACCAATTTCGCTCCTAGATCTGAAGGAAGACATTGTATCACCAATACCACCACAAAAATTACTAGATTCCCTAGAATCTCTATTACGGCGGTGTCTGATCGACAAAGTTATACCTACGCCAGATGAAAAAGGTACGGCACTGTTCACTCTACAACCTGTCGTCATGGAGTATATAACTCAGCGATTGGTAGAGCAAGTTTGTGAGGAAATTGAAAATCAGAATTTTGACCTTTTCAGAGACCACGCTCTTATGAAGGCGACTGCGAAAGACTATGTAAGAGAGACTCAAATTCGCCTCATTCTTAAACCAGTGATTGATGGGCTACTGACCATCTTTAGAAGCACAAGAGCAATCCAAAATAGGTTCACTCAAATCCTAGCAAGGCTAAGAGAAGAATCACCCCTAGAGCCAAGTTATATAGGTGGAAATATTTTTAATTTGCTTTGTCATCTGGAAATTGATTTCAGCGGCTATGATTTTTCTTATTTAGCTGTTTGGCAAGCTGACTTGCGAAATGTGAAGTTGCACAATGCTAATTTTGCTCACACTAATCTAGCAAAGAGTGTTTTTGTTGAAACCTTTGGTGGTGTTTTGTCAGTAGTCTTTAGCCCTAATGGGAACCTTTTAGCTACGGGTGATACCAATGGAGAAATTCGTCTGTATCAAGTTGCAACTGGTCAACAACTTCTCACTTGCAAGGGTCATAGTGGTTGGATCTGGTCAGTGGCATTCAGTGCGGATGGTCAGTTGATTGCCAGTGGTAGTAATGACCAAACAGTAAAACTGTGGGATGTTTTCAATGGTGAGTGTTGCAGTACTTTACATGGTCATAAAGGTGGAGTTCAGTCAGTTGCCTTCAGTTCAGATAGCGATATTTTAGTAAGTAGCAGTGAAGACCAAACTGTGAAACGGTGGGATATCAAAACATCTCAATGCCTTCAAACCCTAGAAGGTCACACTGGAGGGATTCAGTCAGTTGCTCTAAGCACAGATAGTCAGTTACTTGCTACTGCTAGTGATGATTATACGATAAAGCTTTGGGATGCCAAAACGGGTCTTTGCCTTCAGACACTACAAGGGCATACCCGTCGAGTATATTCAGTTGCCTTCAATCCTCATGAGGATATGATAGCCAGTGCTAGTCATGACCAAACAATCAAACTTTGGAATATTAGTACTGGTCAATGCCTGAAGACACTACAGGAACATACTGATTTAGTAAATTCAGTTGCCTTTAATCCAGGTGGTAGCATATTGGCTAGTGTCAGTGATGATCACACAGTGAAACTTTGGGATGTTACCACTGGTGATTGCCTAAAGACTTTATGGGGACATAGTAATAGGGTATGGTCAGTAAGCTTTAGTCCAAATGGTCAAATAGTAGCTACTAGCAGTGATGATCATACAGTAAAGCTTTGGGATATTAGTACTAGTCAATGCGTTCAGACATTGCAGGGTTTTAACAACGGGATATGGTCAATTACTTTTAGTCCAAACAGTAATATTTTTGCTAGTGGTAGCAATGACCAGACAGTAAAACTTTGGAATAGTACTACATCTAGTCAGTATTTCAAAATTTTGAAGGGACATAGTAATCGAGTTACATCAGTCGCCTTTAGTCTTGATGGTTACCTATTTGCTAGTAGCAGTGAGGATCGAACCATAAGATTATGGGACACAAGAACTTATAATTGTCAAAAAATTTTGAAAGGACATAGTAATCGGGTTACATCAGTCGCCTTTAGTCTTGATAGTCAATTTCTTGCTAGTGGCAGTGATGACCAAGCAGTAAGAGTATGGAATGTTAGTACTGGTCAATGCATTTACACCTTACAAGGACATGGGAGTAGGGTGTGGTCAGTTTCCTTTAGTCCTAACAGTTATAAGCTAGCAAGCGGTAGTCATGACCAAACAGTGAAACTTTGGGATGTAACCATCGGTGAGTGCATAACAACTCTACATGGTCACATTGACTGGGTTTGGGCAGTTGCCTTCAGTCCAGATGGTCGTATATTAGCTAGTGGCAGTGGTGACCAAACAGTGAGACTCTGGGATATTAGCACTGGTCAGTGTATTAAAACTTTGCAAGGGCATACTAATTGCATA
The DNA here is from genome assembly GCA_021324415.1 of Nostocales cyanobacterium Centralia_MAG_434. Lineage (GTDB taxonomy): Bacteria > Cyanobacteriota > Cyanobacteriia > Cyanobacteriales > Nostocaceae > JAJPJF01. The sequence continues at coordinate 6,827 of JAJPJF010000171.1, forward strand.
TACTCAGTTGCTTTCAGTTTGGATGGTCGTGTAGTAGCCACTGGTAGTGGTGATCAAACAGTGAAACTTTGGGATATCGAAACCGGCAAATGCTTAAAAACTCTATGGGGACATACCAGGTGGGTTTGGTCAGTCGCCTTCAGTACTGATGGGCAGACTGTGCTCAGTGGGAGTGAAGATGAGACGATTAAGGTTTGGGATGTACAAACAGGTGAGTGCTTGACAACCCTGAGAAGCCAAGGTCCCTACGAGAAAATGAATATCATCGGCATAACTGGGTTAACTGAGTCTCAAAAAGATACGTTAAGAGCTTTAGGAGCAATTGAGTTTTAAGAGGGCATAAAACCCCAGTCAATAATTGTGAGACTGGGGCTTTGGGTAGTTTTTGACAACTACCGGATTGAGCAATAACAAATACAATACAGGCTAAATCAAGCTATTTGTTTACGTTTGAGCAGTAACATCACTCCTAAAGCACCATATACCAATACCCCAAACACAGCAGAAGGTTCAGGGACAGAATTTGGCTGTAACAATGAAAAAGCCAAATTTCCAATTAGCTTGTGAATGGTAGTGGTAGGATGGACTGAGTCCCAGAACAAAAATTGGTTTGGAAGACATGTAACTGACTTTGTAGGAACATTAATAGGCACTACAGATAAGGCACCAATGCAAGAGTCAGTCACGTCTGCCAAACCGAATTCTGCTGGATCAGTAATGATGCTATTGAATAAAGAATTCACATCAACAGGGATAATATCGACATCAGGGTTGAGTTGCTGGCTTAAAGATTTCAGGGTTGCACTCAAACTGGAGTCGTGTTCACTGGTTAAAGTGCTGAGTACATCGGAAATCTGACTATTGCCACCTGTGACCGGAAATTTACCTAAATCCGGCAAGTTAACCACCATAATATCTTTAGCTCCCACATCAGCCAGCGCTTTTACCACTCCTGATAAATTTGCAACTGTCTGGGTAGGATTGGGAATGCCACCGAAAAAGTAATCTAAATAATCATTAGTGCCAGCCCACAGAATATATAGTGCATTTGGATCAGCAGACTTATGACTTGTCGTAAAACTGTTTATCTCCTGCTGCAATCCTGGTAAGGTAGCGAGACCAATATTGTCAAATCCTGTGGTAGCACCACCAAAGGCGAAGTTAGTTGTCTGATTAGGGGTTAATCCAAGATCATTTGCCAGATATTCAACCCAAACTGGACCATTGGAAAAACGTCCTTGATAGTAAGGATCTGGAGGAATAGCTCCTTGTGTAGCATTGAATACATTACCTGTGTCAGAGAGGCTATCGCCAAAGATATAAATTTCGTCATAATTTTTTGCCCAGGTCTTGAGCGGAAACATTAGAGACAAAAGCAAGAACCCTGTTGCCAGTATTTTTTTTTCATGGTTCACTCCTCAATTTATTCCTTACCTAGGTAAATAGTTTAACAAGGAGTGGGGTTTTTATTTTCAGGACTTTTGATGACTAAATCAGAGCTTTTAAGTGGATCACAACCCAGCATTGCTTTGCCCCAGCGCATTACACTTGCAGAAGCAGCACCTGCTGCACCAGAGCCGTAGATGAGAACTAAGTCATTTTCGTTAATTTTACCCAACTGTGTAGCATGGTATAAGTTTGCTATGGTAATTACTGGTCCCAAGTTTGCATATTTTGGGTATAAGTTGATTGTGCGTTCTGGGTTTATACCCAGTACACGCGTACAGAAATTTGTGACCCAAGCTGTCGGTGTATTGAAAAGAAAAAAGTCAATTTGCTCCAAGGTTAGACCCGCAGACGAGATCGCGCCCTTGCAACATGTAAGAAGATACTCAGTAGCAGTTTCGCGAAGAGCTTTTGAATTTTTGCCCATCCTCATCCGGACTTGCGGATTGCCTTGCTCGTCCTTCCCAATGTCGGCAGACATTACCTCACATAAAAGACCAGCATGGATGGTCTTGGTACTAAGAATTCCTTGATTAGATTCTAGTGAGCCGACTACAAAAGCTCCAGCTCCATCACTAACAAACCAAGAAAGAGTATCTGTTTCTTCAAGAAAGCGAGAGTATGAACATGAGATAACTACGAGCACATTCTTGTACTCTCCTGCTCGAACCAAAGCACAAGCAGTTTGAAGTGCAACTGGAGTACTTGCACATGTTGCATCAAGATTCCACGCCGCACCCTGCAAACCTAATTGACGTGCAAGGAAAGCCGCATTACCAAACCCAATTTGTTCAGGCCAGACTGAGGCAACAATCATAAGTTCAATGTCTTCAGGAGCAAGCTGTGCTGCATTCAGGGCATTTACTGCAGCACGATACTCTAGTATCAGTGAAGACTCATCAGAGCTAAGTACCCACCTTTCAACAGCGCCACGAAATGGATCTGACAGATAGGGCAGCATTTCCATGTCAAACTCATTGCTGGGAGGGTTTCCAGCGAGAGAAAAGAGTTTTGCCAAGCCTTTTTCTTCAGATTGAGCAATTAGCTGAGGATATTTGTGTAAAATATCCTCATTAGTACGTCTGATACTTGGAAGAGTTAATGCGAGTGAGCGAATACCAACTGGGAAATACTCCATTTCTATCTCCTCTCGTATTAAACTACTGAACTTTGTGAGAACAGACTCTGATTACGACTTTTAGTAGGTGGTATCTCGGTAGGGTCGATAATAACGTCAACTACAAATGGACTTTCGGCAGCGATCGCTTCCTCTAATGCTGCCTGAACCTCAGACTCCCTTTCAACCCGAATGCCTTTTGCTCCCATTCCTTCGGCAATCTTGACAAAATCTGCTTGGGGAATCGTTGTATCAGCTCCCTCAAAACCTAGATATGCCATACCCTGTTCACATATGTTGTAGCGTCCATCATTGAGTACAATCCACACAGCAGGAATCTGATATTTAACCGCTGTGCTGATCTCGTTGTTCATGAGCATAGCACCATCTCCGACAATGGCAACAGCTTTTCCATTTCGTGCCTTAGCTGCACCCACTACACCTGTAACAAAATGCCCCATAGATCCAAATCCATTGCTAATCCGATAACGACTTGGTGTGGTGAATTGTAAAAGCTGAATTACCCAAGCAAATGAGTTACCTGACTCTGCCATTACTACTGCATCACTTCTATCAACGATCACACGTTGAATCATATGCATAAGTAGGTTGGGTCGTACTAGACTAGGACCAACGTTAGGTCTGATAACCTCGTTTTGAGGTCGAGGCAATGCTACCATCGCTTTTAACTGACCAGTTTTTTGAGGAAAGTATGACAGGAGACACTTCACGAATACTCCCACTTCGGAATGGATGGTGAAGGTCTCGGCTGATGGATAAGCAACTCCAGGCACATTCGGATCGATATCAACGTGCAAAAAGCCTCGTGAGGGGATCATTGCAGGGTTCCAGAATGAAGTAAATTCACCAAGGCGTGTTCCAAGAACTAGCACTCGAAGAGGACGGTATTTCTGCATATATGTGAAAACTGACGAATGTCCAGCAAAGCCCGTGACGCCTATAAACTGAGGATGATCTTCTGGAAAAATACCCTTGCCGCGTGGCGAACACATCACAGCAGCCCCCGTTGTCTCAGCGAACTTGCGAATCTCTGCCGCTGCACCTCGCGCGCCAAAACCGACCCAAATAGCAAATGGTCCTTCAGATAACAACCTTGCACATTCTGAGACAGTTTCCTCAGTTGCTGTTATCGGAGGCTGACACAGAGTCTCCTGTGGTAACGATGTTTTGACTGAACTTGTTTGAATATTTGTGGGTATACTCAGATGTGCGACAAAGCCATCAGGTCGGGTTATACCTTTTGTCAACCGTCGATAGACTTCTGGAAGTTCATCACCAGATTCAAGAGTGGTTGCGTAATGGAACAGTGGTTCTGAGGTAAAAATTCCCTTGCTAGGCATTGTGTAGGGACTGGTTTCTTGGATCGCCCATCGTCCTCGCTGGGATGTTGCAGTAGAAGCTGATACCAAAATTACTTTAGCCCCCTCCCAGCGAGCAGCCAATAGCCCAGTCAAAGCATTGGTAATACCTGGGCCAGTTGTGGTGAACACCACAACTGGGTGACCACTCGCAAAGTATGCTTCAGTGGCAGCAAATGCTGCTCCTGCTTCATGACGAAAATGAAGTACTTGAATTGAACTGTGTTGTAGTGCGTGCCAGACGGGTGCGATCGCTCCTCCCGAAACCCCAAATGCATACTGCACTCCCATATCTTCCAGCATCTTGACCATTGCATCTACTACCACCGTCGGTGCATATGGCTTGCTGACAAAGGGTTTTTCTTGTGATTCGTCGCACTGTTGCGCGATATTTGTTGCTGTATTCTGAAACTTCGCTTTCATCGCTGGCAAATTTATGGCTGGCAAATCAAATATAGATGCACTTAAATAGACTAAAATCCTGTTTTTATGGGGTTTTTGTATCCCTAATTTCGAGAAATCCGTTCACAAATATCTTATTATTTGCTATATTTCTGCTATATTTAAGCCATCTTTTAAAAGATAGAAACAGCATAATGAATACTTTTTGTTACAAAAAACATTTTTATATTAAACATCAAAAGCTGCTCTTAAATCAAGCTATTACGCCTACTAAATATATATATACGTACAAATTTAAAATGTCAAACATATATCAAGCTTGGGAGCGATTAAACAGACTTCTTTGGGAAGAAGAACACTTTTTTGCCGAGTTATGGTGTCTTTGATCGAGTTATGGTGTCTTTGATTAAGAAAAATTTACATGATTGCAGCATCAAACTTGAAGTAATTGAACATCGGGAAATTAGTTAGGAAGTTAAGACTAAAATGAGAAATGTGTTAAGTTAAGTTAAGATTTTATTAACTGCATGTCCTGCCTCCTTCGACCTAGTAGCATTCTCAGGGGCTTTGTGTATTTGACTTCTAACTGAAACCAGTGCTCATACTTTAATATTCTTCCTATAATTAAAAAAATGAAGCTTAAGTTAAATCTTAAAAGCTTTATGTTCACTGGTAAAAACGGTTTTAAATTGGCAATCTTGACAAGGAGCGGCTCCTCACATTTAGTCCTAAATAAGGACAAGGAACTTTGCTGTTAACTAAAACGTTGTAACAATTTAGCCTGTTAACTCTATGAGTAGAATCCCCACCCACAAATTGCCCAGTTTTGCAACCTCTAGCAAAAAATGGACGGGTAAGCAAATCACCCTTGACCTGACAGCAGATGAAGCCAAGAAACTTGAAGAGTATTGTCAACAGACAGGGAAAACAGCAACGGATGTGATTCGAGAGCTCATTCAAAGGTTGCGTGCAAGATGATTTTTTACCACGTGTGAAAAGTCAGGGTTACCTAATGGTAACTTTTTGTAACAAAAACGCTACAGATTCTGTCCACAAAGCAACCCTAACTACTAGAAAGCAAAAAGTAACCCAATTTTAGTGCTACCCACGCCTCGCCGCGGGTAGGCTTCGGATGAGTTCTCGAATCACATCCGTTGCTGCTCTCCCTGTCTGGCCACAATAGTGTTCAAGTTTGTTAGCTTCATCTGAAGCTAGATTTACGGTAATTCGCTTAACCGCCCACTTTTTATTCATGCTAAACGTTTGATAATTTTGCAAAAACTTGACAGAGCATAAGGTATCTGTCTTGATCCAGATACAGTCACGGTAATGATGCCTAACTTTTCGGCAATGAGGCTGACTAATTAGGCATCTTTGTTTGTCTTTTCCTGAAATTGTTTTTGCAGATTGCGTTCATAGCTTTGTACCCTTCCTAAAAATGACTGTTTCTTCAAAAAGCCAAATCTCAGACCTGTATTGACCAATCGTTCGGTAAACCGATGATCTTACCAAGGTGATGAAATGGCATTATGTACAGGATTGCACAAGTGCATAGTGATTCTCAACTAGGATCACTAAATAATTGTGATCTAAAACATATTCTACGCGAAGAAAACATACTATCTTTATCTGCGTTTTACATTCATTCTTAGAGTGTTATGTTACCTCTGCAATCGTTTCTGTGCCGAAATATACACTCACTCAAAGTTAACAATTTTGAATTGCTTATCCGTGGATCTGCACTGGTGATCAGCATATTGGCAGTGCTAGCTTGGCAACAATAAATAGAGTGCACTGCTATGTCACAAATGTAACTTTTACAGGTAAGTACTTAATAATTGCTGGTCACAAAGAACACAGTAGTAAATTTATTACAACAATCAAAGCAGAAAGCCCACAAGGTTGAGGCTGTTCTAGATTTAGAACAGCCTCAACTGTCTTTCTAGGTGTACGACTAGCGTCCGGCTCTGCCGACTTGTAGACGCAAGGGAGGGCGGCTTCCGGTTCGCTGAAAGCGTTCCCGCAGGGTAGGGTAGCAACTGGCGTTTAGGAGTTAGTAAAACAGCTAACAACTAAGCAACTCTAACTACTAATAGGTATCTATTGGCTTATTCTTCAGGCTTGTTTTTCACGCGTTCTGCACGTGCTTCTGCTGATGCCATGACTTCAGGCATATTTTCTAGCATTTCGCCAGGAAAATTTTCTAAAACTCTAGTAGAGAGAGCCACACGACCCTTACCTTCATCCAAGTCTATGATAATAGCTTTAATGGATTGACCAACTTGAAACAGCTTTTCCAAATTTTCAATAAATTTCTGGCTCACTTGCTTAATATGAAGCAAAGCATTGATACCATCTAAATCCACGAACACACCAAAAGGTTTGATCCCAGTAACTTGACCTTCCACTAACTGACCTAGTTCCAATGTACTGAAGCTAGCAGAACGAGTTGCCAACCGCTGGGAAAGTATGAGTTTGTTGTTGTTGCGATCAACTTCCAAAAAGCTAGCGGTCAAATTTTGTCCTTTGAGTGCTTCTAAGTTATTTCTGTCTACCAGATGCGATCGCGGAATAAATCCCCGTAAACCCTGTAGCTCAACAGTAACACCGCCTTTATTCACATTGAGGACTCGAACTTGAACAGTCTGGGCATTTTCCTGCATTTGCCCTAGTCTTTCCCAAATATGCCTAATTTCTAACTGGCGTCGCGAAAGAGTGACTTGTCCTTCTGCATCCTGCTCTCGAATGATCAAGAATTCTAGGTTCTCGTTTAAAGGCAACACCTCCGATAAATCCGTTATTGCTCTCAAAGAAGCCTCATCACGAGGGACAAAAGCTGATGCTTTGCCTCCAATATCCACATAAGCACCGTCTGGGTCAAGTTGGAAAACTTTGCCGTGTACGACCTGTCCCTTTTGAAATTGGTAATCGTGTTTTTCCAGTGCTTTGGCAAAGTCGTCCATTGTAAAAGACGAAATGGCTTTTTGAGAAAGTTTCGCTTCAGAATTCATGACTTTTGAAGATTAAGTTGTTATTTTAGCTGATGCCACTGGAGTTTTACTTAACACAAAACAACGTTTGATAAAAACTCATTATGGTGTGAGTGTTTGCCGAAAACAACTGTAGGTAAGCTTTCGTGGATATTGAGAATGAACTTGTTGGAGCACTAAAGTACTACTACAAGCGCAGTGTTTTTTACCACAGCACTCTTGTTACTCTTCTTAACAGTTGCTTTACCTGCTCTCAAGCATCGGCAGCAGCTTTAGGATTATAGCTGGCACGATGGTCGTAGAAAAATCCGTGGTCAGCTCCATCGTAGCGAAACACACGATGAGGAATTTTATATTTTTCTAACTCACATCATCAAATATGCTCTGTTCTTTCTTCCCCAAAAAAGCGTCAAGAGGTTCCTGAACCTCAAAAGTGTAAGTGGTCAGCCTACACCGTAGAATGAAGCAGTGGTTTTGATCTCAAAATTCTCTGAAGTCTGACGACTCCTTGGTCAGCAGGAATTTGGAGATCATTTTGCGAAAGTTTAACTGTTGTGGTGTCGATTGCTCGCTCTGTCATAATAGTTTTTACCAATGCTATGGGATTAATAGATATAGTAACGCCAGTAGCTCAAAGCTATCTCCAGTCAAACTATCAATCACTAGTGGCACACAAACACTGAATCTCTCTTGTAGAAATTCAATGTATAAATAAAATACTTAAGAAGTTGTATCTCCCGCTGGTCACACACCATCAGTAGCACGCAGGAGGGTTAGTGATGATTCAGTTCCGAATTCAGCCGGACAGCGAAATTCCCGCATCAAACCAGTTGTTTAACCAAATTAGATTTGCGATCGCTTCTCGACAGTACCCGCCTGGTTATAAATTGCCGAGCACCCGAGCACTAGCAATGCAAACTGGGCTGCACCGCAATACTATTAGCAAGGTTTATCGCCAACTGGAAGAAGACGGATTGGTAGAAAGTCTTGCTGGTTCAGGAATTTATGTTCGTGCGCAAGGTCATGAAGGTGGTAGCAGATTACAATCACCGATTCTCAAACAACATCCTCAAGCTTATAAAGTTGTTCAGCAAGCACTTGATGATCTGCTTTCCCAAGGCTGCTCTCTCAATCAAGCACGGGAGCTATTTTTGGCGGAGATAGATTGGCGTTTGCGTTGTAGTGCGCGGGTACTAGTGACAGCTCCTGCACAAGATATCGGTGTTGGAGAAGTGATGGTGTATGAATTAGAAGAAGCCCTCAAAACACCAGTACAGTTAGTAGCAACAGAAGAATTAGCAGCTGTCCTTGATCAAACTTCCTCTGCTACAGTGGTGACAAGTCGATATTTCATTGGGGATGTAGAAGCGATCGCTGCGCCCAAAGCCGTGCGGGTAATTCCTCTTGATATCTACGATTACGCGAAAGAGCTCATCCTTACTAAAAACCTCCCAAAAGACAGTTGTGTTGGTGTAGTTAGCCTAAGTCCTGGCATTTTGCGAGCAACAGAAGTGATCATTCACGGTCAACGGGGAGACGAACTACTTGTGATGACTTCACAACCGAAAGATACTTATAAACTTCAGGCTATCGTCAAACGAGCACAGGTTATTTTTAGCACTGATCTAGTGAGCTTTGCCGCAGTTCAAGCAGCAATGCAAGCGGCTCAAGAAGATATTATTCGTCCACCCAAGTTAATCCGTTGCGAAAATTATATTGGTATCCAGTCAATTAATTTGCTTAAACGAGAATTAGGTTTGGTTTAGGGGAACACAGAACAGGGGGAGCAAAATTTCTAACTCCTAAACGCCAGTTGCTACAACGGGGGGAACCCCAACGGACAGTTCGCTCAAGTCGGGAGACCTGCCCACGCGACTGTCCTCCGCAACGCACTGGCTCCTCCTAACTCCCAACAAACTCTCGCACCTTCGTGAGGTAAGTTGTAGCGTCCTCTAACATTGGAAAATGGGCAGTATGGGGAATCTGGAAAAACTCAACTTTGTCACTTAGTGCTGCTGCCTGACGGCCCATTTGGGCTGGTATGATCTTGTCATACTCTCCTGCTATCAGAAGAGTTGGCACTTTCAGTTGGGCAAACTCCTGTGGCATGACCTCAGAGGCTGTCTTACTAACAGAAGTGAAAATTGTACCCAAAGCAGCATCGTAATCTGCCAAGAGAAAATCCTCCAGAAAAGCTTGACGAGCCAGTGGTGGTATAGGGCGATGTAAAAATCTGGCTATAAACATTCGGTCTACAAATGGTATCTTTCCTAGCCACTTAGGTCGAAATTTGACAACATAACCACCAAATTTGTGAAAGGCTGCAAATGCTTTTTCGTCGTATGCGAAAATACCACTACAGGTCAAAATCGCTCGTTCTACACGATGAGGATAACGGTTGAGAAATAAAGTGGCAATAGATGCTCCCATGGAATGAGAATTTAGATAAATACGTTCCAAGCGCAACTCATTGAGCAGCACTGCCAAGTCTTCTGCATATTCCTCTAATTCGTAGGTCAGTTTTCTGATTGCCTGAGATTCTTCTTGTAGCGATCGCGATTCAACAAAAGATTCACTTGCTTGTGCTACTGTTGGTTTTCCACGAGAGCGCCCAAACCCACGCAAATCGTAAAGCAGACAATCAAATGAATCTGATAAAACATCAGCAGTGCTTTGCCAGTAGCGAGCGGAACCAGCCCATCCATGGACAAAAACCATCACTGGCTTAACCTTGGCAGTAGATGGTTTTGTGATCCACTCGTAATAATGCTCAACGTCACGAACGTTAATGTAGGGCATTTGGGAGTGAGGAGTGAGGAGTTAAGAGGTAGGAGTTAGGAGATAGGAGTTCTTTATATTTATTCCTCATTATTCACGTCTAACTCCTAACTTTTCTAGGCCGATTCTGGCTTAGGTAGTGATGAGGGATGGATGATGAGTTCAGCAGTTGATCGCTTCTCTACCATTTCCCTTGTTACTGTGCAGCGACTCACATCTTTACGTGAGGGTAATTCATACATCACATCTAGCATGAGTTCTTCTACGATACCCCGCAAGGCTCGAGCACCAGTTTTACGGCGATAGGCTTCTTGAGCAATCGCCCGTAAGGCTTCTGGTTTAAACTCTAGCTGGACATTATCCATCTTCAGGAGCTTTTGATATTGCTTGACCAAGGCACTGCGTGGTTGAGTCAAAATCGCCATCAGCGCTTCCTCATCTAGTGGATCTACCACTGCTACCATTGGCACCCGTCCAATAAATTCGGGAATCATGCCAAATTTCACTAGGTCATCTGGTTCTAGATGGCGAAGAGTGTCTGCTGTGCGCTGATCTTTTGTCTGACCCTCCCCAGGTTGCACAAAACCTATTGACTTTTTGCCTGTTCTCTGCTCTACGACTTTCTCTAAGCCAACAAAGGCACCGCCGCAGATGAATAGGATGTTGCTGGTGTCTATTTGGATACAATCTTGATAGGGGTGCTTGCGTCCACCTTGAGGTGGTACGTTAGCAATTGTCCCTTCCAACATTTTTAATAAAGCTTGCTGTACGCCTTCGCCAGAAACATCTCGCGTTATTGAGGGGTTCTCACTCTTGCGAGCAATCTTATCTATTTCGTCTATGTAGATGATGCCTCGTTGTGCTTCTTCTACATCCAAGTCTGCTACCTGTAACAGCCGCAACAAGATATTTTCCACATCTTCTCCGACATACCCTGCTTCGGTTAGTGTCGTAGCGTCTGCTACGGCAAAGGGTACATCTAGGATTTTTGCCAGAGTTTGTGCTAAGAGAGTTTTGCCGCAGCCTGTCGGACCAATGAGCAGAATGTTTGACTTTTGCAATTCGACCGCATCATCGCCTGAGCCTTTCCCATTAGCTTTAGACTGAACCAGTGCTAGCCGCTTATAGTGGTTGTACACTGCGACTGAAAGCACCTTTTTGGCTTCATCTTGACCAATGACATGCTCATCCAAATACTTTTTAATCTCTCGCGGCTTCGGTATTTGATTTAACGAGAGATTTGCGGAGCGGGCACGACGCTTTTGGGGTGGCTCTGACTTGGGTGCAGGCTGCGACTGGGCAGCCCCATTCGTATCGAGTAACTCCTCATCTAGTATTTCATTACACAAGTCAACGCATTCATCGCAGATGTAGACTCCCGGTCCAGCGATTAGCTTACGCACCTGCTCTTGAGACTTGCCACAAAACGAACATTTTAAATGGGAGTCGTACTTAGACATACCAGCCTCTTATTTCAGAATGGTGACGTTTTCCCCTGCTGCGGGAAGATTTTGCCTTAAAATGACCTGATCAATCAAGCCATAATTTTTTGCTTCGTCCGCCGACATATAAAAGTTACGTTCAGAATCGGCTTCAATTCTTTCTAAAGGTTGACCAGTGTGCTGAGCCAGTAACTGATTCAGCATTGACTTATGATAAAGAATCTCTTTTGCACGAATCTCAATGTCAGCAGCTTGACCCTGAGCGCCTCCTAAGGGTTGGTGGATAAGCAATCGAGAGTCGGGTAGAGACATGCGTTTACCTTTAGCTCCTGCTGCTAGCAAAAGTACCCCCATGCCTGCGGCAGCGCCAAAACATATAGTAACCACATCGGGGCGAATTTGTAGCATCGTATCATAAATTGCCATGGCTGGGGTGACAAAGCCGCCAGGAGGAATGCCAGGAGAGTTAATGTAAAGCTGAATGTCTTTTTCTGAATCTTCAGCGTCTAGAAACAACAGCTGAGCAACTATTGAATTTGCTATAGCATCATCTATTGGCGTTCCTAAAAATATGATCCGTTCTCGCAGCAAGCGGGAGTAGATGTCGAATGCCCGTTCTCCCATGCCAGATTGCTCTACCACCATCGGGACGATGTTGCTAGGACTACTAAGGGAGTTTATGTTCGCGTAACTCAAACTATTAATTTGGTGATTTCCCGACTGTGATACAAGCATAAAAGAACGTTTGACAATCAGTAGGACAGAGGTTTATGCAGCTAACGCTGCCTACACAAACAGACTTAGTTTGAAATCTTAGCCTCGTGTTATCCATTATGCCTTATTTAACACTGATGCGCTTTCAATACGTGGCATTCTTAAGTTGAAATTCGCCAATTTTGATGACTCCTAAGAGGTAGGGAGAGGTTTTCCCTGTTGTCAGTTTCTAGCCATGATGACTAGGGTACCTGACAAAATCTTTTCCTTTAAACAGGGCGCTTTAAATATTATGGCTTATTCCAAAGCTAACAGCTATTATCGCTCAACAGCACGACTGTGTGGTGGGCAAAGCGCACCACACCAATCATCTTTTGGCTAACTAGCTAGACAGCGAACTTTTAATGTCCTTCTGTTGAACTTGTCTGTTCTGGAGGCACTTCCTCATTCACCTCAGATGTTTGTGCTTCCGTTTGCTCTAAAGACGTCTCAGTTCCTGCTGTTTCAGCTTCTTGTTCAGCATCAGTAGTGCTCAAAGAGCCTTCTGGTAAAAGCTCAACTGTCGAGTGTTCCAGAAGCCAAGTGATGACTTTATCAGTCAACATTTCATTTTCCACTGCTGAGCGCAACCTTTCCTCGTCAAACTCTTGTTCAGCGTACTCTTGCACCAGTTCTTGGAATCTAGCTTCAATTTCTTCTGGTGACACCTCTATAGACTCACGCTTAGTGACTTCCTGTAGAGCAAGTGATCGTTTTATGCGCTCAATAGCTTCACCACGAGAACGCTCCCGCAGTTGGGGAATCACATCCTGAGTAAACAACTTCCTGACATCAAGCCCCTGTTGTGAAAGCCGAATGGCTGTTTGTGTCAGCATGGTATCCACTTCTCGCTGAACCATAGTTTCGGGTAAGTCAATTTCCACGAGCTTGAGTAGTTCAGCTAACAAAGCTTGCTGTTTATTTTCTTTTGTTTTTTCCTCAGCGTCTTTTTGAAAACGCTCTTCTAGAGAACTGCGTAACTCTGCCAAAGTTTCGTAATCACCAACTTCTTGAGCAAAGTCGTCATTCAACTCAGGCAGTTCTTTTTCTTTGAGTTCATGAAGTGTCACTGTGAAAACAGCATTCTTTCCTGCCAGATCCTGATTTGTATAAGGATCGGGAAACTTCGCTGTAATTTCCTTGGTTTCTCCGGGATTCATCCCTATTATGCCAGTGACAAAACCAGGAATAAATCTATCTTCCTGCAACTCTACTTGAAAATCAGTTGCTTCTCCTCCAGGTACAGGCTTGGGTTCTGCTGTTTGCTCTTCACCTTCATCTGGTTTCAAAAATCCTTTGAAATCCACCACTGCAATATCACCTATTTGCGCTGGGCGTCCTTCTACGGGAATTAACGTTGCTAGTTGTTGGCGTTCCTTTTCTAAAACTTCCTCCACTTTTTGTGGGTCATACTTAATTTCCTCAGCGACAATCTTTAAATCGGTGTACTGACCAAGTTTAATTTCTGGTTCCACATCGACGGCGGCTGAAAAAATCAGAGGTTTTCCTGGTTCATAATTATTAATCAGTTCCTCAAAGGAGGAACGCAATTGTGGCTGTCCCAGAACTTGAATCTCTTCCTGCTTGAGTGCTTGCTCAATACCATCTTGAATGATTTCTTCAAGCGCTGCTGCTTTGATTCGGGTTACCCCAAGGCGCTGGAGCAAGATTTGCCGAGGCACCTTGCCTTTGCGAAACCCAGGAATATTTGCAGTGCTGGTAAAATTCTTAATGACCTGTTCGTAAGTTTGCTTGGTCATTTCTGGTGTAATCTCTATTTCCAGACCGATTTGACTGGCGGGAAGTTTCTCCTGGGTGACTTTCATGCTTCTTCTCTTGTTCTCGGAAATTTATTTTTACACTTAAAATTAGCTGATGATGAGATTTGTTGATGTGTGGCGAGTTAGGGAAATAAGAGAATCAGTTTACTATTGATGACTCGTCCTCATCCTTACTCCCCTCAATCCTTCTTTATCAGAGGGTTAACACCGTGATATTCTGATTTTTATCCAAATGATTCGTACTCCAAACAAAGTTGTACAATTATAGTTACCTTATAGGACTGAGTGTAGCTATGGCTTCGCCTCTGTCTTGAGGGTGAGATTTATCGTCTCGCTGGTTTCAAACCATCTGAATCATAGTACATCAATTGTCCAGACAAGGCACCTGGTTTGCCGGATAGAACCGTGGGCTTAAGTGCAGATATATTTTTTTATCTATATTTTTAGTTTGCAATTAAGCCCATCTAGTTGTATAATATCCAAATTTGCGGAGAATTAAACAATTAATTGTTGTAAACTGCAACATTTGAAGAGATGCATTAACAAAATAAATGTATTAAATTAGGAAATATAGTCATCTACCAGAAATAATATTAACTATTCAAATAAGATTGTCCAAGCGTGTGGCATGGAAGTAGAGGTAGGATGTAAATTTTTATAAAAAAACAAATTATTTTAAGGAGGAAGCCAGTTTGTCTAAATCCTATCGTGTAGCAATCTTGGGAGCGACTGGAGCAGTTGGCAAAGAGTTATTGGAATTACTGGAGCGTCGGAATTTTCCCGTAGCTGATTTAAAGTTGTTAGCCTCGGAGCGGAGTGTGGGGAAAAGACTACCATTTCGCGGGGAAAATTTACCAGTAGAGCCAGTGAGCGATCGCGCCTTTGAACATGTGGACTTAGTGCTGGCTAGTGCAGGCGGCTCGACATCAAAAGCTTGGGCACCGAAAGCTGTTTTGGCTGGTGCAGTAGTGATTGATAACTCTAGTGCCTTTCGGATGAATCCGGAAGTCCCCTTGGTAGTACCAGAGGTCAACCCCGAAACAGCGTCTCAACACAAAGGTATTATTGCCGTCCCCAATTGCACGACAATTTTAATGACGGTGGTAGTGTGGCCATTGCATCAAATTAGGCCAGTACAACGTATTGTGGCTGCGACCTATCAATCTGCTAGTGGCGCTGGTGCAAAAGCAATGGAAGAAGTTAAAACCCAAGCTAGCGCTATTTTAGCTGGCAAGCAACCTGTTAGTGAAGTCTTTCCTTACCCGTTGGCGTTTAATTTATTCCCACATAACGCACCAATCAATGATTTGGGATATTGTGAGGAAGAAATGAAAATGGTCAACGAAACTCGGAAAATTTTTGGGAATCAACAAATAAGAATTACTGCAACTTGTGTACGGGTTCCCGTACTGCGGGCTCACTCAGAAGCAATTAATCTGGAATTTGAAACACCTTTACATCCAGACGAGGCTAGAGAAATTTTAAGTCAAGCTCCTGGAGTAAAGTTGGTGGAAGATTGGAAGGCAAATCATTTCCCAATGCCAATTGAAGCTACTGGAAAAGACGAAGTTTTAGTCGGAAGAATTCGTCAAGATATTTCTCATCCGTGCAGCTTGGATTTGTGGCTGTGTGGTGACCAAATCCGTAAAGGCGCAGCATTAAATGCCATACAAATAGCTGAGTTATTGGTTGAAAAAAATCTCTTCAAAGAGTCATTAATAAAAAGTCATTAATTCATTGTCATTATTTACAAAGGGGAAAAGACTTGCAGGAAATTGGCAGATAGGTTATGACAATAGAAAACCACCAAGATACAAAAAATTGCATAGGTTAATAGGGTAATTAGGAGTGAAAAGAGGGTGGTAGATTTTGGCAGAGTTTTAACCGCTATGGTTACGCCGTTTAAAAAAGACGGCAGTGTGGACTATGATGTTGCAGCTAAGCTAGCAGCATATTTAGTTAACAACGGTACAGATACATTGGTCGTTTGTGGCACAACTGGAGAATCCCCTACCTTAACTTGGGAAGAGGAATACCAACTTTTCATTGTGGTTTTGGAAGCTGTGGCTCAGAAAGCCTTGGTGATAGCTGGATGTGGTTCAAATTCAACGAAAGAAGCAATCGCAGCGACCCAAAAAGCAGCTAAAATAGGAATACATGGGACTCTACAAGTGGTTCCATACTACAATAAGCCACCACAAGCGGGACTTTATCAGCACTTTCAGGCAATAGCTCAAGCCTGTCCGGATCTACCGATGTTGTTATACAACATCCCAGGTCGTACTGGTCAAAACCTTCAGCCAGAAACAGTGGCCCGGTTATCTGAAATCAAGAACATTGTCGGGATTAAAGAATCGACTGGTAATATCGACCAAGTAAGCGAAATTCGCCGTTTAACCCCAAAAGAATTTCAAATTTACTCGGGGGATGATCACATGACCTTGCCTTTGTTATCAATTGGGGCAAAAGGTGTCGTCAGTGTCGCCTCTCATCTTGTGGGAGTCCAACTTCAGCGGATGATCCAAGCGTTTGATTCAGGTCAGTTTCAAGTTGCTACAGAGATTCATCTTAAACTCTTCCCTTTGTTTAAAGCATTATTTGCAACTACAAGCCCTATTTTGATTAAAAAAGCACTGGAACTTCTGGGTTGGGAAGTAGGTTCCACAAGACTACCACTGAGCGAAGTCGGTTCAGAAGAGGTCGTTCAAAAGTTAGAAATGGTTTTGAAAGAACTAAATTTAACGAAAGCAAGAACTTTTTAAGAGATTATATGCTACGTAGCTGAAAATACAAATACATATTATAGTTCGTAGGCAATTTTACAGTGTTACAGAAAAAACACCTGTGCTACGCTGAAAAATTTATTTATAGTTATGAACTTTGAAAGACTAAATTCTATTTGTCCATTGGGTTAAAAGTCTGGTTGAATCTGATTCAAAAAGATCGTTGCTTTCAAACTGAAACTTTATAACTAGTTTGCGTTGTTTTTTATAAAAGAGCGCTATCTTTCTACTTCTTTTTAAACTACAAAGAACAATCTAAGGAGAAAATGACTAAAAACGAGATCGAACCCGCCCTAAAAATTATTCCGTTGGGCGGTTTGCATGAAATTGGTAAAAATACCTGTATCTTCGAGTATGAAGATGAAATTGTGTTGTTGGATGCAGGATTAGCTTTTCCAACAGACGGAATGCACGGAGTTAATATTGTCTTGCCAGATATGACTTACGTGCGGGAAAATCGCCACAAAATAAAAGGTATGATTGTTACCCACGGTCATGAAGACCATATTGGTGGGATAGCTTTTCATTTGAAGCAATTGGAAATTCCAGTTATTTACGGTCCAAGACTTGCTATGGCAATGTTGGAAGGTAAACTGGAAGAAGCAGGAGTTCGCGATCGCACTGAATTAAGATCTGTCCTTCCTCGGGATGTGGTAAGGATTGGTAAACATTTTTTCGTAGAGTATATTCGCAATACTCATTCAATTGCTGATAGCTTTACCGTAGCGATACATACTCCGATTGGAGTGGTGATTCATACAGGAGATTTTAAATTTGACCATACACCAGTTGATGGTGAGCGCTTCGACTTGCAGCGGTTAGCCGAACATGGCGAAAAAGGCATACTCTGCCTACTTTCTGACTCAACAAACTCAGAAGTACCGGGATTCACACCTTCAGAACGTTCGGTATATCCAAATCTAGAACGAGTTTTTCTGCAAGCTCCAGGGCGATTGTTTGTGACAACTTTTGCTTCTAGTGTGCATCGCATCAACATGATTTTGCAGTTAGCGCAAAAGTACAACCGCGTAGTTACCGTGGTAGGGCGTTCTATGCTGAATCTGATAGCTCATGCCCGCAATCTTGGATATATTAAGTGTGATGATAATCTGCTTCAGCCTTTGCACGTTGTTCGTAATTTGCCTGATGAGAACGTGCTGATTTTAACGACTGGCTCCCAAGGAGAACCAATGTCAGCAATGACGCGGATCGCCAACAGAGAGCATCCTCACATAAAAATTAGGGAAGGAGACACAGTCGTATTTTCAGCTAACCCGATTCCTGGAAATACTATTGCTGTGGTTAACACTATCGACAAGCTGATGATGCAAGGGGCAAATGTCATTTATGGTCGGGAAAAAGGGATTCACGTCTCAGGACATGGATGTCAAGAAGACCAAAAACTGATGATTGCCTTGACACGACCCAAATTCTTCTTGCCAGTTCACGGGGAACATCGGATGCTTGTGAAGCATGCCCAGACAGCTCAAAGTATGGGTATTCCCCCTGAAAATATGGTGATTATTCAGAATGGGAATGTGGTGGAATTAACTGCTGACTCAATCCGAGTGGCTGGTAAAGTACCAGCAGGTCTTGAACTAGTAGATACTTCAAGTTCTGGCATGGTCAGTGCTAAGGTGCTACAAGAAAGACGACGCATGGCAGAAGAAGGTATTGTCACGATCGCCACTGCTATTGATTGGAATGGCAAACTCATGGCGAAGCCAGAAATTCATTTGCAAGGTGTTGTCACCAGCATTGAGCGATCGCTGTTGCAGAAATGGGTACAACAGCGGATTGAAGAAATTCTCAGCCAGCGTTGGTCAGAGTTTGCTCAATCTCTCGAGGGTGGACAGGGAGATACAATAGACTGGTCCGGCTTACAAGAGCATTTAGAGCGAGATCTGATGCGCTCTCTAAAACGGGAACTACAATGTCAAGCCAGTGTGACTTTATTGATGCAAATTCCTGATGAGCCAGTGAAAGTCTCTGATGGTAGAAGGCGTCGTACCCGTACTGCTGCTCAAGTCGCATCTTAAACTTTGTACTAGATTTGTACTAGAATAGTCCTAAAACATTGGATGTAACGAATAGCTGATTCGTTGCATCCTTTTAGGTGTAGGTATTTATTTTGTTACAATTCTTAACAAAGAAATGTATAGAAATCTGCCATTAGGTAGGTGTCTTAATTGAAAATTTATAAAATTCAAGATATAAACAAGATGTTACAATCACATTTTCCATTCCGGGAAAATGAGGCTTAACTTGACGTAATATAAAACAGGTTGTGATCCAACTGGCTACGTAAACAACACAAGCCATTTAATGTAATTCTTCCGGTAAAGCCCGTTGTTAGGTTGTATACCTTCTTCGGACCAGGTGAAGACCCTCACTAAAATAGAGGAGCAAACCATGAAGGTATTTGAGAATACCACAAAAAAAATCTTTCTTGCAAGCTGGGTATCGCTAAACCAAGCACAAGCCAGTGAAGCACATGTAGACGAACAACCACACCATCTTTCCTCTCAGCCTAAACGTGATTTTCTCAAACCCTTACGGCAATGGATAGACAGTATTCAAGTCTACGACCGTCAATTCGCTCATCGTCTGTGCAAATTTATTCCTGCCCATTGTCCCTTTGAGCGTGATGTGAAGTTTTTCAGCAAAACTCTGTTTCATATTCCACCAATGTGCAAGCTAAACCCCTTGTATAACGAATTGGTGAGCCTACGCTTCCGAGCTTTATGCTATCTTGCCGATGAATGTGGCGAAGATGTAACTCAGTATTGCTAGAAACAGTTAGGAGGAGCCAGTGCGTTGCGGAGGACAGTCGCGTGGGCGGGTCTCCCGACTTGAGCGAACTGTCCGTTGGGGTTCCCCCCGTTGTAGCAACTGGCGTATAGGAGTTAGGAGTTAGGAGTTGATGAGAACCTTATAGCTAATAACTTGTAACCCCTGACTATTTTTTTTGCCATTTTTGAATCGCTTCCTGAGCTTGTTGATAAGTGTCTGTGTTCTCGGGAATTAAAGAAGCCGTTTCGATAGCTGCTTTAAACTCACCTTTAGCAGCTCGATGTATTGAGAACTCTAAAATTTTCTGACTCCACTGGTTGATTGATTTTTGGGCCTCATCATACGCTGGTTCTCCTGGTAATACTTTCTTAGCAACTTCTATTGCTCTACTATAGGTAGATGCTTGACCTGGTTGTATTAAGCTATTAGCAGCATCTAAAACTGTCATATTGCTCACATACTTCTTTGTTTCCAACCGCCACCGATTGATAGCTGCTTGTGCTCGTGAATAGAGTGGATCGTCCTTGGTAATTAATTGAGCAGCACTTATAGCATTAGCATACTGTCCCTGTTTAGCACGTACTTCTGCTAAATCTAGAATCATACTGGTCCAAATTTTGATATTTTCCTGAGCTTGCTCATAAAGTGGTTCGCCCGGTTTAATTTTCCGAGCAGTAGCAATTGCCAAGCCTAAATCACTAGCTTGAGTTTGCCGCAAAGACATTTTTGCCAAATCTAACAGCGCTTGGTTCTTAAATGACTGAATATTGGAAGCTTGGGGCTCGTTTGTTGATTGATGGTCTTGTTCAACTGATGTTGTCAGAGATAGTGAACTAGCTTGTGGAGAAGACTTCATAGCTTTTGCTTCACTAGTTATGGTCTCCGCTGCTTCTGGGACTTTCTGCACCACCTTTAATTTTGCTTGATCGCGAACAAAGACTACCAAAATTAGGCATATGAGCAGCATGGTAGTTGCACCCCATAACAAAAACATGTGCCAATCTGAAGAGTATCCAGCCTCTTTCTTGAAGGGATATGAAGAAAGAGGTGGAGCAAGAGGAATAGTGGGGGAAGAGGGGAAAGAAGTTGTTGCATTAGATTTCTGTCTTTCTTCCTCATCCTCTTTGTCTTGCGCTTCTTCCACTTCCCCTACAGGTGATGATTGGAGAGGGGAAACTGCAACAGCAGATTGTGGCGTTTCTTCTAAACTGAGAAATGAGATATCTTCCCAATCAGCTTTCATCTCCAATTGCGGTAGGATAACCCGTTGTGTGGATGGACTCACAATCATAGGGTCCTGTGTAGGACGCCAGTGATGTTGACATAACTCAGGCGTGCGAATGCTAAGGTATCTTTCTAGATCAGCCAGAGTATTGCCATTACCAGAACGCAAAGCTTCTAAAAGTGCTGCTGTAAAGAATCCGTGCCCTAGTTCGTTACTCTCATGAGAAAATTGCTCTGGTTGGCAAGAAAGAATTATGGGAATGTTTAATTCTTGTGCAAGTTCTATCGTTTCTTGTCCCACAAGTGTATATGCTTGTATTGCCAAAGCACGGTTGATATCTAGCAATATTAAAGTATTAAGGTTAGTAACTTGCAGACTTTTCATCAGTGATCGCACTTCAATGCCAGTCTCTTCAACTTGGTCGGGATTTCCTTCCACTGGCATCAGGTAATCTTTGCCATTGTAGTTGACACCATAGCCACTGAAGAAAAACCACAGTCTATCTTGCGGTTGCCAACAAGCTGCCGCCAAATCCTTTAACAACAGAAGAATAGTATCTTTGGTGGGAATTGTTGCTCGGTCTCCAAATGGAGGTGAAGTATCTGTCAGGAGGATACACTGTTGTGGAGAAAAACCTCCTTCTGTGACTAAAAAACCTTTCAGCGCCTCGGCATCTGCTTGAGCACAACTCAAAGGTTGAAAGAAGTGATATTGATTGATGCCAATAGCGATCGCCCAATTTTTTGCCATCGCGCTCTGTGTTAGTTTGGTTGTTTACTGTTTGCTTGGCTTTTGATAGCTGTTGGCTTTGCGAAAAAAACAAAGCTAACCTATTTTTATTAGTCTAGGAGATTCTTATCTCAATTCAAGATATTTTGTAGCTTTTGATACTGTAAAAACCGAGAAAATACTTTTCTTATTCAAATTCGTTTTTCATTGTGAGGAGCATACAGGTTATGAGGAGGAGTTGTGTTGATAAAACCAGCGTCATTCCATTTCAATTGCCAAGTCTGTTGAAGGCGCTCATTCAAGTTATGCCATTAATTGATAAGAAAATCCGGATAGGTTCTGCCTTATTTTTGTTGAGTGCAGGGGTTCCCCTATGGTTTGTGACAGAAGCAATCTCGCCTCAGTTGGTGCAAGCTTACACCGCCAGAGTAGATCTTTGTGTTGACAGCTTACCAGAAGAAAACTATGAAACCTCGCTACGAAGGGCAGAAGCGGCTGCAAGAGCAGCTGCTCAGCGGAGTTTTGATCAAGATATCTTGGTAACAGATGTTTCAATAATTGTCTCAGTACAAAATCAAGGAGCGATCGCACCAGTTTTGGAGTTAGCAGTTGATCGCTCACAATGGCGTACTCGTCCTGATCCGCAACGTTGGGTAACTTACTTCAAAAGTGCGAAGTCTCTACTATTTGCTGGAAACAATTCCTCAACCCCAACAATCTCAACAGTCAAACCAAGGACAAATGACAAATGACATAGGACAAATGACTTAGAATAGTAGGGTTGTCAAAAATTCCAGTAACCGCTAATATGGCCGTTCCAAAGAAGAAAACATCTAAGTCCAAGCGAGATAAACGTCGTGCTACTTGGAGGCACAAAGCAGCGATCGAAGCTCAAAAAGCCCTCTCTTTAGGGAAGTCAATTCTGACTGGACGTTCCACATTTGTCTATCCATCGCCAGAAGAAGAAGAGGAAGAAGAGGAGTCATAATTCTTCAGCCAATGGTCAATAGTTACTTGTTAACTATTGGCTATTGATGATTGACCTTTCACTCTTGACTATTTATGATAGGAAAATTTTTTCAGAAACCCACTACCCAAGAGAATGAGCGTGTTCCTCCAGGTCAATACTTAGCTAAAGGCTTCCCTGTATTAACTTATGGTGAAACACCCAAAGTTAGTACAGAGGAATGGAAATTTCGGGTTTGGGGTTTGGCAAAACCTATGACTTTCACATGGCAAGAGTTTCTCTCGCTACCCCAACACGAATTTACAGCAGACTTTCACTGCGTCACACGCTGGTCTAAACTTGATGTCAAATGGACTGGCATCAAAGTAACAGACTTTCTCAAAGTTATTGAGGTTGATCCCAAAGCAGCTCATATTATGGAACACTGCTACGGTGGCTACACGACCAATATCTCAATGGAAGACTTCGTACGAGAAGAAAACTTTTTTGCCTTTAAACTATTTGGTGAACCATTACCACCAGAACATGGTGGTCCAATGCGGTTAGTTGTTCCTCACCTCTATGCTTGGAAAAGTGCCAAGTGGATCAATGGTTTAGAGTTTCTGGAACGCAAGGCTTTCGGTTTTTGGGAACGTAATGGCTATCACCACCGTGGCGAACCATGGGCAGAAGAACGGTACAGCGACTGAAGGAGAGTTAGGAATTAGGAGTTAGGAGTCGCTTCAGCCAAGATAATTTGCCTTCATAAGGGGGGTATAAAAACTTAAAGTCCAATAAGAAAGGTTTGTAAAAGACGCTCTTGTAGTGAGTAAAAGTGTCAAATCCAGCTTTGCCATGATAGCTACCGATACCACTGTCACCTACACCTCCAAATGGCAAAGATGAGATGCCAGAGTGCATCATTGTGTTGTTGATTCCTAAAGCACCGGAAGATGTTTCTAGACAGACTCTCTGTTGCAGGTTTTTGTCGTTAGAAAATAAGTACAAAGCTAAGGGTTTTGGTCTGGAGTTGATTAAGGTGATCGCTTCTGTGATATCTGTGTATTCAATAACAGGCAGAATTGGACCAAAAATTTCTTCCTGCATGACAGGGTCTGCGAAAGAGACATTATCAATGACTGTGGGGGCAATATAATACTCTGAAGAGTTAGTTTCTCCACCCATTAGGATGTGGCCATGATTTAGAAGCTTCACTAACCGTTCAAAGTGTTTTTGGCTAATAAGCCTACCATAATTAGGACTACTAGCCGGGTTGTTACCATAAAATTCTTGAATACATTTTTTAATTGCAAGCAACAAACTTTCTTTAATATTTTTATTAACTAAAAGATAGTCAGGGGCAATACAGCTTTGTCCAGAATTGATAAATTTACCCCAAGTAATACGCCTAGCCGCGTATTCAGTATTGATATTAGAGTCTACAATACAAGGCGATTTACCACCCAATTCTAGTGTGATAGGTGTGAGTTGTGTAGCTGCCGCCTCCATGATAATTTTGCCTACAGATATGCCACCAGTAAAAAAGATGTGGTCAAATTTTTCGGCTAATAGTTGCTGACTAGCTTCTACACCTCCTTCTACCACTGCAATATACGCTGGATCGAAGGATTTTACGATTATCTCCTTTATAATATGAGACGTATGAGGAGCGAGTTCTGAAGGTTTGAGAATTGCACAATTTCCCGCCGCGATCGCCCCTATCAAGGGTGCAATAATTAATTGAATTGGATAATTCCAAGGACCAATAATTAAAACTACACCTAATGGTTCTGGATGAATTTTTGCCGAAGCTGGTAAGAGTTGAAATGGAACTGTTGCTGGTTTAGGCTTAGTCCAAGCTTTCAAATTTTTAATAGCATATTCAATTTCTTTTAAAATCAAGACGGTTTCTGTAAGAAAAGTCTCCTCAAAAGATTTATGCAAATCTTGTTTGACAGCCTGGAAAATAGCTTGTTCATACTCGATGATGACTTTTTTGAGAGTCTTGAGTTGTTTAAAGCGAAAATTAATATCTTTGGTATGACCCGTTAGAAAAAAATTACGTTGTTTGTGAACTATTTCAGCAAATGACATATTTATTGTTTGATAGGTAAATATACAGTAAATATACTGCCTTTGCCTACCTCTGAACACACCTGAATGCTACCATGATGCGCTTCGACAATTCGGTGAGAAAGATATAGTCCTAAACCGCTACCAGAACGCTTGTGGCTTCCTTGGCGAAATCGTTCAAATATAGTTGCTTGCTCTTCGGGGGGAATACCTGGACCAGTATCTGCTACCTCAACCTTAATGTTTTGATCTAATGGGGTTGCAGAAATTAAACGGATAGTCACTGAACCACTATCAGTAAATTTAATTGCATTACCTACTAGATTGGTGAATAATCGATGTAGTTCTAGGCGATCGCCCATAACTGTGGTGATGGCGCTTTGCTCACCAAAATCCAGATTGATAGAAAGTTGCTTTTGTTCAGCTAGAGGGGCCAATTCTTTTGCCACTTCTTCTAGCAACTGGCATAAATTCACTGTCTGAAACGCTAAGGTTTTACGACCAGCTTCGAAGCGATAAACTTCTAGCAGGGTATTGACCATTTGCAGTAAGTTACTGTTACTGCGAGCCATAATGCCAATCACTTCCTGCATTTGTGGTGATAACTCTCCTAAAGCTCCCTCTTGAAAAAGCATCAGTATGCGATCAGCAGCTACTAGGGGAGTGCGTAAGTCGTGGGTCAGGCGAGAGACAAAATCTTGCCGTTGACGGGCAATTTCATCACGTTCATCTATACTATGCTTGAGCCGCAGGAGCGATCGTACTCGTGCTAGCAACTCGTCTACTGTAACAGGTTTGCGGATAAAATCATCAGCACCCAAGTCTAAGCCATGAGCAACATTGGGTGAGTCATGAGCGGTAATCAACAAAATTGGGATAAAAGGCAATGTCTTATTTTCCCGGATACGCTTAGTAACTTCATATCCATCCATCCCTGGCATCATGAGATCTAGTAAGACTAAGTCACAAGGAAATTGGGCAATCTGTTCTAAAGCACTAGCGCCGTTCTCTGCCGTGCTGACTGTATAGCCTTCCTCCTCCAGAATAGTTTTAATTAAAAAAACGTTATCTGGAGAATCATCTACAACCAGGATTTTGTCAGATTTAGAAGATTGTGACATCATTGAGCGAGATCTGATTTATCAATATTTGTAAAGTTATTTTAATTTGTAACATTTTTTTGTTTTTCACTTGAGACAATCCCTCACCAAGAACACATTTTTGACTTGGCAATTTTTCTTAACTCAACTTGAAATTTTTAGTGAGGTTTAACCAGCAGTCTATTTCATTAATTTTGTGGGGTTTTTAATTACGCTAAGCACGCTAAAACACAATTACGAACTTTTTCAGCCCATCAGTACCAGTAGTTCATCGTAATTCATTGCATAAATTGTGATGGGTTGTATAAGTTTGTCGTCAAGACTTTATTTGTTAACTTCAAGCGCACTTAAGTACTTAATACAAACTTAGCAGAACTCATGAGAGAGACCATTAAGCTCAGCTTTTATGCGGATAATTACTAGACCATTCAGTCATTGCTAGTAAAATTGTAGAACTGAACTATGTATAGGGTACAAAAGCAAGATTGTTGTAACACTCACCCATACGCCATGATAAGTCAAATTCTCATTTGAAAAGACACTTGAATTAAAACAAAAAGTAGCGCTGTGCCATTGGCAAAACCGTTGCTGGTTCACAAATGAGCAGTTCCCCATCCGCTCTCACTTCATAAGTTTCCGGATCGACTTCTATATGCGGGAGTGCATCATTTAACTTCATATCCTGCTTACTTAACTGACGTGTTCCAGAAACTGCAACTGCTGTTTTTTGCAATCCTAGGTGACTAGGAATTTCTCTTTCTATAGCTGCTTGAGAAACAAAAGTGAATGATGTGGCATGACGCGCACCTGCAAAACTACCAAACATTGGCCGCATATGTACTGGTTGCGGTGTAGGAATACTGGCATTGGCATCTCCCATTTGCGACCAAGCAATCATTCCTCCCTTAATCACTATTTCTGGCTTCACACCAAAAAACGCTGGACGCCATAAGCATAAATCTGCTAATTTCCCTTCTTCCACAGAACCGACATACTGAGCAATCCCATGAGTGATTGCTGGGTTAATCGTATACTTGGCTATATATCTCTTCGCCCGAAAATTATCTGCCTTTTCGCGTTGTCCCTCTTCTGCTGAAAGATGAGTTGGTTTGAGGTCTCCTCTTTGCAATTTCATCTTGTGCGCTGTTTGCCAGGTACGAATGATCACCTCACCTACACGTCCCATTGCCTGGGAATCAGAAGAAATCATGCTAAATGCACCTAAGTCATGCAGAATATCTTCCGCTGCTATAGTTTCGCGGCGAATACGCGACTCGGCAAAGGCAACATCCTCTGCAATGCTGGGATCGAGATGATGGCATACCATCAACATATCTAGGTGTTCGTCTAATGTGTTGACGGTATAGGGACGTGTGGGATTCGTCGAAGATGGGAGTACGTTAACTTCACCACAAACCTTGATGATATCGGGTGCATGACCCCCACCTGCACCTTCGGTGTGGTACGTATGGATAACACGCTGTTTGAAAGCAGCAATCGTATCTTCCACAAATCCCGCTTCGTTCAACGTGTCGGTATGAATTGCTACCTGTACATCATAATCATCAGCCACACTCAAGCAAGTATCAATTGCTGCTGGTGTAGTTCCCCAGTCCTCGTGCAGCTTTAAACCTATTGCACCTGCTTGCACTTGTTCTGTGAGTCCTTGAGGTTGGCTAGCATTACCTTTTCCTAAAAATCCTAAGTTGATTGGAAAGGCATCAGCAGCTTGGAGCATTCGGTAAATATTCCAGGGTCCAGGGGTGCATGTAGTTGCATTTGTACCAGTGGCAGGGCCAGTACCACCACCAATCATGGTAGTAACGCCAGAAGCAATAGCCACTTCAATCTGTTGGGGACATATAAAGTGAATGTGGCTGTCGATTCCACCAGCGGTGAGAATCATTCCTTCTCCAGCTAAGGCTTCGGTTCCAGGACCAATAATAATATCTACATTGTCTTGAATATAGGGATTTCCAGCTTTACCAATTTTAAATATCTTGCCATCTTTAATGCCAATATCCGCTTTGACCACACCCCACCAATCTAGAATCAAGGCGTTGGTAATAACCAGATCAACAGCACCATCTGCGTTGGCAATTGGGGATTGTCCCATCCCATCACGAATAACTTTCCCACCACCAAATTTCACTTCGTCGCCGTAAGCGGTCAGGTCTTGTTCAACTTCTATAAATAATTCTGTGTCAGCAAGTCGGACGCGATCGCCTACTGTTGGGCCAAAAGTTTCCGCATAGGCGCGACGATCCATTCTGTAGCTCATAATTTATCAGGAAGAATATTAAGAATCGAGTTGTCCGTTGATTTTGGCGTTAAAGCCGTAGACTTGGCGAGTACCAACTAGGGGGACGAGTGTAACTTCTTTGTCATCACCCGGTTCAAAGCGGACTGCTGTTCCCGCGGGAATATCGAGGCGCATTCCTCGAGTTTGCTCTCTGTCAAAGTTTAATGCGCTGTTGACTTCATAAAAGTGGAAATGAGAACCGACCTGAATTGGGCGATCGCCTGTGTTTGAAACACGCAACTTCAGTGTAGGACGACCAGCATTGAGTTCTATTTCCCCTTCTGGTGTGATAATTTCTCCTGGAATCATAATTTGTGCCTTTGCATAAGAATCACCGAATCGGGTTATGCACTGTGACTAACTTCGTCCCATCCGGGAAAGTTGCTTCCACCTGCACTTCATGCACCATTTCTGCTACACCTTCCATCACTTCATCCCGTGTTAAGAGGGTAGTACCGTAACTCATTAATTCTGAAACTGTTTGGCCATCTCTCGCACCTTCTAAAATAGCGGCGGAGATATATGCCACTGATTCTGGATAATTCAGCTTTAAACCTCTTTCCTTTCTTTTTTGGGCTAACAACGCAGCTGTAAAAATCAGTAATTTATCTTTTTCTTGTGGCGTTAGTTGCATCTTCTCCCTCTTACTATCTGTGTGTGGTTCTTCTGTTGTTTACATCTGCCAAACCCTTGGTAGACAGTACTTACGGTTTAAAAAGGACACACGCAGTAACTGCCAAACATTTGTAAACCAGTTTCGCACCTCCGAAGTTGCACAACCACGGTATCGGCACAATAATCCCTTTCCTAAAAGAGTGACACCTGCTTCACCTTTGCCACACCATAGCAAAAGTGCTTTTTCTACTATCTCTGGTGAAACAGGTTGTCCCACCCAAGCTAGACTAGCGACAATTGGTTTCCCATACAAACCATGAGGACTGTGAAAAACCGCTTCGCTTGCAGGTAACCATTGCCGATCAATCCACAAAGGAACACCTTGCTGCCAAACTTCAGTGTGCGATCGCCACTCTCCCTGCAAAAATTTTTCTCCTCTTGCACTACGACCAAATCGGGTGATTTCCCAGCCTAACCAACTGGCTCCCGTTGCTAATTCTACCCGTAAGTCTTGCCGATAGATTGCGCCGTTGAAAACTATAGTTTCTTGGGGTAACCACTCTAAACAAGCATCAGCGTCAACGTGTATTTCAATGCTTTGTCTTGCTTGAGTCCCGTTACTACGATAAATCTTACTTGCAGCAGCCGTAGTGATTAATGCCTGTGTATTTGGTTGGAGATGAAAGTTACACGAGAGACGATCTCCTCCCACAACACCACCTGCCGTGTGTAAAATCACGCTATGACACACTTGTTCCCCTTCAGGATAAAATGGGCGTTGCACTTTCAGTGGTGCTTGGTTCTGATTATGAATGAGGGTTGTTGTCCCTTGGTGATTGGCATACACTAGGCTAAGTTTGCCATGCCAGCTAGATGGAAGTACTTTTGTTAAGTTTTGCTTCACTATTAATTTTTATTGTATTTATACGGATGAAGCAAAGGATTTGAGGGAAATTCTTCGCTTCGTTCAGAATACAATACAGTTCAGTTATAAAGTAGATGACGAAGAAGAACCCCAGTTTCTTGAAGAAATTGGGGTTCTAGAGTAGTGGTTGCATAAAAAACAGCCTCTTCCTAAAGGAAGAGGCTGTTTTTACAATTAGGGGACTATCAAATCTTAGTAATCGAAGTCGCCACCCATACCAGCGCCAGCACCAGCTGGAGCGTTATCTTTAGGTTCAGGCTTGTCTACCACGATACACTCAGTGGTCAACACCATACCAGCAATGGATGCAGCATTTTGTAGAGCCGAACGAGTTACCTTGGCAGGGTCAACAATACCAGCAGCCAACAAATCAACAAATTCATTGGTAGCAGCATTGAAGCCTACGTTGAATTCCTTCTCTTTAACGCGTTCAGCAATGACCGCGCCATTCTGACCAGCGTTTTCAGCAATCCGCTTGAGAGGAGCAGGTAACGCGCGAGCAACAATCAAAGCACCGATCAACTCTTCACCTTTGAGGTTGGCGTTTGCCCATTCTTCGAGCTGAGGAGCCAAGTGAGCTAGAGTTGTACCACCGCCAGGAACAATACCTTCTTCCACAGCAGCCTTGGTGGCGTTGATTGCGTCTTCTAGGCGCAATTTCTTGTCCTTCATTTCGGTTTCGGTAGCAGCTCCTACCTTCACCACAGCGACACCACCAGCTAGTTTAGCAAGACGCTCTTGCAGTTTTTCTTTGTCGTAGGAAGATTCGGTTTCTTCCATTTGACGACGAATTTGCTCAACACGAGCCGTAACAGCAGAGTCGTTGCCTTCTGCAACAATGGTGGTGTTGTCTTTGGTGATTGTGATGCGGCGAGCTTTACCCAGACCATCCAGCTTGGTATTTTCCAACTTCAGACCAGCATCTTCAGTGATGACTTGACCACCAGTGAGGATAGCAATGTCTTCCAACATTGCTTTGCGGCGATCGCCAAAACCAGGAGCCTTGACAGCAGCCACATTCAGCACACCGCGCAGGCGATTAACCACTAGGGTTGCCAAAGCTTCTTTTTCAATATCTTCGGCGATAATCACCAAGGGGCGACCAGCACGAGCAACTTGCTCCAGAATGGGAACAAGGTCTTGAACTAGGGCAATTTTCTTATCAGTTAGCAGGATGAAAGGCTCATCAAACACTGCTTCCATCCGCTCTGTGTCGGTAGCAAAGTAAGGAGAGATGTAGCCTTTGTCAAAGCGCATCCCTTCGGTAATTTCTAGTTCGGTGGTCATGGACTTTCCTTCTTCCAAGGAAATCACGCCTTCCTTACCGACCTTATCCATTGCTTGAGCAATCATTTGCCCGACTTCATCGTCGTTACCAGCTGAGATTGCACCAACTTGAGCAATAGCTTTTGAATCTTCTACTGGGCGAGCATGCTCTTTGATTTTCTCGACCAAGAAGTTAGTAGCTTTATCAATACCGCGCTTCAGCAAAATCGCATTTGCACCAGCTGCAACGTTGCGCAAGCCTTCTTTCACAACTGCATGAGCCAAAACGGTTGCGGTAGTGGTACCATCACCAGCGGCATCATTGGTCTTAGAAGCAGCTTGACGGATCAAAGAAACGCCAGTGTTTTCTACGTGATCTTCTAATTCTATTTCTTTAGCAATGGTTACACCATCATTAATGATTTGTGGTGCACCAAATTTCTTCTCTAAAACTACGTTACGACCCTTAGGACCAAGGGTAACAGCTACAGCTTCAGTTAGAATGTCCATGCCTCTTTCCAAGGCACGACGGGCGTTCTCGTTGTAGATAATGCGCTTTGCCATATTTATCTAGTCCAAGGAGTTCAGTCAATTTTGTCTTTAAATTTTCGTGAGTAATTGGTAATTTAGTCTTGTTATTACCTAATTACCCATTAGCTGACGACTGCAAGAATGTCTTTCTCAGAGAGCAGCACGTATTCGTCAGTCCCTAGTTTGATGTCAGTACCAGCGTACTTGGAGTAGAGAACTTTGTCTCCTACTTTCACATCTAGTGGCTGACGACCACCGTCGTCCTTGAGTTTGCCATCACCAACAGCAACGACTTCGCCTACTTGGGGCTTTTCTTTGGCGGTGTCGGGCAAATACAGACCACCTGCGGTCTTTTCTTCAGAGGCGCTCACTTTAACAAAAACGCGATCGCCTAATGGTTTTACTGTTGAAACGCTTAGAGATACAGCTGCCATACGAATTTCTCCAGAGTTAGCACTCTCAACTCCTGAGTGCTAATTTACCTAAGCTTAGCGTGTTATGGCAACATTTTCCGTTGTACGGGTTCCCGAACTTTGCAAGTGCAGATACTCTTAAGTATTTATGCTTAAGAATTTTTAACTTTCTGGTTTTGTTCTCAAAGTTACGAATATTTGTATATAGTCAAATTTATTTGCAAAGTTCAAAAATCGATATAGAACAGTAATTAGGAACCTACAACAATGAGTCGCAACACAGTGATAAAGTCAAGCCATTCCGTACCACACCCCTCTAACCCTCCAAACCATACAATCCCTCAGTCATGCCATTGAAACGTTAGAATTTGCAGAAACTCAGCAGCATGTTTTTATCTTTGTTAACTAGATAGTACCTCCTAGCGTCTAAAAAGAAGCTGGACAAGGAACTTTAAGAACTCAGATAAGATTCTGTGCAAGATAACCAATCTCACTACATCTTTAAAACAAAAGCAAACTGCTTGCGAGTTTGTATTTCTAAGTTGATAATGGTGATTTACCCGGATAGTGTTTGGTAATGCCAAGCAACTCCGGCAGTTTGACTAGAAAGTTATCCAAGAACACTTGATGAAGCAACAAGGTGGTGGAAAAATATGCGTTTTTAATCCATCAGCCAGAGTCTTCCCTAGCTTCTTGTAAAGAAATAATAGAAGCTGAGCCTTTGTGAGGATATGGAAAAGCAGTAAGCCTAGTGAAAGTGCGGGTTGGTTTAATCCAGGAGCATCTCATGCCAACAGTTATTTGTTAACTTAAAGATTATTATTTAATCGATGTTTTTTCACCCGCCACTTTCAAAGCGATATATAATAGCGCATTATAGATACTACTGCTCTAAGTATCCTTACTAAACTTTTGCCGTTGATATAGTAATTACTTAAGAGTAACAGCTACTTTTAAGAGTTCCACACAGCAAAAGTCGGTTAAGTGGGAAAAAA
>JAJPJF010000493.1 GCA_021324415.1 Nostocales cyanobacterium Centralia_MAG_434
AGCAGCAACTTGTGCAAATTTGGTGATTCAATCTCAGACCCCCAATAATAGCGATCGGGAGTTTGCAAAACTGTGAAGATTGCTATTATTGGGGGCGGTGCCAGTGGGGCTTTAGTCGCTATTCAGCTCTTGCACCAAGCAGTTCAGCCTCTCACTATTCTCTTGATTGAGCGTCAGAATCCTTTTTGTCTCGGCGTCGCTTACAGTACCCAAGATATTCATCATTTGCTGAATGTTCCAGTTAGTGATATGAGCGTTTTCCCAAATGATCAACTGCATTTTCTACGATGGGCACAAAATCAACATGACCTTCCAAAAAAAGTCCTCGCATCTAGCATAACAGCTGATAGCTTTTTACCTCGCCTGGTCTATGGTGCCTACCTTCAATCTACTTTGGATCAAGCAGAGACAAATGCTAAACCAGGTGTACAATTAGAGCGCATAACTGATCAAGTTTTAGGTATTCAGCAAACTACCAATGAAGCAACTCTTCATTTACAAAGTGGAAACAGCCTACAAGCTCAAAAAGTAGTTCTCGCCTTGGGCAATCCTCCACCCACCAATCCCAACGTTGATACCCCAGATTTTTACAAGAGCGATCGCTATATCAGATCCGGGTGGTCTGCTCAAGCACTCAAAGGGCTAGAACCAAATGAACCAATCTTACTTATTGGTTCTGGTTTGACGAGTATAGATTTAATTGTTTCTCTTGCAAATCAAGGGCATTGTAGCACTATTCATGTGGTTTCCCGCCATGGAATACTCCCTCCTGGACATCGAACGAACACTCCTTCCCCTGCCTTTGAGATTCCTTCAGTACCAACTCTGGGTCATTTGGTTCGCAAAGTTCGTGAAGACTTGCATGGTGCAGAAACTCAAGGTCTAGATTGGCGGCCTGTTCTCGATTCTTTACGTCCTGTTTTTACAAAACTTTGGCAGTCGCTGACTCTCAAAGAGAAGGAAAGATTTGCAAGACATGTAAGATCTTACCTACTAACTCATTTGCGTCGGATTCCATCACAAGCGGAAGGCGTAATCTCCGCTATGCTTCAATCAGGTCAACTCCTCGTCCATGCAGGGCGAGTTCGAGCCTATTACGAAGATAGTAGTGGCAGCATTCAGGTCATCATTCATCCACGAGGGACAAAAAGCGAGATTGTTTTGCATGTGCGCCGAATAATTAACGCTACTGGACCCAATTACAATTATCAAACGCTAAAAGATCCACTAGTGCTTAATTTACTAAAGCAAGGTGTCATAAGTCCTCATCCAATAGGAGGGCTGATGACGGCTCCAAACGGCGCATTATTAGATACTTTTAAAATTCCCTCAAATCTCCTATATACTTTAGGTCCCTCTCGCGTCGGAGATTTGGGGGATTTACTATCAATTAAAGTTATTCGACATCAGGCACTAGCACTAGCACTAGAATTGCTAAGGCACTTGCCATGAAATAAAAACGAGCGCCTTATTACACCGAATATTTATCTGTGCTGACTAATTAACTAACAAAGGCGCTCGTTTTTATTTTTAAGGATCTCCCTAAGCCAGAATTTATTCATGGCATGAACACCATTAAGAAGGAGTATTTCTCCATTGATCGTATGTCATACAAGGTTCTTGAGAAGTTGTAGGAATCAAGCCATTTGTCGAAGTGCCAAAAGTTTTAAGAGAATAATTTTCTGTTTGTGCATTCACAAGAGCCTGTTTGAGCACTGTTGGCTTTTCTTGTGCAGAAATTTTCTCAATCTTGACATCAGTACTTGGCTGCGGATTATCCCCTCGCTTTAACCAGAAATCAGCAACTTTATAAAACTGCTCAACTTTCTGAGGATTGCCTTTTATTAAGCAACCCTGAGATTTTACAAAAAGCGCAGTTCTTATGTATCCAGTGGCTAAATGATCTGGCTTGCTGAAAAACTTTGCTTCTACAACAGGTCCCCAAACAATTGCTGGTTCTTTAAAACCTTTTGTGGGAGGATTTCTGGTCTCATTACAACCTTTATTAATATCACTTGAAAAAATTATAGCTCCATCATTACAAACTTTCCAATTCACTCTGTAAAGGTCTGGAGTATTGTCAACCCATTTTTTGAGTTCAGCTTCCTGGGCCTTTTTTTGATCCTCATATTTTTTTTGCTGCGCTTCTAAAGCTAACTGCTCAGGGGTCTTGGTTTCACAAGAAACTAAGCAGCCGACAATCAAAAGTGAAAAAATTAAAAACTTTGAAAAGCTTTGCATCTTTGACTCTCTCAATTTCCAAATAATGAGGGATTTAGAAGACCACTCAACTAAAAAATGAAAGCTATTATTTTACAACAATTACTCATTAAAATCAATAGCCAAAAGTACAAAAAAAGATTGTACTTTTAGCGATTCATCTAAGATAACAAGATATGCCATATTAAGCAACATATTTACCATTTACCAGTAATAAACTCTCATGCTTGATTACCACGATTAAATCACTAGGCCAACAATTTAAAAACTGAAACAAGGGTCTCATATTTCTGAACGCTAACGAATCAACCAAGAAGCCGAGGGAGCCGATGTCAGAAAAAAAGGTTTAGAAGATTGCCTAAAGAAAGAAGAAAGTTTCCACAATCTAAGGATAAAAAAATGACAGATGAAAATGATTATGAGCAAATTGCAGTCTCGGAACAACACCAAGAGACAACACCAAAAGATAACGAACAAATAAATCGTGTAGTTATAATTACAGGAGAGAAAGGCGGAGTAGGTAAAACTACGTTCGCCAGAGGATTAGCACAAATTTACTTAGACCAAAAGAAAAAATTTGTAGCATTTGATGCCGATCAATCCAATCCTCAGTTGACAAGATTTTATGGGAGCGAATGCGACATACAGTCTCTAGATCCCAGTATTATAGAACAATTAGATAGCTTTCCAGATAATTTAAGATCTTTCATATTCCCACCTGATAAACCAGACAGAAAAATCGTTGAAAGTAAAAATTTATTTTTACTAGATTTACCATCACAATCAATCAAATATCTACAAGATGCTGTTGAAGAATTAGAACTTCTTAAAGCGCTTAATCAGTATGATGTACGCCCTACAATGGTAGTCGTTATTAATCAATCCATAGACTCAGTTAATCAGTTGCTTAATCTATGTGAATTTTGTGAAGGTAGGGTAGATTATGTAATAGTAAAAAATTTATTTTTTGGAGAAAACTTCTTAAAGTATCAAGATATGAGAGAAACAATCATAACAACTGTTCAAGAGCAAGGCGCTAAATATATTGATATAACAATGCCA
The DNA here is from genome assembly GCA_021324415.1 of Nostocales cyanobacterium Centralia_MAG_434. Lineage (GTDB taxonomy): Bacteria > Cyanobacteriota > Cyanobacteriia > Cyanobacteriales > Nostocaceae > JAJPJF01. The sequence continues at coordinate 3,283 of JAJPJF010000493.1, forward strand.
ACGTTAGTAAAGCATGTTTATGATTATCTTGATATAAACAATATGACTTTTGGAAAAGCCATAACACAAAATGAGACATGGGCGGTCAAAGGAAGAGTATCAAGTTGGCTTAGGAAATTCCAAGAGCAGATTCTCAGTGCTAAAGATTTGCTAGGTTTGACTTAGGGATATCTAAAAATTAACATGAGAAAATGTCCAATACCAAACGAATGATCATGGCCGTAGGAGACTCACGGGTTGGGAAATCTACGGTTATCAAGCTACTGATCGAACTTCTTCTTTCTCACAATAAAGTTATTAAAGTTTACAATCATGATAATCGCAATAAGCTGAAAGCCTATGAATCACTAGTACCTATTGAAAAGTTGATTTTTTTTAGTTCAAATCCAGACAGTACAGATTTAGTATTAGAAGACTTAAACAACAAATCTTTAGACACAATTCTTGTAGACATGCCAGGACAATACATAGAAGAAATTTGTCAATATATAGATAATGCTGATTTTTTTCAAATGCTAGCTTTACAGCAATGGAAATTAACTTTCTTACAACCAATTTCACATCGCCCAGATTGTATAGAGTATTTGAAATATTTATTAGAATTTGCTACAGACAATGCTAACTACATGATTGTCAAGAATCAATATTTTGATACACGATTTAGAGAATATAACAAATCAATGCACCAAAAAATGTCACTGATTGGGGGAGCAGAAATTGAGTTACCTGCTTTGCATCGCGACCATTACCAAGCTATGGAGGCTTTAGCCAAACCTTACTCTTTGTGCCACAAAGACCAATCACTTTTCGTGGTTTATCGAACATACATCTATCACTGGATTAACAATTTCTTTTCTAATATTAAAAATAACCAGCTAGTCAGCGAGTACTTAGGAATTGTTAGTGATGAAAACCGAAGAGATACTGCAAGGTTATTCTAAGGCCGAGCAAAAGCGAATTGTAGAGATGTCCCAGCAACTAGGCATATCTCCGGACGATCCCATGTTCCAAATTATGGCGACACTCGGTAGATATGAGGAGACGCTGATTGACCTCCAAGCCCGGATGGAAGCCATGATTGAAGCCTGGGCAGTTGTCATTGATCAAAAATTGGCAGATACAGCCAAAACAGCGCAGTCTATGCACACTAAAGTAGTTAGTGCTGCGGTACGAGATGTGATGGCTAAAGAAATCCCAAAGCTGATACGTTCCCCTTCTACAGGAAATCTGGGCAATCCAAAGCTAGGGTTGTGGTTTATTTCGGGAATTCTAGGCATTGGGATAGCAGGTGGGGCATTGTTGGGATCTCTGATCACAGGGTATGTAGCCGCTAATTATATTAGCGATAGTGATGGAGTTAGTGCATCGGATCTAAAAATCTTGCATTGGGCAAAATCTGAAGAAGGAAAGTTGGGTTATCAACTTATTACTGAAAATAGATCGACTTTGCTCGCTTGCCAGGAGGAAAATCGTCTGCAAGGCCATTGTCTGATTAAATTACGAAAATCTTCAAAAAACTAGTTTACCCACCAATCTTCTATGGGAAACTCCAGATGGCTCCACTGGACTACTTGAATACTCATCTAAGTTTGAATCTTCTATGGGAAACTCCAAGTATCCCAGCCTCTGAGCCTGGATAATTAAGTGAACTCGATCATCTGCTCCGAATTTGAGAAACAGATTGGCCACATGAGATTTGACCGTACTATAGGTAACGCACAGTTCATTTGCTATCGCTTTGTTAGATAACCCTTTGGCCACTAACTTTAAAATTAAGAGCTCGGTATCTGTAGGCAACTTTCCCTGAAGATTTCCTTTTTGGCGATGCCGTTCAATCAGTCTTTTTATGAGTTCTTCGTCAATGTACCCTTGATCAGAGTAGGTAGTATAAATTGCTCTTTTGAGCGATTCTAAGTTGGCTTTCTTTAACAGATAGGAATCAGCTCCCAGTTGAAAAGCCGATTGAACAACGTCCTGCCCCGAAGAGCCAGTCAAAATGATAATCTTGGAAGTAGTTATCTGTTTTATCTGCTCAGCGACTTTTAAGCCACTGATATCTGGCAAACCTATATCTAATAAAACAACATCAGGATTTGTTAATCTGACCAATTCCAGTCCATCCTTTCCACAGGAAGCATCTCCACACACTTCCAAATCATCTTCTTGCTGAATTGCGGTTTTAATACCTAACCGCATAATGGGTTGGTCTTCGATTATCGCTATCTTAATACGTTCCATATACACACCTTAAAAGTAACTTTTTTTTAGTTATAGCACGGATACTTCTGAAGTAGTAAGTTATAAAGTAGTTATGAAGAATGAAAAAGAATTAACGAAGACAATCAATTTATCAACACTAATGCATGATATTTTCAATGCAATAGAAGGAGAATCAGTTATCCTCCAACAATTACTAAATGGCTTGCATGGCAATACTTTAGATGACATTAAACCAATTTTGATATCCTTATCGGAAGCCAATAGTAATTCAATTGAATTGATAGAAGCTTACCGCAATCATCAATCCATAAATAAAGTACTAGAAACTGATCAATCTTCAATCAATGAGGTTGACATTTTGAATTTACTAAATAACTTGTATCAAGAATATTATCCACTTTCCCGGACAAGAAATTTAGAATTGCTATGTGAATTCTCTACGAATTATGTTCATGGAACTATCGCCCTAGGAAATCGAACGCAACTTCACAGAATGTTATCAAATTTAATTCAAAATGCAATGCAATATACAAAAGTTGGTAGTATATATTTAAGATTACTAAACCAAAAAGACGACCTTATAATTTCAATTGAAGATACAGGTATTGGGATTGAGCCAGAAGATTTACCCGATATTTTTCTTCCGTTCTACCGCTCTAAGAAGAACGACCTGCATGAGCCATCAAGATCTGGATTAGGGTTGTATATTGCTAAGATGATAGCTAAATCCCATAATTTAGAAATCAGGGTAAGCTCTACAGTTGGTAAAGGAACCGAGTTTTCAGTAGTTTTTCCTTACAAGAAAGGAAAATATGGTATGGGAGATCCTTAAAAATAAAATACCACACGAGTGTTGATTAATTCGTCGGCACATACAGATATCCGTTGCAAGAAGGCTGGTATTTTATTTCCAGGCAAGTGCTTATCATCTAATCCCCAAGTTCTGCACTACCTTTTTTATCATTTTCTCTAACAGGTGGCTGAGATTTCTCTCTTGCATTCTCTTTGGCAATCCGTTGTTTATTAAAGGTAATCAACGTTTGCACTTCTTCAGATGAAAGGTTATTTTTGGTAATTGTAAATTCGTTATTAGTACTATCTTTGTAAGCTAAGAAAGCTTCTCTTTCTCCATTTTGCTCATTTTTTCTTTCAATATTAACAAGTTGTTTTCCTTTTTCAATTAATAACTGAAGCTTGTAAAAAACGCCTTCATAGCTCCGACCATTTGGAGTATTTTCTCCTTTAGCAATAATAGTTTCAAGAACAGCAGGAATAAGTGTTTTTTTAGTCACTTCATCAGGTTGGGATAAGCGGCTCTTGTCCGGTTGAACTGCTTCCGGCTGTCTATTAACATCGCTCTTATTCACAGATGATATAGACGTTGGCTTTACTTCCTTACTAGATTCAATTATTTTCTGAATAAATGCATCCTTTCTTGATGCAATTAATTCATCCACTCTCGACGAAACCTCAACTGGTTTCATTTCCTGTGATTGCTGAGTTGCATCGAAAGTCGCTCCAAAATTAGTTAAATACTCTGAGAGATATTTCTGCTTAAGGTCTTGTCGGTATTGCTCAATACCCTGAGTGTTCGTAGTCAAGATTCTTCTTAAATCTGACTGTGAGTTTTGACGTTGCTGCTCATCAATAGGTTTAATAGAAGCTCCACTTGCCTTTATACCACTTGCTTCTATAACAATAGACAACCTATAAGCCATCATGTTGTTAGTCACACCACTATCTCTATTGACTGAGGCAATGGTTTCTCGAATAAGAGATTGAGAATTCATAGTAAAAAATTAAAATTCAATTTCTCTGGACTTATCTGATTGTTTTGACTGAGATTGCTCAGAGCGTTGTTTTTTAATTTGGGTTGGAATATAACTTTTGTCAATCACAGCACGCCGTTCAGATTTTAGATCATTTATGACCTGAATCCGCGAGGGGAGTACTATCTCTGTTTTTCCTTTACGAGCAACATCCTCTTTGGCTTGAACCATCATTTTATCATAAATTTCACACTGCTCATTTATGGTAAGTTTAGCTGGCAGTGTTTGAGGTATATTTTCTTCTTTTAGAGAATTTTCACTATTTTCTAAACGAGAATCAATGAACCTTGTCCAATTTTTCTCTAATGCTGAATGAACTCTCACAGGAATATCACGAGTAGCATTAGAATCAACATCAAAATTAAATTTTGTATTGATTTGAAGTTTATCTGCTAAAATTCTTAACTTATCTAGTTCAGTCGGTGTAATAGCCATTGATTCAACTTCATAATCAAAACCTCCTTCTGAATTTTGAGTTAACTTATAATTGACAGCATCTCTTTGAGTTCCATTATATTCAGTCTTAATTAGTTTTAAATGACTTGTGCCTTCACCTTGGCTAGAGTAATTAATTCGATAATTTCCTAGTTCTAAGTCATGAGTTTTATAATTTTCTAGGGTATTCATCAATATTTTCAATACTTCAGTAGTCCTAAAACTTTCTAAAACCTTATGAGTTCCCGCCGGAGACAAAGAACTAAGACTATTAGCAATTTTTCTCGGATCTTCATCAATTGAAGGCAGTTTATTCTCCTTCAAGCTGTCGAATACCATTAAGAACTCTTGGCGTTCAATTGGCAAAAATTGATTGCTTGGATTGAGAACAACATTGACCTTATTGGGAGATATATGAAACCGCATTAGCGGTGACGAGAGGTTTTCATCTTGACGACGATATATGCTAGTAATTCCCTCTTCATTTTTGATGGTAAAAGCGTCAGAGCGATAAATTACAGACCCATCCTTTTGCGGCACACCGTACTTTTTCAGTAATTCTTGTGCTGCTAAAGCCATATTCTGGTTTTCTTCTTTTTCAAGCAATATTCTGGGCAGTGTACGATGATATATCGTCGCTTCTTCCTTTTTTATCCAACCATCATAGTTACCCGCTGCTGCTTCTTGGGGAGTTTCCCATGGATCATCTATAAATGTTTGAGGTTTCGAGCGAGACTTGAATACGCCCGGAGGTTCTTCTTCTACACCGGGGGTAGCTTGAGAAGGCGAATGATTTTCCTGCTTTACGTCTTCTACATCCACACTGCTTTGTGATTCACTCGTTTTGTCAAAAAGCCTTAGCTCATGCCCATTTTTCAAAAAAACAACGAATCGTAAATCTAGAGGCGGGTTATTTTGCTGCCATATTTCAAGTGGCTTGGCCTCCTCCGACAGCTTTTGATAAGCAGATGCTCCCCTGGATACAATAAAATCATCAACACCTTTCTCGGGACCTGGCAAATCAATAACTTTTACCTCTACCCCAGATCCTGTCAGCAATCGACCCGTCGTCGAAATAGCATGATTAACACTGCGTACCGTTTTGCTCTTGGTATCGTGATCGAAACAAATTTTTATTTCTCTGCCTGGAGTAGCAAATACTGCTATTTCTGGTCGTAGTTCCGGTGGAATCCTCTGGGAATGCTCATCTTTAGAACGATATGCAGCGTTAATTCCAGGCAACCCAATAGCAGCTTCCCCCTGGCTTAAGATACTTGCAGCCTTCTTCGCACCCTCAGTGATTGTTACCGGAATGTTGTATTTCCACACCGAATACCAAAAACCACTAGCGCGATCGCTCTCGCTAGGATCAACTCCCGCCTTGGCATACACCTGCTGAGCAATCTTATCAGGCACATCCAGCAAGAAGATGCTTAGTTCTTCCTTATAAGGGTGTTCATACTTGATGAATTTTCCAGGTTTTTGAGCATCTGGTCTAGGGTTATCCGGCTTGTAGCTCCCCCACAGCTTTTGTTCAGCTTTTTCTGGTGGTTGTAAGTTGGCGAATGAACGCGCATCAACACCTCCCTTACACCACCAACCATCAGTCTCATCAAGAAAAGCGTAAGCTCGTAAAGTTTTATCTGTTAGAACTCCAGTGTTTTTGCGCTCTATCTGGTCGCTATATATTAAATATCCCCATGCTTCATGGCTTTGCTCTGTGGAATCGTAATGCAGAGATTTGAAATTGAGTTTTGCAATTTCTGGATCAATAGCACTTTTTTCAACTAATTCCTCCCAATGTTTCTGATCAATGTGAGATGGGGCAGGAATTGAAACTGAAGATTCTATTACTTCGACTTCTATTACTTCTACGTCTGGTTCTGATACTGAGGTAGGTGGAGTTGCTTCTTTGGAAGGAGTAGTCTCAAATGACGTCTCTTCTACAGTCTTAGGTGTGTTTGTTTCTTGTTGACTAAATTCCTGCGCAAGCTGATCAAATTTGGCCTGCAACAAATCTTCAACTTCCTCTTGCTCCTCATCGTCTATAGGCACAAGTTCATTGCTTAGAGGATCAACTTTTGTCCAATAATAACCACCATCTCCATCTGACTTAAGAACATAACTTTCTTTTCCAATTTCTATATGTGCTTCATTATTCCATTCCTCTTTGATTTTCTCTTTGAGAAATGATAGTAATGGCTCGATCACCTGCCTTACAAAATAATCACTGGCTTTTGCATAGCTTGAAGCCAGTTGTAAATGCCTTTCGTCAAACATATTGATTCTCTTAAATTGGTATTTTAAAGAAAAACTCTTTACTTCTATGGCACTTATCAGTAATAAAATGTCCAGCCTTATTACCACGAATAACCTACTTTACCGACAGATCAACCAACAAAGGCTGGACATTTTATTTTTTGGATCTCCCTATAAAGAAACACCAGAATTTAGCATTAATTCAAAAATAGAGCGTAAACTCTTTCCCTTCAGTGAACTATTCTTATTTTTATAGTCCAAGCTTTTTTCTAATAATTTTCCTCTAAATTCTTTACTAGATAAATTTGGAATTATATCAGTAATATCGCTAATTGCTTTTAACAGTCTCTCATACTGCGGCCATTTAGCACCAATACAGTTTAAATCAATTAGATAACCTTTTGGAGTAATCCGATTAAATACAATGTGAAATTCTAGTTTTTCAAGGCTAGTATCGAGAAATACAACATATTGCAAATCATGCCAACCAATACTTTGAATATATTGGCGTAAAATTTTTTGACATGTATCCTCAGACAAATTAGTAGACAAATTAGTTTCAAGCTTTTTTAGAGTAATTCGAGAATAGATTCCCACTTTTTTTACTTTTGGTCTACGGTTAGCTAAGACCCGGCAACTATTAATAACATGATTAACTGAGGTTAAATTTACTAAGTTCCCAAAAAATAGCTTTCTATTTAATGCTATAGCATTCATCTCATCAAAATCAGAAAACGGAGACTCTTGAATAGTAATTTGCATTATTTTTTACCTTAAATTATCACATCAGCATCACTATTAAGAATTGATTGCACTTCATCGATACTCAAAACACTTTTGGTAATCGCTTTATTTTTATCAACAGCTTCACCTTTTCCAGGGATAGGAAATCGTTGATTTATCTCTGCTACTCTCAGTTCTAAGTCCTCACGAGTCGGATATCTTTGTGTGCTTTTCTGAGATAAAGTTTTTACTACTTTAGGCCAATATTGCTCGTTATACTTATCAATATCCTTTAATTCTTGAGGAATTCGGATTTTCTTTAAAAAAGGAACTGATCCTTCTTTTTTATTGGAATAAGCAGGATTAATAAATACACATTTACCCGTCGGGAGTTTTAAAAACTGGGCAGACTCAAACAACTTTTTAATTTTTTCCTGATCGCTCGTTGTGTTATTGGTTTTCCCTCCACCTGTTGATTTGCTTTTGTGTTTGTATCGAATTTCCTCGTCTCCTAAGAACCTAGAAAATAATTGTGCCGATTCCTCCTCTCCTGGATTAAACACGAACTTGGTACTACAGGCACCAAGAATCGTTTTGGCTACCTCCTTTCCATAATTTTTCTCCAACTGCCCCATGTTCTGCCAGCCCAAAATACCGCAGAATCCTTCACTCCGTGATTCGTTTAACCACTTAAATAAATCTGGTAGATAAATACTAGGTATTTCATCCAGTACAACTATCAGTGGTTCTGTACGTCTTGTAGCTATATTTCTGGCTACTGTCATGTGTAGAGTGCTCGTCATCAGTGGCGCGATCGCCTCTCGTCGCTCCCTATCCAAACCAAAGATGATCATCTGCTTGCGCTTAATTTCCAAAGGCAAAGTCGTTTTACCGAGGAAGCAGCCCAAGGTGTTTTTCGCCATGAAGCGACTGAACATGATCGAAGCTGTGGCCACAATCCCGGCTACAGTTTTTTCGCTTGCAGCCGAACTAAATAATTGACCAAAGGCAATCTTTACCCAAGGGTTGAGGTCTGCAGCCATTAATCGCTCAATCATCTGCTCGCTAGAAAGCAAAGCAGCACAGGTCATGACATCTGCATAGTTGTCAAACTCTTTGGCCAGCATTAAGATTGCTTGGGTTAGCTGGTCTCCGGACGGTCCAAAAAAACCATCTTCATTCGAGTTGCCGAGCATTCGGAAGTTTTTATTGATCACAGTTGCAATCTGCCGAGCAGTTTCGGCATCTCCCGAATCCCTCAAGAAATTTAGAGGATTGCAAACTTCTGATTCTGGAAATCCAGGAGCAAAAATATGGACATCATATTTCTGGCTCTTGGCATAAGCAGCAATTTTCGCCTGCGAGGGGTATTTGAAATCGTAAATAATCAGAGGAAACCCTTGATCAATGGCTGCATAAACCATTGGGTTAATAGCACTGAAAGTTTTCCCGCTGCCAGGAGCACCAATTGCTGCAGTGCCTCGTTGTACATCAGGGATATACAACGTAGGTACTTTTTTCTTCCTCTTAGACTCGTCATCAAACTCATGCCTACCAATGTACAAAGCGGCACTATCACACTTAGGATTCGCTATTTGTAAAAGTGCTTGCTTCTTAGCCGTAGCAGTCTCCTTTCTTCCTCCCCAGTAACTTGTTGCAATTTTTTTCTTTTTACTATTTTCATCTCCCCAAAATACTCTCATTAAGACATAAACAATCAGTAAAGCCAAAACTGTTAGTCCGCGAGGACTTAACAATAAATGAGTGTATTTTTCAATGCCAATACTAGGCTTTGTAGTAGGTTGTTCTAAAGACAATAGATACTCATTTTTTAATGCGATTTTTGGATCATGATTCATTATCATTTAAGTGAAAGCACACCAATTCTTAGCTAGATCAAAAATCAACTATTGCATTCAGTCCTAACCAGGTAATGTAGCAGGACTACCCAAAATAATTGGGTCTTTCTCGTGGTAATCAATAAATGGTATCGGACCAATAAAATAGGGAGTACAAGTTCGACCACTAAAAGGAATAGTTTTACAGAATCGGAAAAACATTGCTGTTTTTACTGTGCCTGTACTTTCATCAATCTCCCAAACTACTTGCTTAAAGCTCGAACCAAAGGGATGTCTGCCTGTTGGCTCTCTACCTCCGTTGACTGCTTGGAGAAGGCCAAATCCACCTTTGACTTGTTGGTCTTTGCCAGATATCCACTGCACTCCGGTTATTGCTCCATAACCACTCATCTCCATATGGGAGCACTTATTTTGATGACAAGGAACATTAAACCCTTGCTGATAGCTTCCTGATATAGTACGAACACGATTAGCTTCTTTCTCTCCTAAGGGCAAATCTACCTGCCCAATAAACGAAAGATCAGGCTGTGGTAAGCTAGGGAACTGGCTCCAAGGCAAGTCAGTTAATCCAGGAATTTCATTAATTATGGTATCTTGCCAGTTAGCAAATTTATCAATTGAGGCATTTTCAATGCCTGGAATAGACGCAAGTTGGTATTCGGATAAATTTAGAACTTTACCAATTGGAATACTACTAAGTTGTTGTTGATATTGCTGAACTGCATTTCCAATTGTTCCACCAGTGCTAATACCTAAACGATTAAATAAATCAGAAATAGGTTTGACGCTGGTAATTTGAAGATTACTTAAATTTGGAATAGCCTTGACTAGATTCTCTACAGTTTGAGTCTTGATAACACCAAAATCAGACAGCTTTAAAGTACCTAAATCTTTACCCAAACCCAAAGATTGTGCAATACTTGAAAGATTCAGCTTTTCGATATTGAAACCTGCCTCCTCAAAATCTCCAAGCTTCATAAATTCACCTATATTTTGCCCAGCTTTCCACGTTCTAGTTTCATTGCCTTGAGTGGTTGGATAAGTTACAGTACCATCACTAGACATAATCATGTCTCTAAATTTTATCCTGGACCAATCAGGGATAAATCCTGAACCAGAATTAACAACCGGAACTTCTGCTAGAGCTTTGGGTAGAAGCACCCCTAAATAGGAATTAAAAATGCCATGTCTCCAACCATGAGCAAACAATCCTACCAGTAACCCTAGTAATATCAAATAACGAGCCATACCATCTATTTCTCGTGATTTCATTTTGCCTCACCTCTCATCTACTACTGGGTGTTTTGACCAAGTTCAATTAACTTGTTAACCAATTTTGAAGAAACCGTTGCTTTATTAGCAGCTGTATTTAGCTCATCCCCTCCCTGGAGATAACTAATCAGTTGATCAAGCCGGCTGTACAGTTCATCCGATTGCTTTAACAGACCTCTAGCGATCGCCACACTCATACCAGATCTAATTTTGTTTGCCGTCTTTAAATTTTCAACTAAAGGCGATAACCTAGGTCGAGTTGGTAGCTGATCATCAATAATCGATATTTCGTTATATTCTGGAGAAGCATTAGACGGTTCAATCTGGAAATAATAAGCTTTACGTGTTCCTTCTTTTGTTTGAGTAATGATTGTTAACAACGCAATTTCAGTTTGCGGTAGCCCCGGAATATTTACCCTTTTGATCCGGCGTAGATGGATTAGACCAGCACCAGAATTTTGTTGACAATTCTGATTAATTCCCTCCAGACAGCCATCTGTATCGATTACTACCTGGGATGGATCATCAAGCCACACCCTTTTCACTAATTCCCCAACCTCATAGAACGAAATCGAAACACCGCTACCGTTCCAAACATTGATCATCTGCGGCGTTGCCGATGCTCCACTAACTTGAGATTTCTTGATAGTACGGACTGAAGGAGAAGCGGATGCTTTTGAAACGACTGCGACACTCATCACACCCACCAGGATTAGGGAGATCCAAAAAATAAAATGTTCCACCTGAGCCTTCGGCACGGCAAAGCCGAACGTGGTTGATTTGTCAGCACAGTAGGTTATTCGTGATAATAAGGTGGAACATTTTATTACTGGTAAGTGCCTTAGCCAACAGAACTTGTTCATGGCTGCCACTCCAGAGTGCGATTTACAACAAACCTGACCTTAGTACCTTGCCGCACATACCAGACTTTAGGACGAGCCAAAATTTGCTGATTAGTCGTTTCTGCCCTTCTTCCAATACTGTCTGACAGCTTAGTTCCTGCACCTTGCAAAAAAGCACCAAGAATATTGCGTTGGGTATTGGAGATCACATTGCTTGAAAAGGTCCCACCTACAGAGCTGACTACACTGCTACTGGAATTAGACTGATTCAGGATTTCCCCTACTTTCCCAGCACCAGATGTTATAGCTATTTTCAAGTCATTTCTGGCTATTTTTCCACTTTGGTCATTGAATTGTTTAGCTATCAAAGGTTTCCCAGCTTCTCCTAGCATCGCGATCGCACCAGGACCAACTGGGTACTCAGTATTATCTTTAACAATGCTGACGACTTGTGCAGATAAAGAACCAGCACTATTCACTTCTACCACTTCAACTACTAGTCGAGTTCCAGCCGGAAGAGCAACCTGACCCTCGTTATCGCGCAAATCTTGAGTTAGCTCACCAATATATTTGGTACTAGTATCGTTTTTGGCTTGAAGACGAGTACTTTCTGTTTGCTGCTTAGCTAATGGGGTCAGCAAAACTCCATTAGCGAATGCTCCCTCAACTACATAATGAGTCCGTCGCTCTTGGAGAATCTGTTCTTCTTGGGGAGAAACACTTGGTTGCTCAGTATTACTGACAAGGGTTATCTGACGAGAGTTAGACCACCTGGGCCGAATTTTTTCAATTTCAGAAAGTGTACTATTAGGTAAGCTCTGTTCAATATTGGTACTAACTTGCTGCAATTGGGTTGGGGTTGATGTTGCTACTGGTGTTGGAACAGTGTCAGAAGTATCAGCATAAGCAACTTTCCCATAAGACCCCAGACGACGAAGTTGTTCAAGCTCAGTGTTTGGATCAACAGATGGTTGCGTGGAAGCAGATTTGACGGGGACAGGAAATCTGTTGGGCGTAAAACTACGCGGGGGTTCTGGAGGAACTGAAATTGTTCTGATTTCTGGCAAGCGTTTTGGAGGCTGTGCCTCTTGCAGTGCTACTAAATGTCTTTGTCTGACTGGTGGCGTTGGCGTTGCCGTTGCCGTTGGCGAGGGACTAGTAGTAGGAACAGAGGGTTTAGTTTCTGCAACTGTATTTTTATTAATTTTGCTTAATGCATCAGACTGTTTATCAAGGGCTAGCTTCGCGTAAACATCACTATCCTTATGGTCTTTTTCTTCTAACCCTGTTGATGATGTTTTAGGAGATTCAGCAACTTTTCTTTCTGGATGACTAGCCTGATTAAAAATTCCATTCAGAAAAAAGAAAATCAATAAAAACAAAATAGCACTAGGAACAGCTATTACGAGTAATCTTGACCACGGTGAAGTTACGACAGTATGCTTTGTAACTTCTGGAAATTCTTCTTCTTGCTCTACTTGTTGACTCCTATTTGGTTTATCGTCCTCTATTTTTAAAATACTGTCTATTGGATCAACACTATCAACATCGTCAATATTCTCTATATGTATTTCATTTTCATCAAGTTGAATTGACATATCTTTCTATGGCTTAAAATCAGTTATTTGTGTGATTTCTACTCCTGCCTTGCGAACTGTATATATTTTTCGAGAAAGTTCACTAACGTCAGAAGGTATTTCTTGCGGAGTACTCACTGCTTCTATTGTTACGGTTTTATTAAAAGCAAAACCTTGGCTCGTATGATTAGAATTAACCATAAGAAGCGTTGCTACCATATCCACTTCCCATTTACCATCCTTAATTTTGCGGGGTTCTGATATGTGTTGGAGGATAAGAGATGATTGCATTTGTCCAGTAAATATTCCCGGTGGAGTCAATTGTGCTAATTTCTGCAAAAATGCTTCCCGAAAATTTTGATTTTCAGTAATGGCAAATGCCGCATAATAAGCTTTGCTTGTTACCTTCCTACTTGATATTTGGCCAATACCACCTATATCGACTCCCGTATCCTGCTGAGTTATCAACTCGCCTTTATCGTTGTAGCTATATATTTTTCCATCCCAGCTGAACATTTCAATGAATGTGTCTGAGACAAATTTCTTCAACACCTCACTTGTCCGTTCATTTGGCTCTACCGCTTTAGCAACAATTGTACTTCCCGACGACAACTGCACCAATACTGGCGGCTTCTTGCTTAATCTGCTGACAGCACCGTAATTGAGAAATTGCAACACAAAAGATAGTAATGCAAAAATCAGGGCTGCCACTGCAATTATTGCAATTTGTGTTGGCACAGACTTGTTATATTGCAAAAGCTGCAAACGTTCTCTTTTAGGATTATTTTTGAGACTTACCAATTGCTCACTTCTCCTTTCCTTAATTACTTACTGAATTTCATCGCCAAGCTAGCGCCATTTGTTACCACTGCCTTGCCAGCATCAATGGCGAGCGCACTATAGGTTTCAGCTGCTTTATTGATCTGCTGAAGCACTGCCAGCCCCCCACCCGCTGCTAAACCTGTAGCCAGAAACGGAGCAAAAATCCCAATAGTGAACAAAAAAAACATCGGTTGATCTGACTGGGAATCAGTAATTAATTGCCCAGCAAAACCAACAAGGATATTGAAACAAAGCTTACTCATCCCCACGCTAAAATAACCAATTAGCCAGGTGTATATTGATTTCGCCCCGTAAGGCAATAAAGAACCGCCTACAGCCAGTGGGCCTAAATAGGCTGTAACCAACATTGTCAGTTCTATTGCCCATTGATAGCCCCCATTCAATCCCAGAAGCACAATCGTAATCGTTGATGTAATATTCGAGCCGATCATTGCACTAAACGGTGAAAAGATTATCTGTAAAGGGTTTTCACCTTTCTGGATCGCATCTATCGGAGCTTGTATGACTGTATCAACTCTATCGAGTAACCATTGAAATGGACCATTGTTCTGATTAAAATATTCAGGATATTGTTGAGTTAAATCTGCTTTAGCCTGTTGCAAGCACTTGATTGCTTCTTGTGCTTGTAGCGAAGAATTTTGACAATCTTTGATTTTGGAGGCAATAGCATTTCTTGCCGCTTCTACACCTACGGCTTTTTGATAAGCTGCTCTTAGGTCAAGTCCTTGCGCTGTTTGTGTTAAAAGTGCATTGTTAGTATTATTTATATAATTTCTAATTTGGAATGTTGAACTTGCTAATAATTCTCCATGATTTGATAAAAGAACTATAACAATTAAAGGCCAAATCAAATCAACAATAGCACGTTGCTCATCTCCACTCATCATCTTCCTAGTCCAGTCAATGATAAAAAAAGTTAAAGTAGCTATAGCAAACAAAGTTCCTACATTACACAAAGAATTATACAAAGGACCACTCAGAGATTTATCCCACAAATTATTAAATCCCTGAGCAATCGCTATTGCATTGTCAGCAGATTTTTGAACTAAATCTCCACCTGCAAAACTTTTATCAGCCAATAAATAATACATAATAATATTACTCCTTTTTACTTTATAGAAGTTATGGCACCTACCAGTAATAAAATTTCCCGCCTTATTACCACGAATAACTTGTTGCGCCGATAGATCAATCACCAAGGCGTCGCATCTTCCGTAAAAAATGGGGCAGGCTTCTGGGTTGATCCGTTAGTGTTCTGACTAGCTAGTTGTTGTATAAAGCCTGCCCCATTTTTCTAGGTTTATTCCTCGGCGGGAAATTTTATTTTTTGGATCTTCCTTAGGGAATGTATGAAGGATCTAGCGGTGGTATATTTTCATGCAGGTAAGCAACCAATGCTTTCTCGTTAATTTCTTCCTGCTGATGTGTTAAAGCTAACTGTTCAGCGATTTGCGTCAGCATTAAATTAGATCCTGCTATATCTTGTCGCGATTCTAATGAATCCGTACGCTGTTGTGCCAACATAGAAACTATTTGGCTATTTTGTGCTGCCATGACTTTTAAAATATCTTGGGAGGCAGTCATCCCTTGAGCTTGCTGTGCCAAATCCGTTGCATCTTGAGCAGTACTAGTTGTTTCATTAATTTTGTTAGCCGTGTACTGTTGCCCCTGCTGATTCATTTGAGCAGATACTGATGCTTTTATCAGAGAGCGTTGCAATTGTTGAGATTGCGCTTGTGCTACAGACCATGAGCTTTTACTTGCGATCACATTCTTCAATTGCTCGCTACTTGTAATTGGATCAGGCTCTCCCATTACACCAACTGCACTATTAATCGCGTTTCTAGCATCTTCTTGTCCTGCTGCCCATAATTTACTGATTTCATTCAGGGTCAATGTTTGTATCTCAGTCCATTCCCCTTGTATTTCATTCTTAATTGAGTTAAAAAAAGTATCTATTAGCGAAAATCCATAACTAGGAGTAGCAATTATTAAACTACTAATAGCACTAGATAAAATTACAATTATGCTAATTTTTTTCAGAGGTTTCATGCCGAAATTCTCCTAACTTTTTCATGAGATATATTTAAAAGTTGTTTAGCTTCCTCAGACAATTCTTCTTCCTGAATCATTCTGATGTAATCTTCCGAAAATCTAACCATCCCTAATAAAGGATTGTTTTGATACTTTTTCAGGAAAAGAGTACGTAATTCTTGTTCATCTGGATTATTCGCAACAGCAGCTAGTAAACAGTATCCTGGATAATAACGACAGAAAGTTAGTTTGCCATTGTCATCCAACAACCATTGTGAATAAATCCCTTCTTTTTTGGGATAAAATGCTTCTGTACTATTTAACTGAATAATTTCATAAGGATATTTAAACCTTTCTACGAAAGGATCTACTGCCGATGACTGAATTCTCCCTACCAGTCGTGTCGTAATATTCGCAAATATCTTGGAAGCCGCTTTACTTTGAAAGATAGTTTCTGGTTCTTGAGCAGATAGAATCACCCTTATCCCTGATTTAGCTCCATTTGCACATAACCTTCCAATCAAATCTGCGATCGCCCCAAATTGGAATAGAATTGGTGCTTCATCCAGGAAGAATATACTAGCTTTTGAACTCAGTGCCCGACGTAAAGCTGCTGCATAAGCTGATAGAGCTAAGATAGCTGCATCCGATTCTACCGATAAATTTCTGAGTGCAAATACCAATAATTTGGCATCTGCCCTAAAACTGGAAGGACGGCTAATTGATTGCCCCACTCTTGTCGTTAACCAATATTTTAATCTCAGTCTAACTTGTTCTAAAGCCTCTAAAATTTCCTGGCTATTACTAGCAATTGAGTCTAATTTTATAAATGCTGGTGAACAATATTCGTAAAAATCTTTTAGTGTCGGTGTCTCTGACCAGGCTTTTGTTCCTACCCCCTCTGCTAATGCCAGTTTATAGCGCAGCTTAATTTCGTTATCGTTAAAAAATGTTTTTAGTGTTAGTGCAAGTATTGACTCAATGTTAGTCACCATTGTCGGACTCACATCACTCATACTTGTGCCTATCACCATTGTTATTAATACTGATTTTAGAAATTCCTGAAAATCATTCAATCTTTCATTGATTATTTCTTCATCCATCCCTCGCAAATCTGGTAGTTCAAACAAGTTATTTGATTCCTTCGAGATGTCGAAATATGCACCATCCCCCCCCAACAAATTTGTGTAATCCGTAAATGTCGATGTTCCATCTGGTTTCGGATAATCTAACGCCACCACTGGTATTCCTTCCGCCAGTGCTGGAGTCAACATTCCTGCTACCAAAACCGATTTCCCCGAACGAGTTGCCCCAAATACAGCTACATTCTTGTGCTTGCTGTACAAATCCAAGTACACTGGCGCTCCCCCTTCTTCGGCAATCAACTCAAATCCTGTGCGATCGCCAGTGGCTGTACGAATCAACGGCATTAGCCCTGGTGCTTCCGAACTGAAATAAGGTAAGCGACGATTAAATGGTTTGGTGAGCAGTGGTTCCCACACATAAGGGCAACATTGAAGCCAGATCTTCCAGGCATACTCCTTTTCACGGTCCACAACCGCCGGCCTGAGGAAACAGGACGCTAAATATCTACAGGCTTCATTTAGCTCATGTGTTGATTTTCTATGGATTAAAAATACTATCCCCGTATAAACAACAACACTCCCTTTATAGATTGTTTTTTGGGCTTCTACAGAGTCTTCTATGTTTAGCCCTGCTTTCACATCTATATTCCCTTTGCTAGTCGATAATGCTGTTGATGTGATTGATTGTTTAGTAATACGTTGTAAATTAGTTTTTGTCAGTCCTTGATTAGCTTTGGTAACTTGACAGATAATTTCTGTATCAAAAATCCTATCTTTTGATATTAATTCCCAAAGATATCTGAGTTGATAATATTCATTCAACCATCCTCCAGGCTTTTGGCTAAAGTTCATCGCCCCAATATATTTATCCTGGATTTTCACCCACTGCCGATCTAGAAATGGTACAGATTCTTCATTTTCCAACATGTGATGTCTTATATGAAAATCACTTGTTTGATTTTCCACTAATCCCTTTTCATTCATTGTTAAGGAATTTGGTATATCTCTGGGCGCTTGGCTATCGTTAAATTGCTGCCAAATTAGAAACCAAATTTCTTCAGCACTTAAAGCTCTTACGCCTAGTTTCATCTTGTTACTTAGTAATGCTTCCCAATAAAAGAACCCATTACTAAATGAATTTTGCAGTATATTTTCTATTCTCTCGTTATTAAATCCATGAATTTCTCCTGTAAAGTTATACCAAATTTTTTCTAATCTTTTAATAATTGATTCTATAAAATCATCGCTTCTTGAATCATCAGATAAAACTGTATAAGTACACCATATTCTCAAAAATTTATTTTTCCTTATCCCTGCTTTTGTCAACGTTTTTATTCTTAATCTTTCACTACGTATCAATAACTTTAATTGTTCTATATTGCAGTTTTCCTCTATTCTTTTCAGTTCTTGCTGCCGCTCAGAGTCATTAGTAAATGAACCAAAATGTATAGTTAATGACTCTTGCTCCGGAATTTCTTTTAGTCCTGCCTCTATTCCATCAAATATCGGAGATATTTGTTCATTTGCCAAATTTGGGTGAATTCCGAGACAATCAAACCCAAATTTGACCTGAATATTTTCATCTTTTTTTAAAATTAATGCTCCTACTCCCTTTCTTCCTCCCAAGCTCAGATCACATATCCCAGCCAAATGAATAATATCTTCAAATGGGGTCAGACCTCTAACTACATTGATCTGTTCACTTTCGATTTTTCTTTTATTAATTTTTTCGCCTTGCTTCTTGTTGGCTGCCATATTTTTATATCCATATTCAATTACTCAGGCAGTCGATTCATTTTTACCCTATGAATCTTAGATTTTTTTGGAGACTTCTTAACTGATGAATTCTCTATTTTAAGTAATGGAACAAAAGGTTTGTAACCTCTACTAATACGTGGTACACCAACAAATTTACCGAAAAAGTCATTCTTTGATGATACAATCCACCATGTCGCCCATCCCCAGGCCATACTTAAGAAAGTTGCTAGCCATCCTCCTTTGAGCATGTAATAAATAATGAAAACACTCATTATTGCTATGACTGCCCAGGGCAGAATCTGATCAGCAGGAAATGGTCCTAGTCTTGGTCTTTCTCCCAATATTCTATTTACACTTCTAAAGTTTCTATTTCTGTCTACCATGCTCACGGTTGTGTTAGTAACATCCTTTTAAAACTAACTCTTAATCATCCTGTTTTTACAATCATTGATGTGATTATGTCTCCCACAGTAACCGCCATCACAATAATTAATGGCGTTCTTGATAGTGTTTGCCAATCTTCATCATTTCGAAATGCTTGCACAACTCTCACTAAACTAATAGCTACATACAACAAAAACAGTGCTCTTAGTACATTAAAAAACAAGTCGATTACTGTCTTTGTTTGACCATTCGCACCATTAGTATTAAATGCTCCTTCCCCCGGATTTCTCACAAGAGTTGAAAAAAGAGGGGTCAAAAACTGCCACAATGTAGATTTGAAAAGAATTCCAGCAGCTTTGTTGTATGACCCCCGATAAAAACCATC
>JAJPJF010000299.1 GCA_021324415.1 Nostocales cyanobacterium Centralia_MAG_434
AGTAATTTATTCCAATCTACGGGTTAAGATAGTTCAGCAAAAATGTATCTCAAGTTACCAAATATTTGCGATCTCTCTGTCTAGGAAAAAAGTTTGCGATTTACTGACATTAGGTTATTCGTGGTAATAAGGCGCTTTCATTTTATTACTGGCAAGTACCTAAGACTAGTTTTTTTCAGTAATTCTAACTGAGGTGCATATTTGACAATCAGAGGTTTCCCTGGTAATTGCTCAAGTGCGTTGGGAGCGAGTGCGTCTCCTAGAGTGGTAAAAACGTCAAACCGAATCCGGGACTAGAGTATGCCGCAGCACGGCTATATCTTCAGCATCGAGTTCGACCGGAACGCCACTACGAATTAGTTCGGCAAAATTCTCATTCGGCACCATCACAGTAATCGTGTACAATCGCTCTGACCCAATGTTGCGGATCTCATGAACTCCCCTCGGGGGTACGAGCAAGGTATCTCCGGAACGAATCGCAACTTCTTTGCCATCACACATTGCAATACCTTCACCTTTGAGCACAAAAAATGTCTCGACTGCGAATTGATGTCGATTGGGTGGCGTTTTTCCACCAACATCAAAAATCTCAAGGCAATATGTGATAGATAAATTGACAACTGCTGGCTCAAAAATGATCGCTAACCGATTTGTGGCATCTGGACTGATACGGTAAGCTTGATAGTCCTGCGGCGATTTAACTACTGGAATGATACAAGATTTGTCCATTAGAGCCTCCACAATGCTGCTGCGCGTAATTGATGATTTAGAACAGGTCGTGGAAAAAATCTGCACGCCACCTCCCAACCTTTTAACTTGAGTGTAATGAGTTGCAATGCTCAACCTCTTTGAGATTCCTATGACGCTTTATCAAATTTTTCTGGTGTTAGTGAACTTGTAATCCTCGCTGAGTTTCAATTTCTCGCTCCCGTAGTACCGAGAATAGGTGCGGATGTTAGAACTTATATATTGACAAAAATCGATTTTGTACATCAGACTTACTTACTACCTTTCCTTCTTTAATTAAATGCAACCAGAATCAACTTATGCACCAGTGAGAAATAGGAAATTCTTGCATTCGTGCTATTTCGTCAAGTGTGTTTTTTACATTTTTGCTTGGTCCTAATTTTACTTAATCTGTCAACTTGACATCGTATCTAAATAGATGAGCTTATCCTGTATACCCAAGGGCGGAATTTCTAGTCGTGGAAAAACCTTCCTTCACGCCACCTCCCAACCTGACTACGCATGTTGACGCGCTCGAATTAGGCAGGAAGGAGTATTCATTTTTTTGTACACCCTACCCTAGGAGCAATGGGGTTTTAAACGCGACCCTCAACCCCATTCAAAGGTTGAGAAGTTCCATTTCTAGGTGTAGAAGGGCTTTTAGGCGCTGTTTTTTATTGTGTACTTTTTGATTCCCTGGTCCCTGGCTACGCGAGTTTCTTCTATATTTGTGGAGGGGAAACTTAATTTGCTTTTACACTTTTCCTAAATGCTTGCCTAGTACTTGGTATCATCAGGCAGTAAATAATAATAGCATCAATAATGATTGCAATAGTGTTTGAAAAAATTTCTATCTGGTTGCTGTATTTTCCAGAACTTAATACCGATATTTCAGAAAATAGTCCATAGCCAGTAACAATTAACTCTATCATCCAGGCCCAACGTTTGAGATTATATAGTTCATTAATAATGACTAACTCTATAAAAATAACTAATAACACAAAAACCAGAATAAAGTTTAAGGCTCTGTGATTATTTTGGAGCAGTTGTTCTAACTGTAAAAATCCTATTTTTTGGAGCCAATCAATTGCATTAGCATTATGCCCAAACAAGATAGCTATAAATCCAAGAAATTCAACGAGTAGTACGCTCGCTCGAAATAATTCCAAAGTAATGACAATATTTAATCCGATAGGACGTTGACGTTTTATCATAAAGTTTCTATGGTCAATTATTTTTTTACATTAATCAATGCATCTTGATTGATTATCCAATCAACTATTTATGCTTTTAATCACCAAATCTTTAAACTTCTCCCTAATATATAGGTTCAATCTAAAATAACTTATGCAGTAATGTTGAAAAAAACTTACGCCGACAAATTGGTAGACTGAATAAAAACGAACTCAACCAATTAGCACAACTGATCCAAAGACGCAATCTCGATATATTAATACTTTGAACTATCAAGTAAACGAAATCCTAATTATGAAGCAAAGTTGTTAATTGTTGGTAAAGGAGGTGCTGGTAAAACTTCTCTTGCTAAGGCACTTGCCAGTAATAAAATGAAAGCGCCTTATTACCACGAATAACCTACGGCGCTCTGGAATTTTGCCACTTGAAAAAGGGCAGCCTTCTTTGATTGATTAGTTAGTGTTCTAATTAATTAGTTGTGTAACAAGGCTGCCCTTTTTCTCGGCATCGGCTCCCGAGAGAGATCAACAAACAAAGGCGCTTTCATTTTATTTTTTGGCTCTCCCAGTTGCTCAGTCCTTGTTCCAACTCATTAGTTTTATATTAAGGTTCCCCTTGACTCCAGACTAAATGCGTTATCTATCGTAGGTTTGTTCAATTTATTCCGGCCTGAATGCTTAGGTATGACCACCAACTTCTAAAATTTTAACTACGTGATTGTTGTCATCAACACGAAAAGTAGCACGTGTTCCCTTACTTAAGCGAATTTCATACTGATCTTTAGTCCCTTGGAGCTTTTTGTAGTTCGCACCTCCAATTCGTGATGCTGCATCTTTAGGGGATAAACCTTCATTTGCGATTGCATTTTGAAATGTGTCAAAATTTCTCTGTTCAGCTGGTGTAAGTTGTTTAAAACTTGCCCCTTTCTTGTCTAGAGTCCATCTAACAAGAGCAATAATTTTGGTATTGGCAATGGTGCTGCTGGCATTACGACCCGCGAGCGTGGCAGCATCATCAGCTGCACTTACGGGTTTGAGGTTTGTCAGAGGTGCTACTACTATGGTTGCAGTTAACAATCCTAAAAATAGTCTGTTAGTGTTCATTGTTGTCTCTCCTAGTATGTATTGCTTCAGTTGGTTTGCTGGCGTTGTGTCAGCATTCAGTCAATTCTGATGAGTTGTATGTTTTTTAAATTTGCATTGGGGAGATCCAAAAAATCAAATGATTGCGCCTTTGTTGGTTGATCTCTGTTCCCGGATTTCTCACAAGAGTTGAAAAAAGAGGGGTCAAAAACTGCCACAATGTAGATTTGAAAAGAATTCCAGCAGCTTTGTTGTATGACCCCCGATAAAAACCATC
>JAJPJF010000435.1 GCA_021324415.1 Nostocales cyanobacterium Centralia_MAG_434
CATATCAAAAGATTATTTGAACTTGTAACTCATCATCAAGTTTTTGACTTTCCGAAAATATTTATGTATGGCTCATTTTTTTCACAACTCATTTAGGATCGCTATATCAAGAATAAATTTCATTTTAGTGACTAAAATGAAAAGCCAAACTTAAGCCAATCTATTTCTCTAGTAAATAGCAACGGTGTGCGTCATTCCGTTGCTATAAGCAATATAGTTTATATCGTGATTGCTGCTTTTTATATCTATTTAAAGTCTATGAATACAAAATAATAAAACCATCTATCAATAGTAATGGATATTAATAGAAATGTTTTTATTTTTTGTATATGCAAACCTACAAGGCAATAAAAAGCAACGATACACCATTAACATCGTTGCCTAAATAAAGCAGTAAACCTTATTTTGCAGTAATAAGGCTATTTAAACGATACCAATGTAAAATATTTTTATCATCTATCAATAGAATTGATCTAACAATAATTTTTGTATTTGTAAACTTACAAGATAATAAAAGTAACGATGTTAATTTTACATCGTTGCTTGATTAAACAATACCCCATTTGTATTGCGATTTTTATAGCCTATCAAGACTATATGAAGGCAAAAAAGTTAGGCCATCCGTCGATAGAACTAGATTCAATAATCTGGTAGTAAAAAAAATAAAAGAGCAGCGGTTTAACATCACTGCTCAAAAGATTAAAAGCTATCAGCTAAATCCCTTACGGGATTTAAGCAATCCAATACTACCATGATTAATAATTAATTTCATTTTAGTGACTAAAACGAAAATAAAAGAGCAGTGGATTAACACCACTGCTTAAAATTCTAGTCAACAGTCTAGAAAAAGCTGTTATGTCAATGTATTCTATCAAGCAAAATTCATTTTAGCTACTAAAATGAAAAACCAAACTCAAGCTAATCTATTCCTTTAATAAAAAGCAACGGAATGAGGTAACCGTTGCTCTATAAAAAGTAAGCTCATCAAAATGTGAAATAAATCTATCTAGAGCCTATGAATATAAAATGATAAAACCATCTATCAATAGTATTAGGTATTAATAAAAATGTTTTTATTTTTATATCAAGATTTACAAGAAAAGAAAAAGCAATGATGTATTGTATGCATCATTGCTTGATTGAATAATAACCCTTTTACCATTCTGAGATTATTTAGACTATATAAAGATATAAAGATGAAAAAAGTAAAATCATCCATCGATAGTAATATGTATCAATAATAATATATTACTCTTTAGAATCTTATTAAAGAAAAAAGCAGTGGCTTAACTCCACTGCTCACAAATTCAATAAGCTACCGTTCAATCCCGCAGGGGAAATTTTAACTATCTAATATTAGCATGAATAAAAATTTCATTTTAGTAGGTAACAGTAAAATGAACTTTTAAATAAAATTTAGAAGTGCATTTTACATCAATAAATAATCAGTATACAAATTATGCAAAAATCATTTACAAATGATTTAGAACAATTTCAAAGCTTTTGTAGACACTAGCCTGATTTATGGGAGCATCCCAATTTTGAAAAAAGACCAGAGAACGCCAAGTTTATTCGCGATAGATTATCGCGAATAAAGTGAGGCTATACTCTTGACCCAAGAACTGCGACAATTATCGGCTCTTGTGCGATTTTGGTGATCCAAGGTAGAGGGGAGCACAAGAGGGTCGGGTAACATTGGGGTGTCGCCACCCCGCAGTCCCCGCGTGAACGGCCCATGACTGTTACAAATCTTGCCGCTCAAGCCGAGTGTGACTTCCCAGTCAGTAGTAATTGAAGAAGACTTTTCCTTTTGGTTTGTAGACTTTAGCTTTTACTACAAAACATACAGCACATTTTCCAGTTTCCAAAGAAAATCATCCAGACTTAGGTAATCTCCCCCTGTCCATCCGTCAGGAGATGTTGAAAGCTCTTTGTTTATGGCAGGTTCAACCGCTTGCGTGCGCCAAGTCGAAACAGATGATCAGGTAGTATCGCTTTCAGACGAGGCAACCATTGTGCTTCATAGCCAACGCGGTACCGTAGTCGCGGTGACTGGCTTTGTGCTACAAAAGCAATCATTCGTGCTACTTTTTCCGGATCGTCGCCTTGTGCAATTGCGTTTTGGATTGA
Organism: Nostocales cyanobacterium Centralia_MAG_434; assembly: GCA_021324415.1. GTDB lineage: Bacteria > Cyanobacteriota > Cyanobacteriia > Cyanobacteriales > Nostocaceae > JAJPJF01. The sequence goes on from JAJPJF010000435.1 coordinate 2,131, forward strand.
TGAGCGAATAACATCACGTACAGTATCGTAATCAGGATAAGTGATGCTTGGTTGCAACATGGCACTATTGAAGTTGGTCTTGAAATAACCAGGTTCTATTAAAGATATTTTGATATTGAACGGGTCTAGTTCCACGCTTAGTGCTTCACTATAACCTTCTAATGCAAATTTACTTGCGGAGTAAAAACCTTGACCGGGTGCGCCTATCAATCCCCCTACTGAGCTTACATTAATAATATGTCCGCTACGTTGTTGTCTCATGATGGGCAAAACAGCATTAGTGACACGGACAACGCCCCAAAAGTTTGTTTCAAAAACGTTCTTGGCTTGTTCTAAAGAAGTTTCCTCAATCATGCTGGCGTGTATTTGTCCGGCATTATTGACAAGCACATCAATACGGTTGGTCTGTGCGAGTATCTGTTTGACACACGATTGTACTGAAGAGTCAGATTGAACATCCAATACAAGCATTTCTACACCTGATGAAGCTGAATGTTCCTTGCGACTGGTGCCGAAAACAAGATATCCCTTTTGAGCCAGTAGTTGAACACTTAGCTGCCCAAATCCAGAAGATGCTCCTGTTACTAGCACGACCTTTTTGTTATTCATAAACCTTTACTTTAGGGTTTCATGTTTTATTTAATTAGAAGTAGAGCGTTATATTCTTTTGATATTCATCTTTCTTGTGCAAGATTCTGATGAGATTAGAGTTCCTTAACTTCCCTTACTTTTGTGTCAATCCTCCAAAGCCCCAGTCACAAAGCTAGCAGCAGGATGGTTCAGGAATTGTGCTAAAGCTTGGGTACTACCTGCTTTCAATGCACTGAGTAATCATTGTGCTAAAGTTTGGTTGTTGTCAATGTATTCAATAGTCTTAGTTGCGATCGCCATTTTCCCAGCAGTATCAAAAGCTGACAATAACCATTTTATGCTTCAAATCATACCGCATCTGTTGAAAATCGAAGCGATTTTCAACAGATGCATTGACTACTACATAAAAGCAGTCAAGCACGCTCCCAAATTTGCCTAATTTCACCTGGAAGTAATTCAGCAATTTCTTGGTTGCGTTCTTCTGGTAAAATTTCTTTCGTAGCTGAGAACACTGCTTGTGCAACCTCCTCTGGGGCAACTTCTTCTGGTAAAGCACCTTCTTGTTTTAGGCGCAGCATAAAGGTTCCTGGCTTAATATGTAGGTTTTGTACAGGACTGATTCGACTGAAAAATGCCACCATAATGTTAGGATCTCGCCAAAGATCTATCACTTCTCGCTCTCCTTCAGGTGCTCTTTGTTTGAGATCCTTTTCAATTTGGTCACTTGTTTTGTTTAACATCATGTCCCGCAAAATTCGGAACACGATCTGTGTTGCCCGTTGAGCATCATTGAGCGTTTGCAAACTACTACGCTCTAACACTTTGTCAAGGAATAATTGTTGTTTTTGTGTTTGACTTGTCATAATCTCTCTGTGCAATTTCAACAAAAATTTAGATGAGTTCAATCTGACGTGAACTTATTTGTAAGGCTTTTATTAAATATTGCGAGATGTAAAGAATAATCCCTCAATCTTTTGACAGAGTTAGCTGAGATTATGTGCTCATTCAAGGAGTATGCTTTGCTCAAATTAGTAAAACTAAACACTGAGTTTGTTAACTGAGTTTGTTCCAATTAGCTTGGATAGTTTAAGCTATAGTTGCAGCTTATTTAAAACCCTATTAGGGATGGAAACCAATAGTTTTACGCGAGCACCAAAACCGCTGTTGCTTAGACATGGTTACAGATTTTCAACTCAACAATTGTAAACTTTAATGGGTAATCGTTTTAAACCTTTTAGTACATTTGTATTGGGAAGTTCAGATTAATTAAGCCCTTAATTTCTTTATTAATTACCACACCTTTTTGATTGCAAGACGCCCACGTCATACCGCTTGCGGTTGACGTGGGAGGATGTCATGTTGTGTTTTTCTATTCCAAAAAATTGTTTTGGGGAGTAGCAACTCCATTTCTACCAACAGCTGGTATTTCCAGTAGTTGATCTGTGGCAGTAGGAGTTCCATTAGTATCATTACTGGGAATCGCCGAAAATTGATCGCCAGGATGTCCATTAGGAACAAACAGTTGCGGATGGTCAAAGGGTGCTTGTTCGTAGAGGACTCGTTGATCAGTGAGTCCGTTTCTTAAGAAAGCAACCAAATCAGCTTTTTGAGCATCGCTTAAGCCTAATAGCGCTGCATTTCGTCCACCGTCGTCACCCCGACCACGATTGTAGAAATCAACAACTTGCTCCAACGTTGCCATTCCACCATTATGCATGTATGGAGCTGTTAAGCCAACGTTACGGAGGCTCGGTATTTTGAAACGTGATGTGGTAAAGTCTCCAGCTCCTGGATCATCTGAAGCTGGTCTGACACCATAGTTGGGAATGAAGCCATTAGCAGCATTAGTAATGAGTGGATTACCAAGATCAGTTGAGGATACTCCAGCAGTTCTTCTTACCGAAGCTCTGGTGAATTCGGGGATAGTATGGCAGGTGTTACAATTCCCACCACCATTAGTTCCTGGAGTTGTAGGCGTGCCATTTGAAGCTGTGACAAACGTAGCTAGACCCCTTTGTTCTTGAGTGGTAAGAGCACGAGTATCACCTGCTTGAAATTTATCAAAAGGTGTTTGGTTAGCTACAAGAGTAGAGATATACTTTTGGATTGCTAATCCAGAGAACAAGGAGAAGTTCCAATCCCTCAGTTCAAACTGATCTTCTGGTAAAGTTTGTCCAACTGCACGTTGTTGTAGGATTGTTTGACTTCCATCAGCATTAAGTTGAATGATTTTATTAGAGTTCCACCATTCCCTCTTAAAGGCTTGTTTAATTAGATGATCGTAGTTTGTTTTTAGACCAGGCTGAGGTGAATTGCTTTCACGACCTAAAACACTGTCTTGCGGATCTACTATCTGCTTGCCTAGAGGTGTGAGGGTATTTAACTTCTTACTAGCTCTCGACAGAAACTTAGTGCCGATTTCCCTTAACTGACGCCCGTCTGCGGAAGTCTCAAATGGACTCAATAGTGGTGCTGTCACTAAAGAAGCTAAAGAAGAGTTGTTGAGCGTGACTTGAACTCGAGATAGTGTGTTTGGTCTGTCGGCTTTATAAATAAAAGCACTAGAGTCAGCTGCACCACTGATATTGACTCCATTAAAGGTTTCCTTGGCACGACCATCCCAAAACTGGAGTTTATTAAAGATAGTATTAATCACTGTTGGGGCATTCCGTGGCTCAACTCGGCGCACATTAATTTCATTGACTTGAAATCCGTCTGGATCTGGCTCAGATGTGACATCATCCGCAGCTTGACCAGGAACAGTTCTATTGAGAATGCTATAGAAGACTCCTTGTGATGAAGTGACATCGTTAACGTCAGAAATCACTGTGCTGCTTCGATCATTAGGATCTGCTAGTTTATGAAATGGAAAGTCTGCTAATGAGAGTTGATAGTTAGGACCACCACCTACCTGAAAAGTTATATCTTTGAGTGATGCCAAAAGACCAGGACTGATTTGATTTTTTGATCTGTTATCAGCTCCTGCATGAAAGTGACAACTAGCACAGGATTGAATACCGTCACTACCAAGCTGCATATCCCAGAATAAGGATTTTCCTAGCTGAAGTAGAGCAGTTTCGTTGTTAACGAAGTCTCCGAGATTGCTTGGTTCAGCTACTAATGTCAGAAGTGATGGTGTCGCTGGATTAGGATCTCCGGTAGTAGAAGGTGGAACACTTGTGATGTTATTCAAAGGAGGAGGGTTTGGAGTTACTTGCGCTAAGCTTTCGCCGCTAGCGATCGCCACACTAACTATGACAAAAATTCCTACAAAGGGTGAAATTTTTTTGGGAATTAGCTTTAGCTGAAACCAGAGGAATAACAAAATTGTCAGTATTACTGTCAGTATTATAATTGGTGTAAAATTGATAGATATCATTGGTAAATCCCAAATAATGGGGTTATCGTATTACTGACCATTTGGATGTTCAGGGTTCTTGCTACAAAACCTTATTAGCCCATTTCAACCTTTGACTTCGGGCAATTGTTTTTGTGAACATAATTAAAACCTCACTAGCTTTGTGAGGTAAAGCGTGACTAGATAAAGAGATATTAAGCAGATAATAATTGCTTAATATCTCTTTAATAGAGTCATAGATTAATAGTAAATTCTAAGGAGATTCTGAGGATGACCATTAGAGTTGTTGGAAAATAAGGGGAGAATAAAGAGTTCGCTAGCCTTGCGAGAAGTCCCATGGCTCACAAGGGAGGGGAACTGCGTACTGCTTCTGGTCAGCGATTAGCCTATCAGCTATAGCAATCCTATTTAAGTTCAATACCCGTGAATGAAATTGCCCAGAATCGAGAAACCGTTGCTGTACAAGGGATACACGTTTTAGGTTCAAACGGCAATTATTAACCCACACAACTCCCAACCGAA
>JAJPJF010000393.1 GCA_021324415.1 Nostocales cyanobacterium Centralia_MAG_434
CCGAAGATGATGACACACTTATTTAATAATTGCTGATTTCTCTGTTAGTCAACTTTTTTGACGGCTTACCGCCTTTGTTGCTCATGAGCACTACACTCATACTTGAAGTTGAGCATGATGCTCACGCATCCATTGGTGGGAGATCAGGAGAAAGGGAGCAATACCACGAACACAGCTAGAGCAGTCTTTCAATTCTTTTCAGCAATTCCTCAAATTCTTTCTGCTTGTCTAGATCGTTCCAGAATTTTACTTTTTTGCTTTTGATAAATATCTTTCAGCCATTAATATCCTGTAATCTAATTTGTAAAACTGATGGTTTCATAACTCAAAAAAACCATTAACCCAATTGTGTTATTTCCGAAACAACAATTTTAATATGAAGGAACAGAGCAAAACCCGCATTATTGCCCTATTTAACCAGAGTGGGGGTGTGGCTAAAACGACTTTAACTCAAAACCTTGGCTATCTTCTTGCCCTCAAAAAACGTCAGGTTTTACTTATAGATATGGACCCACAAGCTAGCCTTACTACTTTTATGGGTCTTGAACCTGATGAATTAGAACAAAGCATCCAACAAACAATTGTTGATAATCAGCCCTTACCTATCTACCCTGAGATGATTCATGGTATGTGGCTTGTTCCTGCTGATATTAATCTTGCTGCTAGCGAAATACAACTCAGTAGTGCGATCGCTAGAGAATATCGTCTCAAAAATGCTCTCGCCGTTGTGCAAGATCAATACGATTTTATTCTCATTGACTGTCCTCCCTCTCTAGGACTACTCAGTATTATTAGTCTGACTGCCGCTACACACATTCTTGTCCCTATTCAATGTCAGTTCAAATCTCTTAAGGGTACAGAACTTTTACTGACCACAGTGGCCCAAATCCGTAATCATACTAATCAAAGTTTACAATTTGCTGGTTTTATTCCCACAATGCTTGATAGCCGTACTGCACAGGAATCACGTACTGTCAAATCTATCCAAGATCAATTATCGGATCTTGCTACAATCTACCCGCCTATCCCTAAAACTATTGCCTTTGCTGATGCTTCTGAGCATAGAGTACCTTTAGCTTTATTTGACAAAAATCATCACGCCGTTCATACTCTAAAAAAAATTGCCAATAGTTTAGATAAATTAGTAGTTTTACCATGAGTAATAAACGTCCTGAGCCCTACGCTATTAAAAAACCTGTTGATCTGCTCTTTGGATCTAATGCAACTAACACACAACCTACTCAGAGTAGACCTAACACTATTGCTATTACTAAAATTCATCTACCTTCTTCACAACCTCGCCGTTACTTTGATTCAGAAGCTCTTGAAGAGTTATCACGCTCAATTAAAGAGCTAGGTATTCTTGAACCACTCTTGGTACGCCCACTTAATGATGACAATTATGAATTAGTAGCTGGAGAGCGACGTTATCGAGCCGCATCAATGGCTGGCTTAACGGAAATTCCAATTGTTGTCAGAGAGATGGATGATGCAACCACTTATCAAGTACGCCTTGTTGAAAATCTACAACGTGAAGACCTTAACCCTTTAGAAGAAACTGAAGGAATTCTTGAACTCTTGGCTTTACGACTGCAACTTAGTCTTGATGATACGATCAAGCTTTTACAAAAAATGGAGAATGAAGCCAAAGGAAAAATTACCCGTAACGTTACGGGTAATGCTCCAGCCTTGTTAGTTGAAGAAATATTTACTGCATTAGGACGCATGCGGTGGGATTCTTTTGTTCGCAATCGTCTTCCCCTGCTTAATCTTCCTCATGATGTCTTAGAAGTACTACGAACAGGAAGACTTGAGTATACTAAAGCTCGCACCATTGCACGAATTCAAGTGCTAGAGATCAGAACTAAATTACTGGAAGTAGCTATTGAATCAAACTTATCCTTAAGCGAAATTAAACAGAAAATCAAGGAAGTAGAACAATCTCAACTACAATCCTCTTGTAAAGGAACACCAATAGTTTTAAAAGAACGTGTTGATAATGCCTTCCGACGCTTTAAACAGGCTAAATTGTGGACTAAACCTGAGAAACAAAATCAAATTGAGACATTGATAGAACAACTAGAGGCATTACTCACAGAGGATTAACACAATTTTAACCAGAGGAGATCAAAAAAATGCTACACCACTTGTTAATCCTCGCACTACAAAATTGGTGGTATAGATACACATTTTTTGGTTGCTTTTGCATATCAACACATTCTTAGGGTATAAGTAGGGGTCAAGCATACCCCACTAAATTTTGACGTTTTTTAAGAAAAAATAACCCCTAATTAGGATTCAAATGGGGGCTACATGGGAGCTAAAATTTTCTCTGAGTATTTTGACTTAAAAAAACAATAGATATCAATCTTTTTCCTGATAATTGCATTACTGACTTGTACCTATTATCAGATAGAGTTATCTTTTTAAAAAAGAGTCATGAGTAGATATTCCTTAGTGCCTCTCAACCCAAATCACCAAGTCGCTGTTGGATTTGATCGCGCAGCCGGTTCAAGCGGTGCAACTTTTTTTATTCAAGTTTTTGATCTCAATATTCTCGAAAGAATTAAATCCAATGACTTTTCCTCAGAGGAAGAATTACAGGAATTGGAAGAATTGGCAAACGTGCTGATCCTCGGAGACGATTACAGCAACCCGATCACTTCAATTGAGCAGATTGAAACGGCTCTAGCCCCGTATGCTACCATCCCAGATGAGATCAAGCAGCAGCTACGAAACGACCAGATCACAGAGAGTAAGCTCCCTCCAACTGTCTTCACAGACTACATTCAAGCTCAGATCATTAAAGACACTACATTTTGAAGTCATCAAAAATCGACAATCTTTTCTATCCAACTTTGATTTTCGGGAAACGTTAAAGCTTGTGTTCTTAAGTGA
>JAJPJF010000498.1 GCA_021324415.1 Nostocales cyanobacterium Centralia_MAG_434
AATAGGGAAACTATTTGAGCGCACGCTGATGCGTAAGTACGGGCCTGCCGCTCTTAATGATCATTTCCTCAGCTTCAACACAATCTGTGATGCTACCCAAGAACGTCAAGATGCAATGTTCGAGCTGATAGAAGAAAAGCTAGACTTGATGGTGGTGGTCGGCGGCTTTAATTCTTCCAACACAACTCACCTCCAAGAAATCTCACTCCACCGGGGAATTCCTTCCTATCACATCGATAGTGCAGAACGAATCGGGCCTGGAAATCGAATTGAACACAAAAAATTGCACTCCAACTTAGAAGTGCTAGAAAATTGGCTACCACCAGGTCCAATTGTAGTAGGCATCACTTCAGGCGCTTCCACTCCCGACAAAGCTGTTGCCGATGTAATTGAAAAGATCTTCGACATTAAAACCACTATCGAATAAATTCCACTGCCACACCAATCATAATTACGAATTACCCCTACCCCCACTCCTATGCATTCCTACTCCCTACTCGCCTCAGCCAAGATCAATCTCTACCTAGAAATTCTTCGCTCTCGTCCAGATGGCTACCATGATTTGGTGATGGTGCTACAAAGCATTGATTTAGCAGACCAAATCGATCTACGTCCTCTGGGAGGAGATACCATCTCTCTGCATTGCAATCATGCGGAAGTGCCTCAAGATGAGAGCAACCTTGCTTACAAAGCCGCAGCTTTAATGGCAGAAAAATTTCCTGAACCCTTTGCCAAATATGGTGTAGACATTACAATTCAAAAGCGAATTCCTGTAGGAGCAGGACTCGCGGGTGGTTCTACAAATGCTGCAGCAGTTTTGGTTGGGCTAAATTTAATGTGGAACCTGAAATTGAGTGACAGACAATTACAATACCTAGGGTCTTTACTGGGATCTGATGTTCCGTTCTGTGTTGTAGGCGGTACAATGCTAGCAACAGGACGGGGCGAATATCTCTCAAGTCTACCAACACTTGATGATTTGTACGTTGTGTTAGGCAAGTACCGCAGTCTTTCAGTTTCCACAGCTTGGGCTTACCAGACATTCCGTCATCAATACCTTAACCTATCAGATGCTCCAACTCTAAAAAATCATTTGCAGCGAGTAGACTCGGAAAAAATGGTGTCTGCCATCACTTCTAAAGATAATAGTCAAATCGGTCAATTGCTCTACAACGACTTAGAACGGGTGGTGTTGCCAGCATATCCTCAAGTCAAACGCCTCAAAGAAGAATTCCAGCACACCGGATGTGCTGCAATGATGTCAGGTTCTGGGCCTACCGTGCTTGCTTTGACTCAATCTCGCACAAAAGCACAGCAAATTCTTGACTCAATAAAGATCGCCATTGGCGATTCTGATTTAGAATTATGGATTTCAAAATTTACACGTTCCAGTATTCAGGTTGCATCAGCTGTCAAATGAAGTTTAATTGTCAATTTCTCAAGGAGCATATACATGGTGAGAATTCTAGCTATTGTTGGTATGCCAGGTTCAGGTAAGAGTGTGGTAGCTGCTTACCTAAAAAATCAGGGTTTTCCAATGATTCGATTTGGGGAAATCATTATTCGTGAGGTAGAAAAAAGGGCGCTACCAATAACACCACAAAATGAGCGAATAGTCAGAGAAGAAATTAGAAGAAATCAAGGAATGGATGCCTGCGCTCAAATAGCATTGCCACTTATCAAATCCCAGCTATTAGAGCATCAGCTAGTGATTATTGATGGTCTATATAGTTTCAGTGAATATAAAACTCTCAAACAAGAATTTGATGAAGAATTACTCATTTTAGCAATTTTTACCCCCAAGAATTTAAGGTACGAACGATTAGCTTTAAGACCATCAAGACCTTTAACAATAAAAGAAGCAGAAGAAAGAGATTTCATGGAAATTGAGAGAATTGAAAAAGGGGGTCCAATTGCTATGGCTGACTTGACCATCATCAACGATGGAACTGAGTATCAGTTGTATAGAAATATTGAAGCCATTGTAGAGCAAGTTTTACCAAGAATTCCGGTTACCGATTACGTAACGATTTAACACACCAATTATAGAGAATTATATTAAAATGAAAGCAATTTCTATTCTCGGCTCAACAGGGTCTATCGGTACACAAACCCTGGATATTGTCTCTCAATACCCTCACCAATTTCGAGTTGTAGGATTGGCAGCTTTGCGGAATGTAGAGTTGCTGGCTCAACAAATTCGTGAGTTTCAACCAGAAATCGCTGCTATTGGTGAGGCGCAGAAACTACCAGAATTACAAGCAGCAATCAAAGATGTTGACCCTCAACCAATTTTGCTTGCAGGTGAAGCTGGGGTGATTGAGGTGGCACACTACGGTGATGCTGAAGTTGTGGTGACTGGTATTGTGGGTTGTGCTGGTCTACTACCAACCATTGCTGCTATTAAAGCAGGCAAAGACATTGCTTTGGCAAACAAAGAAACCTTAATTGCTGGTGGCCCAGTTGTTTTGCCTTTGGTAGAGCAGCATGGGGTAAAGTTATTACCAGCAGATTCCGAACATTCGGCAATTTTCCAGTGTTTACAAGGAGTCCCTAGTGGTGGTTTGCGGCGAATTCTACTCACAGCCTCTGGCGGAGCATTCCGAGATTGGCCAGTGGAAAAGTTATCACAAGTGAGTGTGAGCGATGCTTTAAAGCACCCCAATTGGTCCATGGGTCGCAAAATTACGATCGACTCTGCTACCCTGATGAATAAAGGGTTGGAAGTTATCGAAGCGCATTGGTTGTTTGGGGTTAACTATGACCAGATTGAGATTGTGATCCATCCCCAAAGCATTATCCATTCTCTGATTGAACTGCAAGACACTTCTGTGTTAGCACAATTGGGCTGGCCTGATATGCGTCTACCACTGCTATATGCTCTATCTTGGCCTGAGCGCATTTACACTGATTGGCAGCAGTTGGATTTGGTGAAAGTGGGGCAGATGACGTTTCGTTCTCCAGACCATCAAAAGTATCCCTGTATGCAACTGGCTTATGCGGCTGGTCGGACTGGGGGTTGTATGCCAGCAGCACTCAATGCTGCTAATGAACAGGCTGTCGCCCTCTTTTTAGCAGAAAAAATACAGTTTCTTGATATTCCACGTTTGATTGAACAAGCTTGCGATCGCTACCAACTCCATAACATCTCCACCCCAACTCTTGACGACATTATTGCTGCAGATCAATGGGCTAGACAGGAAGTTCTGGCTATGAGTCAAACTTTAGGCTGTGTGGCAAAAACTTTTTAACGCATCAGGGAGATACAATCCATGATTGTCATTATGAAATCTAGCACTCCACTAGAAGAATTAGAACATATTAGCAATGAACTCCGCAACCGAAAAATCACACCAGAAACAATCGTAGGCACACACAAAATAGTTATTGGTTTAATAGGTGATACAGCGGCTCTCAATCCTCTGGAAATTCAGCAACTGAGTCCCTTTGTTGAGCAAGTGCTGCGGGTTAATAAGCCTTTTAAACGAGCCAGTCGAGAATTCCGCCACGGAGAACCTACAGAAGTTTTTGTCCAAACACCAAATGGATTGGTGGCTTTTGGTCACAATCATCCCATAGTTCATGTCGCTGGACCCTGCTCAGTCGAAAATGAAGAAATGATTATCCAGACAGCGTTGCAGGTCAAGGCAGCGGGTGCTCAGTTTTTACGTGGTGGAGCCTACAAACCCCGCACATCTCCCTATGCTTTCCAAGGACATGGAGAGAGTGCCTTGGACTTGCTTTTCCAAGCTCGTCAGGTTACAGGACTGGGTATTGTGACTGAGGTGATGGACACAGCAGATTTAGAAAAAGTTGCCGCTGTCGCTGATATTATCCAAGTTGGTGCTCGCAATATGCAGAATTTCTCTCTGCTTAAAAAAGTAGGAGCGCAAGGTAAGCCTGTTTTGTTAAAGCGAGGTCTCGCCGCTACGATTGAAGAATGGTTGATGGCAGCTGAGTACATTTTGGCAGCAGGCAACCCCAATGTGATTTTGTGTGAGCGGGGAATTCGCACTTTTGATCGACAATATACACGCAATACTCTCGATTTAGCAGCCATACCTGTGTTGCGATCACTAACTCACTTACCAATTATGGTTGATCCCAGCCATGGCACAGGCTATTGTGAGTTTGTTCCAGCCATGTCTAAGGCGGCGATCGCAGTGGGAGCAGACTCTCTGATGATTGAAGTTCATCCCAACCCAAGCCTTGCTCTCTCAGATGGTCCTCAGTCCCTCACACTCAAGCAATATCAGGAATTAATGGTTGAGTTGACTGTTTTTGCTAAAGCTGTTGAACGCTGGTACCAAATGCCTATCCCTACTCAGGTGAATACAGAATCGACGTTTCATAATTTAATCGCAGTAAATGTATGAATATTAGAATTGGCAACGGCTATGATATTCATCGTCTGGTTGTAGGCCGTCCATTAATTTTAGGAGGAGTAGAGATCGTTCATGAATTGGGTTTGCTTGGTCACAGCGATGCTGATGTGCTGACTCACGCAATCATGGATGCAATACTGGGAGCCCTTAGCTTGGGAGACATTGGTCATTACTTTCCACCTAGCGATCCCCAATGGGCAGGTGCTGATAGTCTGGTTTTGTTAACTAAGGTGCATCAGTTAATACGAGAGCGGGGATGGCAAATCAATAATATTGACTCTGTCATCGTGGCAGAACGACCTAAACTCAAATCTTATATTCAGACAATACGCGATCGCCTCTCCAGTGTATTAGAACTTGAGCCATCCCAGGTGAGCATCAAAGCAACTACTAATGAAAAACTTGGTCCTGTTGGACGAGAAGAGGGAATTAGTGCTTATGCTGTAGTCTTGATCAGATATCACAACTAATAGCAATTCGATACATCTAGTAGGGGCACGGCAATGCCGTGCCTTTTCACAATCATCAGTATTTTACCAATCTTCTTGAAGGACTGGACGTTCGTTTTATAACTGTGCTTTAATTTAGACATGTCATTTACTGCAAGTAAGCGCTTGCTATGAAAAACACCAAATCAGATCAAAAAACCACACAAACTCGTGCCCGTATACTAAAAGCTGCCACAGAAGTTTTTGCAGCTTCAGGCATAGTCGGAGCCACAACTCGTGAAATTGCCCGTGTCGCTGGCGTGAACGAGGTCACTTTATTTCGCCATTTCCAAAGCAAAGAGCAACTTTTGGCTGTTGTTGTTCAACAAATAAGTGCATTGCAAGTGGAAGCCCTTACCCGCAAAGATGAGTGGACTGGCAACCTACACGTTGACCTTTTGCACTATGCTTGGCTCTACAATAATATGCTGGAAGAGCATGAAGCCCTAGTCAGGATGTTCATTGGGGAAGCTCAACGACATCCCGAAGCCGCGCTTCAGATTTTGCGGGAGGCGGCTCTTCCCTTGCGTGAAAAGCTGATTGACTATTTACACAAAGGCATTGAACAAGGGAACGTCAGAAAAGATGCGGATCTATTAGTTGTGATAGATCTATTTACAGGGATGCTGCTCTCCGGAATGCTGCGTCGCACAACTGTCTCAGTACCACTCGGCTATAGCCGCGAAAGTTATATAAAAAGATGTGTTGATGTGATTGTGCAGGACATCAACACCTCAACAACAAAGATAAGCCATTCTTCTCTAACTCTATGACCCAAACTTTAAAGGGTAGAAATTTGGCAAGTCTTCCAGCAAAAAATCCAAGCTGGCATAAGTGGGCGATCGCTCTAACAGCTTCCTTGGGAGCCATCCTAGAAGTGATTGACACCAGCATCGTCAACGTTGCTTTGAACGACATGCAAGCCAGTCTGGGAGCAACCGTCAGCGAGATTGGCTGGGTTTCGACGAGTTATGCGATCGCCAACGTGATCCTGATTCCTTTAACAGCATGGTTAGGAGATTACTTTGGCAAGAAGACCTACTTTACCTTCTCACTAGTTGGCTTTACGATTGCCTCAGTGATGTGCGGTCTGTCATTTAATCTGCCGATGCTGATTATTTCACGTGTTCTTCAGGGATTATGCGGTGGTGGCTTGCTTGCCAAAGCGCAGACAATTCTATTTGAAACCTTTCCACCCGAAGAACAGGGCGTAGCCCAAGGGGTGTTTGGCATTGGGGTGATGGCGGGGCCTGCAATTGGACCTGTTTTGGGGGGATATCTCACCGATAACCTCAATTGGCGCTGGATCTTCTTTATCAATATTCCCTTTGGGATAGCAGCTGTGATCATGTCACTTCTTTTCTTGCCGAAAGATCACAATCATTCAGCTAAGAAACGTTCAACATCAGTTGATTGGTGGGGAATTGCATTTCTGACCATTACAGCAGGTAGTTTGCAAACTGTACTAGAAGAAGGTGAGAGGGATGACTGGTTTGATTCGAGTTTCATCAGAAACTTAACTGTAATTGGTTTTGTCAGTCTCGGACTGTTCATCTGGCGTGAACTGACTGCCAAACACCCGGCTGTTGATCTACGAGTACTGCGTCACCGTTCCTTAGCTGCTGGAAGTATTTACTCTGCAATTTTAGGGTTGGGATTGTACGGAGCACTCTTTGCTGTACCGCTTTTTGCCCAAAGCATCCTCCAGTTTACAGCAATGCAGACAGGACTGTTGCTTGCTCCTAGTGCCCTATCTTCCGCAATATCAATGGTGGCTCTAGGAAAGCTATCTGGCAAATTCGACGCCAGATTTCTCATTGGCAGTGGTGTCATTGGCATTGCGTTAGTGATGTTTCAACTGTCAGACATCACTCCCCAGTCTGGAACAGACGATTTATTCTGGCCACTTCTTTGGCGAGGAGTTGCGACAATTTTAATGTATCTCCCCCTAAGTCTAGCCACTTTGGGCCCACTTCCTAAACAGGATATTGCAGCCGGGACAGGCTTCTACAATCTGAGCCGTCAGTTAGGCAGTGGTGTTGGGATTGCCATCATTACCACTTTACTAGATCGACGGGAGGCTTTTCACCGAGCCAGACTTGTAGAGCATGTGACTCCTTATGATTGGCAAACAAATCAGCGGCTTGACTTACTCACTGGTGCCCTCCAAAGCCGTGGAATTGATGCCCAAACTGCTCATCAGCAAGCACTCGCCTTAATTGATCAATCAGTCAACTTGCAGGCAGCGGTTATGTCTTACGCAGATATCTTTCGGTTTGTAGGGATCGTATTCCTTTGCTCATTGCCCTTGCTATTTTTCCTTGGAAAAGGCAAAGGTGGGACGGTCACTTCGGCTCACTAGTCATCATAAACCTCGAGGAGTTCGTAGGAAGCACTTCTCTGCTTGCGGAAGGACTAAAGTCCTCACTACAAACCCATCCAAAATACTTTGTTTAAATTCCTCAATTACCCAAAACTCACTCAAAACAAATCATAAAAGTTATAAAATTATGGATCAATCTTACGAAACCTCTAGCAATGGAAGAGTAGCTGTAACTCAAGAAAACAATGACTCTTCTCTTACCACAAGCGCTCGTCACCCTGAAGAGGAAACAAAGCACGCTTTTGAGTTGGCAGACGACATTAACAGAACTGCGCCTGAACCACCTCCTCAGAAAAGAAAAATTCCGAAAAGCGTGATTCGTGCCATAGCAGGAGTTGGGGTAGTTGGTACTGTCATCTTCGGTTATCAGTACTGGCACTATACTTCTACCCATGAACAAACAGACGATGCAACCGTTTCAGGTCACATTCATCAAGTCAGTAGTCGAATCAATGGCACGATTTCTGAAATTGAGGTAGACGACAACCAATTAGTGCAAAAGGGACAGTTGCTCGTCAAGCTCGACCCCCGTGATCAACAGACAAAAATGTTACAAGCTAAAGCATCTCTAGAATCAGCCAAACGTCAGGCTGTTGCAGCCAAATTAAATATTGGGCTAGCAGCAGACACGGCTTCTGGCAAGACGAATCAAGCTCAGGGCGATGTGGCAGCAGCTATTGCCAGTATCGATAATGCCAAAGCAACCGTCGTCGAAGCTCAAACTGGAATTCCAAATGCACAAGCAGCCGTCAAAGATGCTGAGGCGGGGATATTGAGTGCTAAAGCCCAAGTCGCTCAGGCAGATGCTTCATTGGTGAAAGCACAAGCAGATTATAGGCGTAATACAACTCTTTATCAACAAGGTGCTATTGCCCGTCAACAACTAGATGCTGTCAAAGCCACTTATGACGTTGCTGTTGCGCAAAAGAATACTGCTCTACAAGGAATTTTGCAAGCCCAAGCTAAACTATCACAAGCTAAACAAAATGTCAATAAAGCTCAGTCCCAACTCGTACAGGCTCAACAAAACGTCACCAACGCCCAAGCCAAACTTGCCTCTTTCAAGGGTGGCCTGCAACAGGCTACAGCCAGTAGAAAACAAACAGAGGTAAATCGCGCTCAGTATCTGGCAGATGAAGCTGCGATCTCCCAAGCCGAAGCCTCTGTTAAAGACGCCAACTTACAACTCTCCTACACCAACATCTTTGCGCCTAGCACTGGAAGGGTTGGACGCAAAACTATAGAAGTGGGACAACGAGTCCAGCCGGGTGGTGCTTTAATGTCGATTGTAGAGAATGATTACTGGATAGTAGCCAACTTTAAAGAAACTCAACTCAAAGCCATGAAACCTGGACAGAAGGTGGAAATTAAGCTAGATCCTTTTGGAAATCATACTTTTATTGGTTATGTTGATAGTTTCTCACCTGCATCAGGTGCTCAGTTTGCCCTACTCCCTCCAGATAATGCCACTGGCAACTTCACCAAAATTGTGCAACGTATTCCTGTCAAAATTATCTTTGACCATAACAGTATTAAAGGATATGAGTCAAGAATTACTCCTGGTATGTCAGCAGTTGTCAGCGTGGAACATAATTGAGCAGATAGACTTGTCCGAAAACTCCCAAGCTAGAGTCTACAAAAAGAGCGTTGCATAATGGCGCTATGAATTAAGGTTTAATTTTGTCCAATTACTTAAATACAGCTATACTTAAGGCATAATAACTGCTTGCAAAACAGCAAAAATTATCGTAGTATATGTGAAGTGGTACCTTAGGTACCTGTTAAACTCTTGGAATTTACAAAATACCTTGACTACAAAATAATCAGCCCACTGACTCCCAAGGGGCAGGTGCGGACGGCCTGGATTTTCTGTCTAAGCATTCACGTCGGAATAAATTGAACAAACCTTCAATACATAACGATTAATAGTGTTGCCTAGACCGATAACCCCAAAAAGGTTTGTTCAATTTATTTAGGCTCAACCCTTAAGGTGCATCATCTGAGACGGGAGCAGAGGTGGCTAATCAGCAATACTAACTCTGTAGTGCTTGCAAAACGACCAAACCTCAAGCTCTATACCCAAGCGATGTGTACCCTAATTCCAAGTATTCTGAAACTGGAACTATCGCAGATGAGCATTAAAGCAACCACCACAGAAAAACTAGGTCCCGTCCAACGAGAAGAGGGAATTGCTGCCGATGCCTTAGTATTGCTGACGGCTTCCAATTTCTGAGAATTTATTTTACAACCAACAATTTAACAAAACGCCGTTGTTCTGTAATATTGGAAATTGTGTATGTACTTACTAATTCCATCTGCCGGAATGGGTCGTCGGATGGGTAGCAATCGAAATAAATTACTACTCACCTTACTCGATAAACCTTTAATCGCCTGGACACTCAAGGCTGCTGAAGCTTCTGAGCGCATTCACTGGATAGGCGTAATTTGTCAGTCCTCAGACTGGATTGATTTCCAAGAAATTGTGGCGAACTTGTCGCTGACCAAGCCAGTGCATTTTATTCTCGGAGGAGCAACCCGCCAGGATTCTGTTTATAATGGGTTGCAGTCTCTACCCTCATTGGCAGAACGCGTGTTAATTCATGATGGGGCTAGGTGTTTGGCTACACCTGAGTTGTTTGATCGATGTGCTGAGGCGATTCTCCACTGTCAGGGTCTGATTTGTGCTGTTCCCGTCAAAGACACCATTAAAGTTGTAAACCCCCAAACACATCTAATTACTCATACTCCAGACCGACGCCAGCTTTGGGCGGCTCAAACCCCTCAAGGATTTGAAGTCAAGCTACTGCAACAGTGTCATGCCGAAGGACGTCGCTTCTGTTGGGAAGTATCAGATGATGCCACTTTGTTTGAACAATGCCAAATGCCAGTACAGATTGTGCAGGGAGAAGAGACGAATTTGAAAGTTACAACTCCAGTTGATTTAGCACTTGCCGAATTCATCCTCCAACAACGATTAGCAGAGCAGTTCAGAGAATCCCCTAACTATTTTTTGGCATGAGTGATCACGACACTCCAACGGTTTTGGAATGGCGATCCCAATTCCCAATTCCCAATTCGCCAACAAAGTCGCATCACCTTCGAGCAATCGCACAATCACAAACCCCCAAGAGCATTGGTTTAGGGGTTCTCGTAACATCCGTGCAAGAACTTACGCTAAGGCCAGAAAGCAGACATAGCATACTTTTTAGCAACCGTTAAACATTGCCTAGTTTATATCCTTTTAGGCAATGTTTTTTAGTTTCGAGACGGAGCAATAATACTTGGAAACAAATACTTTTATGTACTCCAAGCTCCATTTTAGGCAAAGTTTTTTTTTAACTGTCTCTGCGCTAGAAAAAGTATTTGTGCAACTTATCTTTTTACGCTCGCGCTTAAATTTCGCATCAATCTCTGTAACTGTTGCTATATGAGGTTTATAGCCATAGGCTGCACTTGGTGATACGAACCTTCTATTTACGTCCACTAGTAGGTTCACCAAAACCGCACAAGAGCCTATTTAATTTGTTAATCGACACTTGGCGATGAAATTTGTTTCATTAGGACTGCCTTAAAACGAGTTTCCGTGTTGATCACCAAAAGTGATACTGTTGGCGAAAGTGTTACAAACGCATAAACAAAAGTATTACAACTAAAAGCCCCAACGACAGATTAAAGGTTTGAGCTTACGTAATACTTGTATTTACAAATGCGTAGTACATTCGCCAACAGTATCAAAAGTTGGGAAGAGCCTATTTAATTTGTTAATCGACATCTACTGTGCAGATGTTTTTTGTAACCCAAGCTTAGCACGAAAATCCTCACTATATTTTACTTCTTCCCAATTGTTGGCTTCCTTAACTTGCTTAGAAGTTAAGTTAATAGCACCCCTAAAGTCAACATTTATCAAGTTAGCCCCCTTCAAGTTAGCAGCCTCAAAGTGAGCACTCTTTAAGTCTGCACCCTCCAATTTAGCAACTATAATTGAGACTTTTCTCAATAATTTTCGAGATTTGGAAAAACCTACCCTTGAAATGCCAAAAAAAGAGGAGCAGTTGGTCACCACCCTCAAATATCCTCTTCTCAGATGCTCTATGCGATTGGGCAAAGCCCAGCAGCAAAGCTGATCCCATCTCCCACAGCCTTATCTCTTTAATTCCGAATCAATTCTATAAAAGCTGCTGATACAATTCTTTTGAAAGAATGACTTCGCCACCAATAACGTTATTGGTGGCGAAGTCATTCTTCCTTCATCAGGTTTTCCAACTGGGAGAGTAACTTTTCTATCTGAGCTTTTTTGTTGGGATCATCCCAAACCTTAGCTTTCTTGAAGCGCCCGAAGGTGTCATTAACACGCTCTTTTAAAGATGGTTCTGATTGAGACTGTAGCGTGGTTGGCTCTTTAATCTCCTGAATCTTCTGTTTGATTTGGGAAAGAGATAAATTTTGAGTGATCGCCAAATCCAGCAATTCTTTTCTCAGGTCCTCGTTTTTAACTCCTGCTATTACCTTCGCTTTGCTAGTGTCCAACTTCCCAAGTCGCAGCACCTCTAAAATGTCATTAGATAGGTTCAGTAAAGGTAAACGGTTACTGATAAAGGAATCGAGCTTGATATTGCCTAAAGAAGTGAGAACCTCTTGCACCATCAGAATTGTTTGGTCACCAATAACGTTATTGGTGGCGAGGCGCTCGCGTAGCTGATTTTGTATTCGATGCAACAGTGGTGGGACTTCTGCGGATGGAATCTTCAGCTTCATTGCTAAAAGTTTCAAAACTCCATCAGCTTCCTCTAAGTCGCTGAGTCCAGAACGGGCAAAGTTTTCCACCAAAGCAATCTCTAGGGCTTCTTCATCGTTTAGAGAGCGAATAACGACTGGAACTTCCTCAAGACCAAGAATCTGAGCAGATCTATAGCGCTTTGCCCCGGCGACAACCTCATGCTTGTCACTATCAGGAATAGGACGCACCAAAAGGGGTTCAAGAATGCCATTTTTTCTAGCCGATGCAACAATCTTTTCTACTTCTTCCGGATCAATGTAATACCGTAGCTCTTCTTTTGGTAGAACAATCAAGTTAAGGGACATAGAGGTTTTGGTTTGATTTTCCTCATCCCTAAAGATAAAATCTTCTACCAGCCTTCTATTTTTTACCATTGGCTATCTCCAATGCTTCTTGAAAAAGTGCCTCAAAATCTTGTGCTGCACGTTTAGCCATTGCCCCTGATAGTCCCCAAACAGTGGTTCCTTGCCCTGGTGCATCAGCAATCACTTGCAGGTCGTAAATAAAAGTTTTTAGCAAAGGAAACCCCGTATTCTTTTGGGCTAATGCCCTTTGAGCATCCTTAAGCAACACAGTTCCTTTTTTTGCCTGATTGAGAAACAAACCCACATGCGGCATCCCTCCACGTAATTCTCTTGCTTGGCGTAAGATTCTCAGCATCTTGGAAGTACTGTGCATATCCAGTCCTGCCGGTTTACAGGGTACTAGTGCTAAGTCACATCGAGACAAAATTGCTTTGGTTGTCTCGCTTAAGCTACCAGGTCCATCCACCATCACCGCATCATATTGTTCTGCCAGCCCCGGCAGTTCATCAAATAAATCATCCGGGTCTATCATCGTTTTACAAGGTAGCTGTAAGTCTTTCATCCAGTTGGTGCTGCTTTGCTGTGCATCTGCATCCACAACCATCACCGAGCCACGCTTACTCAGCCAGTAAGCCAAATGCCCAGATACTGTCGTTTTGCCTGCGCCCCCCTTTTGGTTCGTCAGTCCGATAATCATAAATTTTGTTGAGGTATTGAGAAACTGTACTGTTGAGCAGAGCCATTTGGATTTAGAAAAACTGGATTTGGCAAAAAAAGCATTCGTATTTGTCAAGTGTAAATCATGCTAGTCAAACTATCTATTTAATAAGTTCTTCTAGAGATTTAAGAGGTTATCAGGTAGTAAAGCGCTTTTGCAAGTACGAGAACGACTTAAAACCTATCCATAAATAAAAATTCCTGCTAAGATTCACGTCAAGCCGCTGTCAAGAAAGAGTGAGAGAATGGATAAGCTTTTAGTGTTATGGGAATAAAAAAATCATCAAAAGCCAGTCAAACGTTCTGTAGTTAAACATTGTTTAACTGAAAAACTTTCAACTGCTCTTGCAGAATGACAGATTTTATTACTAAATAAATAAATGTTTAATTCTTGCTTGGGGTATAAATAGGTGTCATATATACCTTAAAAGTCTTTTATGTTTTTTTCAAAAAAATACCCCCTGCTTAGGGTACAAATGGGTGCTATATGGGGTCTAGATTTTTTTCGAGTATTTTCACTTAAAAATAATAGATCTCAATCTTTTTCCTGATAATTGCATTACTGACTTGTACCTATTATCAGATAGAGTTATCTTCTTTTTTAAGTCATGAGTAGATACGCTTTGGTTCCTCTCAACCCAGATCACCAAGTCGCTGTTGGATTTGATCGCGCAGCCAGTTCAAGTGGTGCAACATTTTTTGCTCAGGTCTTTGATCTCAGGATTCTCAAAAGAATCAAATTGAACGACTTTGCTTCAGAGGAAGAATTAGAGGAATTGGAAGAATTAGCAAACGTGCTGATCCTTGGAGACGATTATGGCAACCCTATCAATTCAATAGAAGAAATTGAAACAGCCTTGACTCCTTATGCCACTATCCCAGATGAGATCAAGCAGCAGCTACGAAACGACCAGATCACAGAGAGCAAGCTCTCTCCAACCGTCTTTAAAGACTATATTGAAGCTCAGATCATTAAAGACACTACATTTTGAAGTCATCAAAAATCGACAATCTTTTCTATCCAACTTTGATTTTCGGGAAACGTTAAAGCTTGTGTTCTTAAGTGA
>JAJPJF010000500.1 GCA_021324415.1 Nostocales cyanobacterium Centralia_MAG_434
CTTCTTTGGTCTGCCCATGATAGTTTTTATACTGATTGTAGACAAAACTTGTAGACAAATCCTTTAGAGGATAGCACTTTTGGGGTGATTGAAATCCTCAGAATTTCAAGAGAATTAGGCATTAAAGAAATATCTTGGGTTATCTGTGCGTTATGCATCAAAATCTGAAGACAAGGTAGTAGTTAACCGTGTTACTAGCCGTCTAATGTCGGAAGACGGCTTTTTGCTTTTGTCAAAAAAGTGGATGTATTACGCTCAAATCTCCTTCTGTATAATGGTTTCAGCTAATTAGGGTATTAAACCAGTGCAAAGAGATGTGAATTATTGTGCCCTTAACTTGTAATACGATACTACGGAAAGACGAAAATTCTTCAAAGCTTTGTGCCTTAAGGGTTGTCAAAAAATTGACTTTTGCCAAATCACACCCTTGATCACTCTGGTAATGCTTGCGGTTGTTAGGGCAATTGCCCAAAGAGCAGTGCGCTCAAAAAGCGCAATCGCCTAGTAAAAATAAGCGCTCACACTCTTGATAAACAGTTATCGATGCATTAAAAAATCAAACTGGCATACAGCGACATTTAAGCTTGATTCCTGGCATAGTAATGAGCAATGGACCGAACAACAAAAAGCTGATTATCGGGCAGCTAGAGCAGCGAAACAAGCCGTGAGGAAAGAGAACACTGAAAAGGCTTAGCTTGCTAAGATTGCTCGTGCGCTACCCGCTGCTCAGCGAAATAAATATACTAACCAACTACTGGATGAATTAACCCTGACCAATGAAGATAGACAGCATTTATTGGTCAGAGGTTTCACACCAGAGCAAATTGCGCAGGACAAATATAGAAGCGTATCCAAATACTACGAGCCTAAATCACCACTCCCTAAAACCACAAAGAGCGGAGTATTTCTCTTTTTATGTAGCAACTAGTTTGTTTATAAATGCCACACCCTCAACCATTTTCACCAAATCTGCACATGAGCCTATCTAATTTGTTAATCGACATCAGAAGATGACTTCAGTTGAAGATTTGAATCGGCTCACCACAGTCATTCATTATTTGAAGAGCAAAGAATAAGTACCCTTGAGGGTAATAGGTATCAATCCCAGTCCGAATTTATACTAAAGCTGCTGCGTCAGGGGAGTTAACCTTATATGTCGAATCAAATATTTGGCTTTAATCAATGGCGAAAGAACTTATGCCAAAAGTGCCTTGCAGTTGTAGGTGATTTATACCAGAAATACCTTGACTTCAAAGAATGTGTTGCTAAACCGTGTCTAGAGGTCATTCGGTATCTATGGGTTCCTGCTTTTACGGCATTACTATCACTTATTCTCTTTACTAGTATTTCTCAAACTTTAGAGATTTATCGTGTCTTTGCTTTAAGCCCATTAGACCTCTTTACTACCATTGGGGTTTCTTTTGCTTTTGCATCCATATTCTTACTTTCACTTTCTATTTGGTATTCTAGTCGAGCCCTATTAGAACATCGCTTTTCATCTAGTGAAGAGGAGAATGTGTTGGCAGACGAGCGACGGTTGCATCCTCATATTTTTGAGAGTTGGTTGCCTCGTATTTTTGGTTTTTTACCTCTTTTAGCTTTAGGTTTTGGATTTCTTCAGGTCGCTATGCAAGTAATTCCTTTGAATTCTAAACCCGAATTACATCCCAGATTACATCTCATATTTGGAATTTTGATTACTGTTTTACTATCTAGTATCTACTTTCTCTTTGTTATTAAAAGAAGAAAATTTAAAGCTACAGAAGGAGGATTAGCCGAAAAACTTAAGAATCTACCGACTAATAACAATCTATTTAGCCAAGATTTCTTGATTATTCTAGGTTTTTTATCATTTCTCGTTTTTTCTATTTTTTCTTTTCCTCTAGTAACTGATAATTCAGCAATAAGATTTCTTGCAGTAATCTTGATTGCGATATTATGGTTTGTATTTATTAACTTAGCTTCACTTGTATTTGCAAAGAGTAGGATAAAAAATAAGTCTCTAGTTTATGCCCTACTTATTATTTTGGTTGTTATTTTAATGTTGGTGGCGTTCAAATTTCCACCCCTGTCAAGTCTGATTGGCTCGGTAAGTATTGTTGCTCTCTTCTTGACTGTGTTTGTACTCTGGAGTAGCACGATCTTTTATTTAGGATATATTAAGAAGGTTCCACTCATCGCAATCTTATTGGTTATTGCCATCATATCAAGCTTTTTTAACTGGAATGACAATCATCAATTAAGAACATTGGCGCAACCACAGAAGAGCATCAACTCACAAACATTTCAAAAATTTGAAGAGAGCTTTAACAGTTGGATTAAGTCTCGAAATGGGAAAATCGAACAATTTAGTAGTGCCAACCAGAAATATCCCATATATATCGTCTCAGCACAGGGAGGCGGAATTTATGCAGCTTATCATGCAGCATTAACACTGTCTCGATTACACGATTTATATCCTAATTTTTCTGAACACGTCTTTGCTATTAGTGGCGTTTCCGGCGGAAGTTTGGGTGCTGCACTGTTTGCCAGCTTGGAAAAAATAGAGCAAAAAGAAAAAATAGAGCAAAAAGCAGATAAAGTACTGGAGCATGACTTTTTGTCTCCGCTACTTGCAGCGGGCTTATTTCCTGATTTTATTCAACGCTTCATTCCCTATCCTCCATTGAATGTTGTAGATAGAGCCAGAGGTCTAGAATATGCGTTTGAACAAGCATTGGACAAAGTTAACGAAAATAAGAGCAATCCTCTGCGAAATTCGTTTTACGAACTTTGGGAGCCAAAAGGAACTGTACCTGCTCTTATCCTAAACACAACGGTGGTGGAGACCGGTGATCGTTTAGTGCTAAGCCCCTTCAAGATCAATTTATCGACTTTAAAGGACATTAGAACAGTTGCCTGCAATAAAACAATTGATTTTCCTCTCAGCACCGCTGCTGTTCTTAGCGCTAGGTACCCCCTCGTTACGCCTGTTGGCTGGTTCAAGAGATGTGGAAATGATGGAGAACAGAAAGCTCGCTTGGCAGATGGCGGCTACTTTGAAAATTCTGGGATTTCAACTGCGTTTGAGATTGGTAAAAGATTGGAGGAAATCTTAAAAAAAGACAACAGGGACGGAAAAATCAAAGTTATCTATTTAGCTATTACCGATCAACCTTCCTCGGAAATTCCAAAAGCTGGAGGATTTAATGAAGTGATGTCTCCGATAGAGGCCTTTGGCAATTCGCAAAATGCCCGGGGTCGTAGCGAGGTTGCTCAGGTTGAATACTTGCTGGATGGCTCTAAAGCCAATCCTAGTTCAGAAGATGATTCAAAGCTGCTGTTTCAGAATAATTATGCAAACCATCGGTTTAGACAATTTTATTTGCATGATCAAGAGTTTAATCCTGGGAAGTCTTCCGATGATAATAAACTCTTTCCGCTTCCGTTAGGATGGTTTTTCTCAAAATCTTCTCAGGAATTCATCCAGGAGCAAATTGGTCATTATGATGATAAAAGTGATAAAAATGATTGCCAAGATGACCTGAAGAAAGGAACACATAACAATTGTATTTTTAGATCTATCAGAGAAGAACTAACCCCAACATCTTCAAGCAAGTAGAAGATTGCTTCAACTTTAACCACCAAAACCATCGATTTCCCGCCGTAGCGGCGATCGCATCTCCGAACTCAGACAAGACTATCACTATACCCAAATGTTTTCAAGGACTGGAAGCATAAGCAAGAATTTCAGTGTAACAGTCGCCCCATCGCTTTATTGCCCGACCGCGATGCTCGTACTTTAGCACAGTGGTTACAGAATCATCGTGGCATCCAAATCCTTTCACGGGATCGTTCTGTAGTTTACAAAAATGCTATGACCACTGGTGCTCCTCAAGCCATTCAAGTTGCTGACCGTTTCCACCTTCTCCAAGACACTACGCACACATCTCCCAATCCCTATCATAACTTTGCTCTTTATCAACGAGCAGGACAACAACATGATTTCACTGCACTAGCCCTTATTGAGAAGGTGCAAGATGTCAGGAATCCCAAATTCTGGTAAAACTTCCCAGTTCTCCTGCACCAGAGTTGTTTTTGGCTGACACTGGTTCAAGACAAGC
>JAJPJF010000144.1 GCA_021324415.1 Nostocales cyanobacterium Centralia_MAG_434
CAGGCCAACACAATGCTTACTCAATTAGAATTTGAAACTCTTGCAGATGCATTAGACTGCTTGCAAGAAGCAATTAATCAACTAGAAGGCTCGGACTGTCGTGAAAGTTTAGTTTTGATCGGGAAAAGCAATTATTTACTTCCGGTGGCTCAGAAAATTCTCTCTAAAATTCCATATGAGCAAATAATAGAGCATCAACAGCCAGAGCTTCCTCAATTTTTCAATGCTGCTTAAGTTTCATCATAGGAAATACAAAGTTTGTCGCTAGATGGCTTATAGCGAGAAGCCACTCCTAGGTAGTTCATACTGCGGGAGTGGCCTTGGCCTATTGGTACTTTTAAGTTAGATATTCAGGAGATCACATCTCAAATGCTGGATCGCCTTTCATATTGGAAAGTTGTTCTCAATATTAGTTGAGTGCATTGGCGATTTCAGCACCAAGTTGCTTTAGTGTTTTTTCGCGTACAAACTCAGCTGCAGATCTGGCTGATTCAGCCAAAATTGTATCAGTGTTAGGAGTTAGCTTCAACGCACCTCCTAAGTATCCTAATGCCTTGCAGTAATAGTCGTTTAGGTTTGTAGCAGCAAACCTCTTGACGGTCTGGTAATCACCGCGACGAAAGGCAGATAATACCTCAGTGTGTAGATCGTTTTGAGGAGTTCCCAAAACGTCAAGGATTGCATTGACAGCCTGGTTGACTTTCTCGGAGGTTAGTTCTGTTGGTGTTTGCGTTGCTACCATTGTTGTACTCCTTTGAAGTTTTAAATCCAAGATTCAAAATTTTCAGCCTCTAATTGAGGAAGATAAAGCTTATCCCAATTTCGGTTTAAGTGTTCCCGTACAATCCTAGAGACAAAACCAACGGCATTGTCTCTGTCGTAATGAATTGCAACCCGGAGGAGTGCTAGGTTCTGTGTTCCCAACATAATGTAGTTGATTCCACGCCTAACAAGATCAGGTGGCAATACAACATCTTTCAATGGATTTTCTGGAATATCTTTAACCTCTTGCTTGTAGGGAGGCAAAGCCTCAATGCCATCCATAACTACTATTTCTGCCCATTGGCGAAACGAAATGTCCCGCTTTTCGGCGTCGAATCTAGCCAAATTTAGGTAGTTTTCCCGGTTTCGTCCAAACCAACCTCGAACGTACTGGGTTATAAGAGTTTTCTCGGAATCTCCCGAGAGATCCCTGAAAGCGTCGATTCTTTCAGCGTCTTGAGGAGAAACATAGTAGTACGCAAGAAGATACTTGTGGGCCATTGAGGTTCCTGATCAATCCAAGTCATTATTTATTATAAATGGTAAATGCCTTATTAAAAACGTTGTATTGCTTATTATGTTTGTTATACTGCAAGTTAAACAACATAGGGTAATCGACATAGGAGCGTGACGACTCCACACACCTATCCCTAGGAGAGGTGTGGGTTGGGAGATGTCTGGACAAAAACGGACAACCTTATAAAAAACTTACTCGTCAAAAGCAAAATCTTGGAGCGTTTTGAGGCGTTTACTGAAGATAATCTCAATAATTTAACAGATCAACCGCCTCAAAACGCTCTTGTTGTCCGTTTTTGTCAAGTAAAAATGAAGCGGCTTCAACAAAAAGAAGCGCCTAACTCCATTCAGCGTCATCTGTAGAAGGAGCGAACACAGCGTGACTGAGCTAGATATAGAACCTGTACACCCAAAAGAATTTCGCAAAATTCATGGATGTTCAATATGGCAAATGCATCTATGGAGTGGATACTCTGTGGACACCCTCAAGAACTGGCTTTCAGATGAATCTAGCAAACGTCATGAGCAACCAAAACGAGGAGTCCTCTATCACTTTGGAGCTTTGCATAAGTTAATTTCTAATGGAAAAATTTTTTTTCCGCACTAAAGTGTTGCCAGAACACTACCCTTATAAGATGTTTTTTTCTATGATTAAAAATGTCGAACAGAAGAGAAAGCAAGAGTAACACAACTAGCTTTTTATTTCTTTATGCAATCACACGAGTTACACAAAGGAGTAATTCAAATTAAGATTTTGTTAATTGGTGGGTGGAAAAATCTGATCGCGCAGTCTCATTAAGTCTTCTTGATTGATTCCCGACATGGCCACTGCCTCTACCTCTATAATTTCTCCATCTGTTAGCCGTTTACCCGATGCCAAGCCACATTTGTACGAGTATCAGTGAACTTTGTGGGTGGATTGAAGCCAGTCTAATAAGCTGTAGACCAATTTCCATACTTGATCTGTGCGCCATTGGGGAATTCTTGTTATGAGGTAATTAATCACAGCATCTACATTGTTTATGTCGCCTATTTTTTCTGCTTCTGGTGTAATTTGGCGGTCATACTCCTGCTGTATTAGTTGTTTAATCTTTGCTTGCCGAGAGTTTCCCGGCAATGCATCAAGCTTGGTAATGTCATCCAGGCTCACATTTACTGAGCGGTACTCCTCTTTTCTGGGCATCACTTCCTTGTTAATACGTGCTATATTCCACCAATTGTACGGTACAAGAATTGAATTGTGAATTAGATCAACGAAACGCTTGACAAGCTTGTTTTTGTACGGTACATTTTGATTATGCGGTACAAAACTCAAGCGTTAAAAACTTAATAACGGGTTTACTACCTTTCTTTTTTTATTTCTTTGGGCAATCACACAGGTGACACGTAGAGGATTAATTAATGTCATCAGACTCAATCATCCAGTAATACTCGGTGGTCATTGGAGAATATACGCTTATCACCTGCCCGTCACGCAATGTCTAAAACGCCTGCTTCACCCATCTTTAAAGGGGAGGTATCACGCGCCAATCATCTTTACTAAACATGAACATCACACAATGTAGCAATGTATCAAACACTATCAGATGAAGCTTGTCTACCACTGGATGTGAGGACCCTGCCCCCATTAATGACTCAGCGAACTTTAGCCGCAAAGCTGAAGTTACATTACAACACAGTTTGTAAAAGGCATAGGAAATTGAAGATCCTATTGCCGTATTACAAGGAATTAACTGCATATTCTGAACATCTCACTAGATATCAAGCCTGGTGTTTGTGTCACTATCAACGATTAGCTGAAATGTTTTTAAATGATCAAAAGCTAATTGCTAAATATATCAACGACAGACCCAATTACTTTAGTGTGTATCGATTTAAAAAGGAAGTAGAAAATGTCTAACAACAAAACTGGAATTCAATACGAAATTTCAAACGTAGCTGAAGAATTCGATAAATCAGTAGACGATATACGAGTACTCTTTTTAGAAGTTCGTACTGACTGGGACACTTTTAAATATCTTACTCAGGCTGAATATGAATTTGTTGCTAAAACCTTCAAGGGTGCTGCCAATAATCAGTTGGCAATCACTCCTAGCAATCCTGCAGAAATTCCTTTAGATGTTCAAGAGAAAATCGTATTGAGTGCATCCCAAATTCTGGGTCAGAAGTTAACCTTATCAATTGAGAGAGAGATTCAATTAAACGATGCTCTACAAGAACTTAAAAACCAGGTCATCATTTCCAATACAATCAACTCACAGCGCGCTCTAGCTCAGAACCTGGAGCAAATAAGGCATGGTGTTGAAGGAGAGTATTTATCAGCTATTTCTTCTTTGGCAAATAAATTAGCGCCTCAAGTTGAAGTAGATCCTAATAGCGATGATCCATTAGCTGAAGTTGCAAAACTCAAGCAGGAGTTGGGAAAGCAACTCGTGAAATGATGGTGACTCTAGCTCTTCTTCAAATTTATGAAGAGCTACCACCAAAACAACAAAAAGACTTTATTCAAAACATCAAAAAAACTTTGGAGGAGAATGATCCAATGGCCGCATCAATTGCAAAAGGAACAGGTGAAGCAGGTTTAATAGTTGGAGGATTTTATGCCGCTGTTGTGACAGGCTTAGTCTGTCCTCCAGCCTTAGCAGGGATAGCATTAGCAGGAGCACTTTGGTTATATGGCAGAAACAAACATTGAAGATCAAAGAGCAGAGCTAGAACGAATATATAGCAATAGCCCTGTGCCGATGGGATTGATTTATAAAGTTCTAGGGTTGGGTATTCTGGGAAGCTTTTTAGCTGTACTGACAGTCCGTTACTATGCTCCAGATAAAGTTCCTCATCTTGCCTGGGGTTATGAAAATTGCTTACAGCGAGGAAGCAGACATGATTAACCAAGAAAAAGCCAGAAATCGCTTTTTGTTAAATCAAGTCAACTATGCCACAGAGATACTCAGACACTTCGGTTTTGTAATTAACTTGACAGATATCAGATTGGCAGTTTTAGCTTTGCTAAAAGCTGAACTTCCCGAATCTCCAGAGCATTACGTACTGCTGATTTTTGGGTGGACCGGGATAATTCAGGTTAGTCTGCACAATGCGATTCAAGAAGACGCGATCGCCACGTGGCAAATCCCGCAAAAATCACTGCCGACAGTTTTGCAAAGTGCAAACGCCTTGGTTAATGAGCTTTCTGCTTTTGTACTGAATTGAAAGTGAATTCTTGACCTTGATTGAGGGGCAAGCGTAATCCAACCATTTCACCACAAGGGCTTAAAAGGCCCGTAAACACCTCGAAAAGGAAAATAAGAGTTATGCGTCAAAGCATCAAAACAAAGACCTTGCAGCCTATTTTAAAGCCTGTTGTAATGACTGTTTCTGGATTAGTTGCGGCATTAGGGTTAGGAGCAATTGGCTTTTTCGGAACTCAATATCTGGGACCGAAGAAGATGGTTATAGGAGTGTTAGGTGTAGAAGCACTAGGAATAGCTTACATCTTGCAAAAACGTCGTAAATCGAAAACTGAGCCACAATCCCAGTCTTCAGAAACCCAACCGGACCCAGAACCAGTAGAAGTATTTGCTGAGTTCACGGAAGGAGAAGAGCCAAAACAGTCAATACCTAAGAAAAAAGGCAAATAATGAATGAACCAACGCTTGTTTACGACTCAACGTTGCTGAAAACCAGTGCTGTGTATCAGATAGAAGGTTGTTTGTATCGGTTTTTGTGGAAAGATCCTTACTCCACTATTAGTGCTCCTAAGTATGTATTTAGACCTATAAATGGGCAGAGGCGACAAAAAGATTTGTCAATTAACCGCAGACAGCTTCTTTCTAAGGTTTACGAGGTCCCAGGCATGCAAATTCAAAGCAATGCAACAGCATCCGAAAGTAGTGTTCAACTAGGGTTGTTTTAATGCTTGAAAGCTAGCTTAGGCACTTGCCGTTAATAAAATGTCCAGCCTTATTACCACGAATAACCTACTGCGCCAATAGATCAACCAACAAAGGCTGGACATTTTATTTTTTGGATCTCCCTTAAAACAGAAATGAAATGCCTATACCAAGGCACAACCTTCATTTACCAGAAGACCGCTACGGTCAACTAAATCACTATGACAGCGGGTCAGATGCCGCATCAAATGATTGATTTGTCTATTTGACTAATCGCAATTGTCGGATGAATTTACTTAACTCAATTGTTTTCTGAAGCAAAGAAATTATGGCTCTTCCGGAAGTTTTATGGTGATTATTAAAATCTAGAAAATTTTAATAACTATAATTTAGTAAGATTAATGCCTACAATATATA
>JAJPJF010000156.1 GCA_021324415.1 Nostocales cyanobacterium Centralia_MAG_434
AGTAGCACAAACAACTCATTTGCTCATTACAGAAGAAGGTTAACAAGAGTCGGAATGGTTCATGATGTTATGTAATGTTCACTGAATCAGGTACTAGGAGTTTACTCTCATATCAGGTTACGCCAAATGCCACTTAGCAATTCATGGCAAAAGATGAAGAAATGTAATTTTTCGTAACAAGTCATGCGAGTTATCTTTAAGATTCACAAGACCCGCACAAATGGCAAAAGATCTTCAAGAATCGCTTCATGGTAATGTTCTTGAGGATAATGGCCAACATTGTTGAGTTTAATTAACTCTCCTTGCGGTACGGAATCGGCAAAATTTTGTGCCATATCTACAGGTAGCCAAGGGTCGATCACTCCCCACTGAATCAAAATTGGCTGTTGCCATTGTTTAAAGCCAGCTTCGATTTCCCTCATTGCTGAGTTTAACTGGAAATTACGAATTGTGGCGAGCAGAGCTCTTCCAGCCGCAGAACTTTTTAAAAATGGTTTACGGTAAACATCCAAATCTTTATCTTCTATGCGGTAACGACTCCCACCTTCTAGGGTGCGGTCAACTAACAAAGGGTCTTGGGTCATCATTTCACCTGCTAAAGGTAAACCCATTTGTTGAATTTTCCAGGGGACCTTTGCTGTACTGGAAATTGGTGTGTTGAGTATGACCAGGTTGGCAATTTGTTCTGGGTGGCGTAAAGCATATTGTAGACCCACAGAACCCAAGAAACCTTGCACAACTAAGGAAAAACGTTCTAGTTCTAAGGCTTTGATAAATTCTTCTAAAGCTGTGATGAAAGCATCAGGAGTGTAAGCAAAATCTCTTTTTTCTGGTTTTGATGAAAATCCATAACCGATCCAATCAGGAGCGATCGCTCTTGTTCCTTGTGTTGCTAAAGCTGGCAGAATATTCCGCCAACTGTAACTTTGTGATGGTAGACCATGCAGCAATACAACAGGCAACAAATCGCTTCTACCTATAGGTAGAGATTCGCGATAAAACCATTCCAAAGACCCGACTTTAATTTTTTCTTCTGTTATTGACATTTGATTTAAAAGCTTTACGCACAAAACAACCCCAAGCAGATTCCTGCTGTTTAAGATGCAAAGGCGCAAAGATGAAAAGGTAGTGTGTTATCAGGAATTATTTAGAGTAATCATCTCACGAATTGCAGTAGCTGTGGCAGGTGCTAGTAAGATGCCGTTTCGATAGTGTCCCGTGGCAAGGAGGACGTTACTAAACCCTGGCATTTTACTGATAATTGGTGCTGGACGTCCTTCAGGACGAGGACGTAACCCCGACCATGTGCGAACAACAGTTGCTTTGGCTAAATCTGGACAAAAGGCAATTGCTTGTTGTTTGACCGACTCTAACAGTTCTCTATTGGGTTGTGTCTCCTGACCATTGAGAGGAAACTCAACCGTTGCACCCACCCAGTAGTCGCCATTACCGACAGGAACTATGTGAACATCATTACCAGTGATCACTGGTTGAAAGTCAGGGTTTCCTAAAAAATGTCCCAGGCGAACGTGTGAAGCTTGTCCCAATACAGGGCGGATATCAACATTCTGCTTGAGTTGTGATGTTAGCGAACCTTTCTGCAATTTAGAGTCTGATGGATTTAGAGATTGAGCTAGTGCAGAAGAACCTAGTCCGGCTGCCACAACAAACCAATCAGCAGATATTTTGCCTTCTGTAGTCTCAATTTGGTGACATAAACCCCATTCTCCCTTTTCTTCTGCCAAAGAGGAGGGTAGGGTGATTCCCAAAACTTTAACACCAAAGTTGAATGTAACGCCGTAGTGTCTTGCAGCCTCAACTAAAGCTAGTGTTAATGCTGTGGGATCAACTTGGCGATCGCTGGGCGAGTAAACAGCACCGATAATTTTTTCATTATCTATCTGGGGACAGTTTTTTTTGAGCTGAGCAGTGTCCCAGATATCTAAAGACCAGCACTGAGAATGGCGAATTTCTACAAGTTTTTCCCATTCGCTGAGATTGTCTCCTTCAAAGCAAAGACTGAGAATGCCTTGACGATTAAAAGGAATTGTGCGACCTGTGAGGGCTTCAAGTTCTGGTATCCAAGCTTCATAGCGCTGGACGCTAGTTTGTCGCATCAGCCAAGCATTACCCTTGATTTTGTGGCTGATAATACCCATTAAAACCCCCAATGCCGCCTTTGTAGAAGCATCTTGTAGGGGCGGCTGTTTGTCAACAACTGTGACTTTCAAATCTTTGATTTGGCTGAGTTCATAGGCGATCGCCGCCCCAATCACACCACAACCGATAATAACTACATTCATGACGCTTTTGTTAAGTTAGGAATTAGGAGTCAAGAGTTAAGAGTTATAAGTTTTTATTCCTCACTCCTCACCTCTAACTCCTAACTCTTATTGTTAACTCTCTTCTGACTGACTGCTAGTGTCAGGAAGTAGTTGTAAGAACTTGTCAATATCTGCATAAGCAGCTTGATAGTTACTTAAAGCACCTTGAGAGTTACCTGTCGCAGATGCTTGATCAATTTTAACCAAGTGGTCAAATAAACTTCGTACTGCTTTACGTGCTGCTTGTTGATCTTGTGGTAGAAGATTGGAAGCAATGTAAGTCATGTTTAACCTTGCTTCTGTCATCGGTCCGTGTATAAAGTTACCAACCTTTACCCACTGACTAGTTTGAATCAGCCTTCGGAGTTCTTCTGAGCGATCGCGCACAGTTAAAATATCAGGCACGTACTCTTGAATTTTTTCCAGCTGCGCTGATGTATAGGTTGGTGGGGCTGTAGCAACACTAGGGCCGCTACAACTGATCAGAAATGTTGCCAAAACTACTAGAATTAATGACCAAATAGAGCGTTGACGTGCCATAGGCTGAGCTTATTTGTGTACTGCTGAACAGTGTCATTTTAGATCGCCAGTGTAATTTCTCGTTCCTACTAACACAGGATTTTGCCGAGAATATTCTTCTTCTACCTGAAAATATTCTTTTCTTTTGTTATTTTTTAAGTATAATTACTTAAGCAGAGGTTGTGTGGTTTCCGAAATCAGTCAGAAGTTCAGCAGTGAGGCGATTTCTAGTTGCGAAATGAATAGAGTCTTGATAAGCTAAAACACTACACTATCACCCTTCTGGCGCTTTTTCTGTCGTTACATCTAAAAAATTAGCAGATGCAGTTTTATTAGGAGTTTTTTTCGTGAACGCAGCAGAGATGGCAACAAACCTTGAATTCGCCAGCAAGATTGCTACCGTAGTTAATCTGTTCAAATTCGAGTTTCCTGATGCTAGATCAGATCTTAAACCCTGGCAAAATGATCCCCAAACCAGAGAGTTAGTTGATCCAGACTCAATAGACATTGGCTTTCACTTTCCTGGTATCAGCAAATCATGGAACAGCCGCAGTATCTTGATCCAAATCCGCTTTTATCAAGATCCCATAAACGGTATATACCGAGCAATAGGCATAGAAGTTGCTGGATTTAATCATCTGGGTCAACAGTGGCGACTTTCCACCATAGAAAACTGGAGTTTTGTAGGTGCAGTTCAGCCTTCTCCAGAAATTGGAGAAAAATTAAAACATTTTTGCCGCCAGATTCTAGAGTTGTTTAACCAACAAACAGGTTAAGGGACAAAGCTCTTACAGTTACTATCAACACAATAACTTGATTGATATGTACTAGAACGTTTGCCAAACAGGGTATAGCGGTTGTCGCGGATCTGTTCATAAAGCTGATCACCTACCCACTTTACTCCTGGTAAGGCTCGATATGTTTCTACAAATACACTACCAAGAGGTAATAATCGCCCAATTTCTTCAGCTGCAGCACTACCTTGCCAGCGTCTTTCTGGAGCATTAGCATCAATTAAAATCATACCTAACTCACAGTCTTGTGCTGTAATTCCCCAACGAGCAAGTGTTTGCTCATCTTGCATCGAGACATAGCGAAACAATTGTCCCTTGTCTAAGGTTTCTAGAATTTGTACTAAACTCACGCAAAGATTGCAATTGCCGTCGTAAATAACGTAGTAGCTCATCAGCTTGGATTGTATCTCTGGGTAATTGAGGCTGTTTAACAGGCACTATCAAAAACTATCCTAGCTGCTTGGAGGGCTTTTTGAGTGAGACTTTACCGAAAAAACGGGTGTAGGTGGTAGGGTGTGGGGTGTAGGGGTAAAAAGAAATTCTTTAATAAAATAAATACCCTACTCTACACCCAAGCTGGTTGAAAGCCCCTAAATTTATTTATGGAGAAAACA
>JAJPJF010000176.1 GCA_021324415.1 Nostocales cyanobacterium Centralia_MAG_434
CCCTGTCCTCCTTGTCCCCCTTGTCCCCGCCCCTGGTGCTCCCTTGTCTCCTTATCCCGCTTCCCCCCCAACCACTACATCTCGTATCCGCAAACTGGGACCACCGCAACCAACAGGCAAGCCATTTTGCCCACCTTTACCACAACCGCCAGACTCATCCCACTCAAAATCATCACCAATTGCTTCTATATCTGCTAGGGTTTGGAAGACATTACCTGAAAGGGTCACATCTTTTACAGGTTCAGCTATTTTGCCGTTTCTAATCATCCATGCTTCTCCTGCACTAAATGTGAACATTTCCCCATTGGTCATACCACCCAACCAATTGCGGGCATAGACTCCTTCTTTGATGTCACTCAATAAGTCTTGGACAGGCGTTGTCCCTCGTTCTATCCAGGTATTGGTCATGCGCACAATCGGAGCATGGTAATAATTGAGACACCGAGCGTTGCCTGTGGGTACTTCATCTAACTTACCAGCTGTTTCGCGGGAATGTAGGCGTCCTACCAAAACTCCGTCTTTGATCAGCTGCGTAGTTGTGGCAGGTGTGCCTTCATCATCATAAAAGTAGCTACCCCGATGTCCCTGAGGTGCAGCACCATCAAAAATTTGTAACTCTGCTGAACCGAACCGACGCCCAAGAGTCATCACTTCCAATAGATCTGGATTTTCATAAGCCATATCTGCCTCAGAAAGATGCCCGAAAGCTTCGTGGACAAATAATCCAGTCAAAATGGGATCAATCACTACTGTGTAAGTATCGCCTTTGACTGATGGCAAGGATAGGGCTACTACTGCTCTTTGTGCTGCGCTTTTGACTTGTTCATCCAAGTTCGTTAGATCTTCGTAGGCTTTACGAGAGCCTGTGGTTTCTCTTCCAGTTTGAACAGTTTCGCCATTTTTTGCGGTGGCGGCAAAGCGCATTTCCATATCTACCCAAGACTGTTCGATTAATGTCCCTTCGCTGGTAGCGAGGATTACTCTTTGAGCACTGTCGGTATAGCGGACTGAGGTTGTCGTGATCCGATGATCAACACTTTTCAATAAGTCTGTGTAATGATCGCACAATTGTTTTTTCTGTAAGAGCGGGATTTTTCGAGGGTCCGTGCCTGTCAGTGGTAGTTGACATACTGCTTGCACTGCTTGTACTGGAGCAAGTATGGTTTCTTCATCACCCACAATCCGCGCTGCGGCGATCGCTTCTTCTATACGGTCTTGAATGGTTGCTAAGCGGTTAAAGCTGCTTAACCCCCAACCTCCTTTGTAACAAGCGCGAATGTGTCCACCAACGGAGATACTTTCGCTCAGGGTTTCTACCTTGTCGCCACGTAATAAAATATCAGTTTCTTCAGCTTCTTCAAGACGAATCATCAAATAATCAACTCGGGATGAGTAGCGAGCGATTAAGTCAGAAAGTAAGCTCTGTGCATCTACAAGTAAGTTCTGCATTGTTAGGCAGGAATAATGAGGAACTGGATTTATTTTGCACTTTTATGTGCCACTGTAAGAACTGCATCTATAAAACGAGATGAGAGGCTTTCTTTTGGGTGAAAACGTGAAAAACTAGTCAGCCAAGTCATCAGCGATGATGATATAGAATTTTTGACTTTTAAAGATTATAGTGATGTTAAATTACCCAAATGATCTTGATTCATTGTCTTAGTTCCAATTGTAAAAAAAATATTAAAATTTCAAGTGATAGATCCTCTACAATCAAGGCATTTGTATTTTGAGATAAATATAGAAGTTTAGAGATTTGTAAACGGTTGGGAAGTGTTGCAGATGAAAATACTAGTAATGAGTTGGGAGTTTCCGCCTCGCATTGTGGGAGGAATCGCTCGTCATGTAGCGGAGTTGTACCCGGAACTAGTAAAGCTGGGACATGAAGTCCACCTAATAACACCAGAGTTTGGTCATGCACCTCTATATGAAACGGTAGAGGGGGTGCAAGTGCATCGCGTACCTGTAGGACAGGCTAACGATTTTTTCCATTGGATCGTTAATCTGAATGAGAGTATGGGAGTTCATGGAAGTAAGCTTCTATTAGAGGAAGGCCCCTTTGATCTGATTCATGCTCATGACTGGCTGGTGGGAGATGCAGCGATCGCCCTCAAACACAACTTTAGAATTCCTTTGATCGCCACGATTCATGCTACTGAACACGGACGCCACAATGGTAAATATAATGACACTCATTATTACATAAGCGGTAAAGAAGAGCAGCTGGCTTTCAACGCTTGGCGGATTATCGTTTGCAGTGACTACATGCGGCGGGAGGTAGAACGGGCATTACACAGTCCCTGGGATAAAATTAATGTTGTCTATAACGGCATTCGACCAGAAAAAAAACAACATCATCAAGATTTTCATTTTCTGGATTTTCGCCGCCAATTTGCCGAAGATGGGGAAAAAATTGTTTACTATGTAGGTCGCATGACCTATGAAAAGGGAGTTTCTGTGTTGCTAAGTGCTGCTCCTAAGGTACTGGCAGAGATGGGTGGTTACGTAAAGTTTGTCTTTATCGGTGGTGGCAATACTGACCATCTTAAGAAGCAAGCTTGGGACACAGGAATTTGGCACAAGTGCTATTTTACGGGCTTTATGTCCGATGAGTACTTAGATAAATTTCAAACTGTTGCTGACTGTGCTGTCTTTCCAAGTCTCTACGAACCATTTGGAATTGTTGCCTTAGAAAGTTTTGCCTCTCGTGTTCCTGTTGTAGTATCTGATACGGGAGGTTTCCCCGAAGTGGTGCAACATACTAAAACAGGTGTTGTCACCTATACAAATAATCCAGATTCTTTAGCTTGGGGAATTTTGGAAGTCTTGAAAAATCCTGGTTATCGACAATGGTTAATTGATAATGCCTATAGAGATTTGGAACGACGTTTCAGCTGGCCAAAATTAGCTAAGCAAACCGAGGAAATTTACAAGCAGGTGGTGCAGGAGAGATCGCAAGTCCTTTGGTGATGTAGTATTAGTCAGATGGCAATATAACCACACCTGATCTGGGAATAATCAAGCTAGTAGGCTTGAGGATAGACCATTGGGACAAGAAGAACGTCTGTACTGGCTGGCGTGGTCGCAAATTTCGGGGATTGGTCCTGTGTTGCTTCAACGGTTGCAACAGCATTTTGGCACATTAGCAGGAGCTTGGAAAGCTTCGACTGCTGAGTTAGCACAAGTCGAGGGCTTTGGTTCTCAGACTATCGACAAGGTGCTGCAACAGCGTTCCCAACTCCATCCAGAAAAATTTTACGCACTCCATCAGCAGGAAAATCCTCAATTCTGGACACCAGCCGATGCAGAATATCCCCGGTTGCTGTTAGAAACCCCAAGTCCACCAGCAGTTTTGTACTATCGAGGTGAGGTGGAACTGCAAGAAAATCTTGGACAAAAACCCTTAGTTGCGATCGTTGGTACCCGTAAACCTTCAGAGTATGGCATCCGTTGGACTCGTCGGATTAGTATGGCTTTGGCTCAAAATGGGTTTACGATTGTTTCTGGTTTAGCAGAGGGGATTGATACAGAAACTCACACGACCACAATAAAATCAGGGGGACGGACACTGGCGATATTAGGCACAGGTGTGGATATAGTGTATCCTCCAAAAAATGCAGAATTGTACAAGCAAATTTTAACTCAGGGATTAGTGCTCAGTGAGTATCCAGCAAAAACGCCACCTGATCGTACCCACTTTCCACGTCGTAATCGTATTATTGCTGCTTTGAGTCGTGCAGTATTAGTGATAGAAGCACCCATTAAATCTGGTGCATTGATTACAGCTCACTATGCAAATGATTTTGGACGAGATGTTTATGCACTACCAGGAAGATTAGACGACTATCCATCTCAAGGGTGCCTTAAACTGATCACTCAAGGCGCATCTTTGATTCTCAAGGAACTAGACGAACTGCTAAAGATGCTGGGAGCAATACCACAAATTGATGTCGTAGAAGCTTCTCCACAACCAGAACAGTTGACTCTGCCAAATTTACCACCAGAACTTCAAAAGGTTATGAGTGCGATCGCCTCCGAATCTTTGCCTTTTGATTTTATTGTCCAACAAACAAACATGTCTGCTGGAACGGTTTCCAGTGCTTTATTGCAGTTAGAGTTAATGGGTTTAGTCTCGCAACTACCAGGAATGCGGTATCAACGTCGATGCTATTAAGGCGTTGTTGTCGTTGGTGTTGTCTGTTGCGGTGATTTTGATGGTTTTCCTGTGGTTAGCATCTGTAACTTGTTATTGTACTCGCTGAGTACGGTATTGAGACGGCTTTGCTGATCTGGAGTCAAGTTCAGATCTTCAAGCGTTGTACTTAGTTTGCGACGTTTACGTAGTCCTTCATAAAATTTGTCTTTTTGATTGTCATCTAATATTTCAATAATCTGTTGGTTTCTTTCTCTTAACAAAGTTTGTCGAATCGCTGTGCGCTGTTCAGGTGTTAGATCATTTAGTTGTGACGGAGCGGAGTTGGTTGGAGCAGCTGTTGAGTTAGGTGCTGTTGTTGTACCATCAGGGGAACCTGGTATAGATAATTGTGCTGTGGTAATTCCTGGTAACAGAACAATAAGAGTCAACGTAGTAGAAAACACTGACAAAATCTTTGCAGAATTAATACGCATTTTTAGTCCACTCCTAGATCAAATTGATAGTTTTGGATTCGATCCACTCCACAACTATCGCTGTATTCGTGTTGCACGAGTATATTTTCACACAATGGTAAAGTTCTTGCTTATGACTCGCCATACCCCATGCCATTAGCCTCAGCGTAACGATTCATAAATCGTAAGAATCTTTCCCAATGGTCATCTTGCTCGATTTCAAATTTACATTCTACCCGTTGTAGTTCATCGCCTTCAGGACCACCAAAAATAAATTTACAAGAAGAAGGAGTAACACTAATTTCACCTTCTTCATCAGTTAAAAGCATAGAATTCAACGATTGCTTCGTGAAGCTGTTAAATTTTTCCAAAGCCTTTAACTGATTAAATCTCATTAGAACAATGCGCTTTCCAGTACGAACTTCGCGCCGTAAGCTGACGTCACTTAGTTCCTCAGAAATGCCAGCAAAAAATTGAATCGAAGGTGTGGAAGATGCCATGAAATAAGAAGGATTTACCGTTGATATGGATAATAATACTGTGGGGGCTGATAAACAGTTGTGGGCATGGGCATGGTATTTGTCATGTTGTATTGAGGCGGAGTGATGACTGGAGGTTGATAACCTGTGTTTGGTATTGTACTGCCTGTAATATTGTATTGAGGCGGAGATATGACTGGAGGTTGATAACCTGTGTTTGGTATTGTGTTGCTTATGTTGCTGCGTAGAGAAGGTGTGACGGCTGAAGATTGGTAACTATTGTTAGGTATCGTATTGCTTGTGTTACTGCGTAGAGAAGGCGTGACGACTGGAGACTGGTAACCAGTACTGGGTGCTGTGCTAGCTGTGCTGTTAGGTGTTGTTGTACTTGGGCTAAACTGCTGGTATACTGTGCGAGAAATTGAGCTAATAAGTTTCTCTGCACGGATATCGTTGTTGGGACGTTGAACCATAACAGAGATGATGTAGTGCTTGCCACTGGGTAGATCAACTAAACCCACATCAGCCAGCATAGTACCAATATCGCCTGTTTTGTGAGCAATAGTGACACCTGGTTCTAGTCCTGATGGCAGTAGCTGGTTTCTTACAGTATGACGCATTATATCAAGCAAGCGATCACGGGATGACGTGCTGACCAAATTTCCTTTATTGATCATTGCCATCAAATTTGCCAAATCTTTGGGACTAGTGCTATTGGTCCCTTGCAAATCAGGGAGTGGGTTGCGAATTGCTGTAGTTGTCAATCCCCAACTTTGGAAACGCGGATTTAGTACTTCTTTCCCACCCAGTCGAGTTATCAGCATATTTGCTGCTGTATTATCGCTAACTGTAATCATCTTGGTAGCGAGTTCCAGTATTGTGAACTGAGTTCCTACGCGTTTGTACTGCAAATCTCCGGAACCACCAACTATCATCTCACGCCGCAGGGTGATTGTCTCATCTAGACGGATTTTTCCCGCATCTACGTCTTGCAATAAGGCAACAATAACAGGAAGCTTTATTGTACTAGCAGCGGGAAAATTTGAGGAAGCGTTTAGATCGACGTAAGAACCACTCTCCAAATCTACAAAGAACACTCCTGGTGTTAAATTTGGATAGCTGGCTACCAAGTTTTGTAAAGCAGTTTTTAAGGAAGTATTTTCTTGAGATAGGGATAAGCCAGAAGTTGTATCAGGGTGATTGGGAGTAGGTTGTGGTTGTGCTTGCTCAACAGTAGCGTTAGATTGTGATCCATTTGGAGTGATGCGAGTTGCAGGATCAAATATTGACAATGCTGTACCAACGATCGCACCAATCCCCACTCCAACGATTAACAACCGCATAGCATATAACATAGTTCTAGCTAGGGGTTTTAATCGCGTTTTTCGGGAGCGATTTATTTTTTTTGCTAATGGTTGCTTGTGCGTCCTTACTTTCTTCACAGGGACAGCATTCGCTTTAAGTGTTTGGGTTTGGGTTTTCTTCTTGACAGCATTGGGGTTGAAAGGCGGAATCTTCCCTGAATTGGCAGTCATTGGTTTAATGACTGGTACCACCACACCAGGTCTTCTTGTGTGTGTAGCAGAGGTTAGGGGAGGACTTATTGTGGAGACGGAACGTTGTTCTTTAGAAGATCTAGCTTTAGTCTGTCCTGGCTTTTGGACTTTGCGTGGAGGCTGGCGACCTTTTGTGGGTTGACGCCGCCAGAAACCTGTAACATTTGCTCTCGTTTCCATAAAATAAAATATGGTTATAAGGAAATATATAATCTATCTAACTATCTAGAAGTGTTTGGCTTTTTGGAGCAGAGATCGTTATGTACTAATCTCCATAAGAGCTTGATATTACGACACCCACTCTACGCTTTTCTTCTAATTTTCTCTCCTTACATCAGTCTCCCTACATTTTGCTTCTAAAATCGACTCCCTTGATTGATTAATGCTTTTTTGTTTAGTCTAAGGCATAATTATATGTTTTCGGAAGATGATTGGGTATATGGTAGACGATGAGTTACAAATTTTCACTATCTGATCTTTTAATTGCCCATTCTACCTGCCTTAAAATTCCTCGTAACATTGCAACTTCGCTAGTTTTCAGTTCGGCTCGATTGTATATTTGACGGAATTTTTCCATCCGGCTAGCTGCTGTTTGGGGGTAGAGATAACCAATTTTGAGCAGTAGCGATTCTAAGTGCTGATAGTATGCTTCTATAACCTTCAAAGGCGCTTGTTCAGAGATAGCCTTATCTACCTTGTCTGTTAGGTGAAGTTCTACACTTTGTGCTAGCTCATAACAGCATATTGCTACTGTAGTAGCCAGATTTAGCGATGGATAGCTCGAACTTGTGGGAACAAAAACAAACCGTTGGGCATAGTTTAATTCTTCATTACTCAATCCCCGATCTTCTCGCCCAAAAACGAGCGCCGTTTGTTGTGTTCCTTCCTCTAGTAACCAAGGTAGTGCAGCACGGGGATTTTCTAGAGGTGTTTCCCAATCGCGAACACGACCGATTGTAGCGATCGCTCGCGTACATTCTTGCAATGCTTCTGGTAATGTTGCTACTGTTATGGCAGATTCAAGAAGATCTTGGGCATGAACAGCCATCCGTTTTGCTTCTACAGAGAGTG
The DNA here is from genome assembly GCA_021324415.1 of Nostocales cyanobacterium Centralia_MAG_434. GTDB lineage: Bacteria > Cyanobacteriota > Cyanobacteriia > Cyanobacteriales > Nostocaceae > JAJPJF01. Next base: position 7,715 of record JAJPJF010000176.1, read on the forward strand.
GATCGCATTGAGGATTGACTAAGACCAAATGATGGAAGCCAAAATTTTTCATCACCCGTGCTGTAGATCCTACATTCATAGGACCTGCTGGTTCAACCAATACAATTCTGACGTGGTCCAATCCCATTGATTGCCTCGCGTGCTTTCTTCAGTACTTTGTATGGTACTTGAGTTGATACATGTAGAGGCGCTTATTCTACGATTTCTTGAAGTGCAGCCCAAAAATTTGTAAAGCTGTGGTTGATAATTCTTAAATTTTATGTTAAGAACTTCAAAATGTGTTGCCAATTGTCTTGCTTTAGATGTTATTGTTTATCTTCGATCAATACAGCTACTTGGTAAGCTAGTTTGTTGGCTAGAAAAATTAAGCATACTATCCCAAAGTTGCAATAATCTCTTGTTTTGCATACTTTGTAGTGAGAGGTTTAGCTCGTCTCAGAAACATAGTATGCATATAAGTTGATAACAGCAACACAATTGGATGTTGTGTGTCAAATGCAAGATTTGTGGAATAGTAGCATATATTCTCTATTAGTAGAAAATTAAACTATTTAAAGTCGTTGAATTTTAACAGATGTATTCCAACTTCTCAATGCTTCTTTGATTTCGTCTATTAGCCCCATGACACCATTGATATTTACATTGAGCAATAAGCATGGTTGGAAACATTGGCTACAACAAAAACAGAATTGAATTATAGATTGTTAATGACAGGCAGTAACCCATGAAATTATTAACTAGAATCTGCACAAGCTATAAGCAATGGAATTACATCAGGAAGTGGATTCATAACGAACAATTATTTAATGACTTTACCGATTGGATAATACTAAACGATTGTCCTTCTGATCCAATTCCTGAAGATCTGAAGGATATATTCAATAGTCGAAAAGTACAAATCCATGAATTTGGATTTAACGTAGGTAGATGTGCCGCTAGAAATTTTGGTGTCAACATGTCAAGCTCTAAATATGTTGAACATATTGATGGAGATGATTTTCCTTTTTTTATAGACCAAAAAATTTTAGAAGAAAGAACAGAAGACTTAATCTTTTTTAAAATACCTCATCATCAGATAGATGAGTCAGGCTCTATAGTACCAATAGTAGATAAAGACAATAATGTTTTTTATGAAGGTAATGAACCATCTCAATTTTTTGGTTCACTATTTAGCAATTGGGGTAATGTAGTTGTACGTCCAGCAGGAACACTTTGGAAGAGAAGTGTATTTTTATCCTTAGAAGGATATGATGAACGTTTTGTAGGGGCTGAAGATGCGCATTTAGTATGGAAAGCTTACTTGAAAAAAGTAAGCTCGACTTGGGCAGATTTTTCTAAACAATCCTACCTTGTAGATAATGAGCATAGACAGGAAGCAGAATATTTCCCCTATGGTTTTCTTAAATTCTGGTATTTTGTTAAAGATACTTGCCCTATATCTCTAAAAGATGAAGTTCAAAAGACGATTAAGTCGGCACATCGTCAACTACTATGGTCATATAAAGCTGATATGAAAAAGCGAAGTCCAGAAGATATCAAGTTTAGAATTAAGGAATCTATCAAATGGATTCTCCTAGGGAAATAAATAGGAAAGATACACGTGATTATAGGGCAAAATAGAGGATGCCCTAGAAAAAGTTACAGCTATTCTCTGCTAATTATAGCAATCCTACTTGAGAATAAAATTGTCATTTACACCAAACCCGGTTTCTTTCAGAAATCGGGTTTCTTCATGTTTGCAAATGATTTAAAATTGCTATATCTCCCAAATAGTAAGGTAGACAGCACTTACCCTATTATTTGTTATGACCAATACCAGCTTTGCGATGCAATGCGGCTTATCTACCTGTCTGGTAAGCTTAGAAAATGTGACAATTTTCAATTGGTGGAGATTAAAAATTGAGACTACAATTTACCTCTGATTTAAACATTTCTCGCATCTTAAACGGAATGTGGCAAGTTTCTGGTGCACATGGAAGTATTAATCCAAAAGCCGCTGTTGAGAGCATGTTCAGGTATATGGATGCAGGCTTTACCACATGGGATTTAGCAGATCATTATGGACCAGCTGAAGACCTGATTGGTGAATTTCGCCGTCAAGTCATTGCTACTCGTGGTGAAGAGGCTTTATCTCACATCCAGGCTTTTACGAAATGGGTACCTCGTCCTGGAAAAATGACGAAAACACTTGTTGAAGAAAATATCAATATCTCCCTGCGGAGAATGGATGTTACATCGTTAGATTTAATGCAATTTCATTGGTGGGAGTACCAGGATAAAAACTATCTGGATGCGCTAAAGTTTATGGTAGAGCTTCAAGCTGAGGGCAAAATCAAGCATTTAGCTTTAACGAATTTCGACACTGAACATCTACAGATTATTACTGATACTGGTATTAAAATAGTTTCTAACCAAGTACAGTTTTCTCTTGTTGACCGTCGTCCGGAAGTCAACATGATAGAGTTTTGTCAACAGCATGATATTAAGCTTTTCACTTACGGTACAGTTTGCGGTGGTTTATTGTCAGAAAAGTATCTGGGGAAACCAGAACCGCGAGGATTTGATCTGACTACTGCTAGCTTAAGAAAGTACAAGAATATGATTGATGGTTGGGGAGGTTGGCGTTTATTTCAAGAATTACTTTCTGTTCTCAAGGAAATAGCTGATAAACACAACGTTAGCATTCCTAATGTGGCTGTGCGCTATATTTTGGACAAGCCAATAGTAGGAGGTGTCATTGTTGGTGCAAGGCTTGGCATATCTGAACATATAGAAGAAAATGCCAAAGCATTCGACCTTACTTTGGATGCTGAAGATCTCAATCAGATAGATGCTATATCTGCCAAGGCCCGTAACTTATATCAGTTAATCGGTGATTGCGGTGATGAATATCGGCGCTAAGCATTATTACTGTATGTATTAAAAACATCAATGGTAGAAATTCTCCCCTTTCCTGACGTTCCTCCTAATTTCCTCAGAATTGAGAAATAAGATATTCATACCTTAAACTCAAATTTATACCATCAGCCACCCCTAATCCTCCGGGGTGGTTTTTGTTGTAGTACAAAGTTAGACAAGTTGATTCGTTGAGCCAAGAATCCCACGGCGTGTCTGCCGTGGGAGTGTCAAACAAGTAAAAGATTGGTAAATAGCAAGAGTATTCACAAGTTTTCCACAGTTGATTGATAAATTACTAAATGTACATATAAAATCATCAAAACATTATCCAACATGAGCTTTGCTGATGTGGGAAAGCTTAATTGATGAAAGTAATAGAAGCAATCTCCTATTCGCTACTTAAGTTATCGTCAAACTACTATGCCACTGCATGAATACAAACCCGGAACTACGTTTCCTGGTGTCATCGGACGGACTGTTGACCAGTCGAGTCCTGCATGGCCAGAACCCGTGCGAGCAAAAGAAGGTACACCTAACGTGCTGTTTATAGTGCTGGATGACACTGGCTTTGGTCAACTTGGCTGTTACGGTAGCCCTATCGAGACACCTAACCTAGATGCAGTGGCCAGTAACGGCTTGCGCTACAACAATATGCATACTACGGCACTGTGTTCGCCCACCCGTTCATGCATCATCACCGGGCGTAATCATCATTCCAATGCGATGTCATGCATTACCGAAGGTTCTACAGGCTACCCAGGTGCTAACGGGAATATCCCCTTCGAGAATGGGTTTCTCTCCGAAATACTCCTACAAAAAGGATACAACACCTATGCGATCGGCAAATGGCACTTGACACCTGCAGAGCAACAGAGTGCTGCTGGACCTTATGATCGCTGGCCTCTAGGTCGCGGCTTTGAACGGTTCTACGGCTTTCTAGGGGGCGAAACCCACCAGTATTATCCAGAACTGGTCTATGATAACCACACTGTAGAACAACAAAAGACCCCAGAAGAAGGCTATCATCTCACTGAAGACCTGGTGGAAAAAGCAATTAGCTTTATCGCTGATTCCAAGCAGGTTGCCCCGAACAAGCCATTTTTCATGTATTTCTGTCCAGGTGCAATGCATGCACCCCATCATGTGCCAAAGGAATGGGCGGATCACTACCTAGGAAAGTTCGACGATGGCTGGGAAGCATATCGGGAGAAAGTCTTTGCCCGTCAGAAAGAAATGGGCATTATCCCTATCGATGCAGAACTCTCCCGCCATGATCCTGATGTACCACATTGGGAATCACTCTCAGCGGAAGAAAGACGTTTGTATTGCCGCATGATGGAGGTATTTGCAGGTTTTCTAACCCATACTGACCATTACATTGGTCGTTTGTTCGATTTTCTCAAAACTATCAACGAGTTCGATAAGACCCTTATCATGATTGTCTCTGACAATGGTGCTAGTTCGGAAGGGGGTCCTACTGGCTCAGTGAATGAGAACCTCTTTTTTAATAACGTGCCCGAGTCCCTAGAAGACAATTTGCAGGCACTAGATAAGCTAGGTGGTCCAGAAACTTATAACCATTACGCTTGGGGCTGGACTTGGGCGGGTAACACCCCTTTCCGTCGTTGGAAGCGCGAAACCTATCGGGGTGGGATCAGCGACCCCTTTATCGTCCATTGGCTGCAAGGAATCAAGGCGAAAGGGGAAATTCGCACCCAGTATGCTCATGTCATTGATATAGTACCAACGGTACTTGACGTGCTAGATATTGAATCGCCTGCAAGTATCAAAGGTGTCACCCAATCACCCATTGAAGGTGTCAGCTTTGCTCATACTTTCAATCAAGCTAATGCACCTAGCGAGCATATCACCCAATATTTTGAGATGATGGGTCATCGCTCCCTCTATCACGATGGCTGGCGAGCAGTTTGTCCGTGGCCTGGACCCTCGTTTACGGAAGCTGGTAAGTTCTTTGGTGCCCCAATCTCAGCCGAAACCCTAACTGATTTAGATGCCTATCATTGGGAACTGTATCACGTTGCCAAGGACTTTGCCGAGAACCACAACGTTGCCGCCCTTAACCGCAGCAAGCTCATTGAGATGATTGCAACCTGGTATGTAGAAGCAGGTAAATACAATGTATTGCCTGTAGATGGCAGGGGTACACAACGGCTTCTGGAAGAGCGTCCACAAATTACAGGTGAACACACTCGCTATATCTATTATCCAGGTACTCAAGCTGTGCCAGCTAATGTAGCTGTTAAAGTACTTAACCGCCCTCACAGCATCACCGCTGACGTTGAGATTCCTCCAGGTGGTGCAGAAGGTATCTTACTTGCTCATGGTGGGATTGATGGTGGCTACGCCTTCTACGTTAAAGATGGCAAACTGCGCTGGGTTCACAATTATGTCGCCCGAGCGTTTTATCACGTCGAATCAGTGCAGTCAGTGCCAGAGGGGCACCACCAGTTGCGTTTTGAGTTTGAAGTGAGTGGTTCATCGGATGTGATGAAGGGTAAAGGAGCACCTGGTCGCGCGCAACTTTACATTGATGGCACAATGGTCGGACAGGCTGAGATTCCAGTTACTACTCCGTTAGCACTAGGTCTAAGTAGTGGTGTAAGCTGTGGAGTTGCGTACGGTGCACCAGTCACTCCCAATTATCAACCTCCCTTCAAGTTTACTGGTAAGATTCACCACATAACGGTTGATGTTAGTGGCGAGCTGATCAAAGATAGCGAAGCTGAGATGCGTATGGTCATGGCACAGCAGTAAGTAAGGCAGTGGAAATCAAGCTAACTATGTGTTTTGGGATGTTAAATCTCTTGTTTTGTGCCTATGCTCTAGGCCCTATACCTGACCTTAACTAATAATCGTTTATTCTCACTGATCTACTTAGTTTAAGAATTATTTTGCGCTGAGTGCATATAGCTTTCTTATAAATCAACTCCGTCATTCTTCCCCTAAGAAAACTATAGTCAAAGCTATAAGAATAATTGTCGTACCAATAATTCTTACAACTTCCCAAAGGGTAAGCTTGTTCTTTTTAAGAGATGTTATCTCAAAGTGAACCTCTTGTTCCAATCTTATTGCATCTAAATTCTGGTATGTCATGTTTGCTTTCCAAGTAGTTTTAGATTAAGTGTTATTCCCTTTGACAACTTTTAGTGGATGTTGTCGTTAACTTGAGACGCTGCTTCAGTAAGTTTTTTTAGAGGATATCTGCCGTAATAAACTCCTTTTTGAAAGATTGATCTTGAGTTAGTAATAATTAGTTAATTGTTTAGTAGTGAATTGCTACACGCTTGTTTTACTGTGATGTTTTTTGCTGTGATGTGTTTATTATATGAGTCGAACAAGATATAAAAATCTGAAATACGTCTTAGTTATGATCTCAACCAAATAATGACTTGAATCAGACTTAAGTAAATATATTAAGTATATTTACTTAAAACTAAAGTATGATAAAGTATAAGTAACTTTATACAATAGAGGCACTGTTTTATACTCTTAGAGCAACTAGTAATAGGACAAATACCCACACTAACGCTATGAGTATAGGGTGGGTATTTGATTCTCTATCTTTGTGTCTTTTTTCTAAAAAATGGGACTAATACATTGGTGATTTACTTTGCCTCTGGCTGCTCATTTGTGCTAATTGTCTTTACAGGGCAGCTAGTGGGGGTACTCGCAGATGTGTTACTAGTTGCAGCAGATACAAGTATCACCTCTCCTTTATTGTTAAATATCCAACCAGTCGCAGGTACGATCGCCACTGGTTTGATTTTGGAAAATGGTTCAGCAGCATGTGTCTCGTGTTGATGCTGTTGCTGCGTTGTGGTAATTGGTAGGCGAGTGTCTGCCCAAACTACATCAGTTGTTAGTGGTTCATCAGGACTGGGAGGTAAGCCGCCGCGCCCAGTCACAGTAAAACTATTACCTTCTGCTTCATTAAAGACACCACACTGAGAGGTAACTAGTTTTGAGGAATCAATCTCAGGTGTTGGCAGTGCTACTAATCCTCGGCTAGGGTCAACTTCAGGAGTATTAATTTGCACGATGCCCTCTTTGCCAAATTCTGAACTGGCGTTGATTTCACTAATTGTCGGATCTGGAGGTAGCTTAGTGCGGTTCTCTAGCCCATATATGCCAGCAGCCTTGATTCTAATCCGACCTCCAGAACCCTCGTTGGCACTGGCAAGGATATCGCTATTTTCTGAAGGTATGGCAACGATAAAACCATTAGGGGCATTGATCATGATATTACCACCATTACCATTGTTGTTAGCTGTAGCTGATATTTGGGCACCATGACGCAGTAGCACCAACTTTGCTCCTTCTATGGTGATGTTCCCTCCTTGGCTCAATGTTGTACTAGCAAATATCCCACTGAGACCAGTGGTCGAACCAAGTTGATACTTGGCACTTGAATCGTTTATGGGAACAAATGTTTGAGCGATTGCACTAAATTTGTCAAAGGTGGGGTTAGTACCATCAATGACAAGACGCTTAATACTTTTAAGGTTAATATTACCTGCATCGCCAGTACCTAAAGCATTAGTGACAAGTTGTCCGCCATCGCTTAGCTCGACAACATTAGCATTCACATTAATATTGCCACCATTAAGGGCATTTTGACTGTCTGCCCTTAATATTGCTCCATCAGATACACGTAGAGTAGGAGTGTTAACATTGATATCACCAGCTGGACCTAGGGAGCCCGGTAAACTGCTTGTCCGTAAAGTGGTATATAAAAATGGTCGATTGTGATTGCCTGTGCAACATTCTGGGTTGTACAGCGGGTCATAGCCTGATATTTCAATTCTGTCTGTAGCCGAAAGGCTTATATTGCCAGATTTATTACCCTCTTGTTCGGTACTAGACTCTAGAAGCGAACCTCTGGTGATCAAAATAGACCGACCACTGATGTTAATATCACCACCATTACCAGGAATACCATCTCCAACACTGTCTTTGCCAGCATTGGTGCCAAGTGAGCTTCGCTCAATAGAAACAGGTCCGTTAGATTGAACTGTAATCTTTCCAGAATCACCTTTCACAGTTCCGGCATTCAGGAAGCTATTGTCAGTTATGGAAACAGATTCCTTGCCAAATATTGATATATTCCCTGAACCATTACCCTGAGAAGAGATTAAGTAAGCATTGTTTAAATAGATAGAGCCATTGGCTTTTAGTGTAATATCTCCGCCCCCTGGCACCTGTGAGGTGAGGAAGAATGTAGAGATCATTCCAGCCTTTACATTGGAATCCTGCCCAATTAAATTGATAGAGCCTGTGGCAGAAAGTGATATATTCCCCGCGCGTCCCACTCCACCACTAGATGCTTGTAGCGCATCAGGAATATAATCCCCAGGAGTATAATCTGCTGAAGTATTGCGATTATCTATGTAAATATCACCAGCTATGATATTTATATCTCCCGCATCACCCTTCTTAGTATCTTCTTGCCCCTCAATGGTCACCATAACCATATTTGTTACGGTGCTTGGATTCATAATTGTTATCAACCCAGTTGCATTTAGAGTAATATCTCCAGGCGCAGAGGTATCTCCAACAGAGCCTAGTTTGACCCCAGCAGAAATCTTACTTCCACCTTTAATCTCTAAATTATGTGCAGTTACTGCAACACTACCCCTACCATTACCAGTTACATCAACCGATGCCCCATTAGTCATGGAGATATCAGCTCGTGGAAGACTATCGGGTATACTCAAACGCAATTGATTATCAACCAAATTCAAGTCTACCTTTCCTGCTCCTGCTATTGCTCCTAGCTCAACTCGACCGTTGGAAGCCTGCAAAGAACCGCTATCAAAAGATTCATTACCACCTATAAGTGCCAAAGTCTTTCCTGGCTGTACTGTTAAGTGAGCTCCTTGGCCGATTATCGGATTGACTGTTCCCCCAAATTGCAAGCCACTTGGCACACTGATAGTCAGCAAAGGTGGAGTTTGGGTAGAATTTGCATTAAACTCAAAGCCATCAGCAAACTTTATACTATTGGCAGTGCTAGTAACAAACGACCCACCAATATTCAGGCTGGCATTTTTCCCAAACACTATGCCATTGGGGTTGAGGATGAACACATTTGCTGTTCCGTTTGCTTTAATTAACCCATCAATACTAGAGGCTGCTCCACCTGTAACACGGCTAAAAATGTTCTCAACATCTAATCCATTGTTAAAAGAAGCCGTGCCTCCAGTCGGTACAGAAAACTGTTGAAAACTGTGGAATAAGTTGCGTCCTGTTTGTGTTCCCCCAGTGATGTTAAATATGCTACCATTTATCGTGACACTAGAATTCTTTGGTAGAGTTCGATCTGGTATAATTTGAGCATATGTACAATGTCCACTAAATACGTAGACTCCGCCAAGAGCAATTCCTAGTAACTGATGCCAAGTAGCATTCATTCCTATCCTTGAAATTACAATTTCCTTAAGACCTGAGTTACGCATAATTACTTACATAGTCTTCTGTTGTATCTTTTGAGTTATCTCTACTACTATTTTTAGCTTTGTTTTATATTTTTCTTTTTCTTATGAACTACCTCACCTCACACGCAGATGAGGTGGATGTGCTTTTGGTTTTGTTCTTTATTTGTGCACAGTCAAAATGTCTGTGTTGTTGTTGCCAAGTATCGCTCACCTTCTGAGTTACTTATTTATATGTATATAAATATAAGCTTAATAAACAGCTAACTTATGTATTTATGATGAAGAATAGATGATTAATTGTCGGCTTTGACGGAGGAGGATATTTGCAATCCCAAAGTGAGTGCTCTGGCCACCATAAATAGAGATAGGGATAGCCACAAGACGTGGTTGTTGTGAAAATACCAAGCTACCGTAGCCATTGGTGTAAAGCCGATAAAGGCTGATATCAGCATTGATTGTTGAAGTGTGTGTCCTTGGGTTAAACCCAAAAAGTAGCCATCTAACATGTAAGCAATTGACCCAAACCCTAGAACAGGTAATAGCCAGAGTACATAGTCACACAGATGAGCGATAATTTCAGAATGATTGGTTAACAGCTTGAACAGTGGTACTGGACTCAAGATAAAAGCAATTGCAAATGTGAGGCCAAAAAGGAAACTAGTGATCCCAGCAAGCCACACTAACCTTACCAGCTCTCTAGGTGTTCCTCTACCGCGAAATACTCCTGCCAAACTCTCCGTAGCGAATGCAACACCATCAATAAAATATGCTGCCAAGGATACAATCTGCATAAGTATTGCATTTGTTGTTAAAGTGACAGCGCCAAATAGAGAACTGAGATTTGTGAAGATGGCAAAAGTGGAAACTAACGCAAAGGTACGAATCAGAATCTGACTGTTGAGTGTCAAAGCAACTTTGAAAGCCGAAAAGTCTAAAAGCTTACCTGCTAGGTCTCGTACCTGTTGAAGGTGAGTTTCTCGGCAAAATAATAGAATTCCCACCAGTAGCATCAGATATTGACTGGCTGCTGTTGCCAATCCTGCACCTGTGCTTTTCCACCCCCATAGAACAATGAATAGATAATCTAACAGCACATTTGCGCCACTGCTAACTGCTGATAGCAAAAGCACTTTGTTACTCTGTTCTCGCCCTAGAAACCAACCCACTAAGACAAAGTTGATCAGCGTTGCTGGTGCACCCCATATCAGAGAATTGTAAAAAGCTTGACCTGACGCTTTCACCTCTGGTGTTGCACTTAATACTGCAAAACCTAATAATTGTAGTGGTTTTTGCAGTACTAGGATTGCCAGCCCTATTGTAAGTGCTAAGGCTGCATGTCTTAACCCAATAAGTAACACAGCTTCATGATCCCCACGACCTAATGCTTGGGCTGTCATTCCAGTTGTGCCCATACGTAGGAAACCAAATGTCCAATAGATATAATCGAACAAAACCATTGCTAAGGTCACACCTGCCAAATGGTGAGCTTCAGCTAAATGCCCTAGAAATGCCGTATCTATCAGTCCTGCTAGAGGAACCATCAAATTGGAAAGGATATTAACGGTTACTAGGTTAAAGAAATGACGCAAAAATCTTGATTTTGGAGTCAATAAGTGCATAGACCTTACTTATTGGCTTATTTGCTTAAATCTCTAAGCCCATGCCGTTGTTGGCAAATTCTTCTACAGTTTTTTGCGAAAGCTCATGAGTAGCCATAGCTTTTAACATTGCCAAAGGTAGAGTTAGATGATGCGCTCCAGCCTGTAATGAGGCTGCTGCTTCTTCAGGCGATTTGATGCTAGCCCCTAAAATCTCTGTATTACTACCTCTAAGTATGCTTGCCATATCACGCACTAAGGCAATGCCATCACCTAACAACCGAGTAGCACGATTGACATAAACGATCGCGATTTTAGCACCTGCCTCTTGTGCCACTACTGCCTGGGAAGCACTGTAAATTGCTGTTACAGAACAGGTAATCTGTGGTGCAAGAACTGCCACTACCTGAAACCCTACTGTTGTGGCTGGAATCTTTAAGATGGTTTGAGAGCCGATAATCTCAAAAGCCTTCCTCCCTTCTACCAACATCTCATCGAAATCCGATGCCATTAACTGGTAAAACAGTGGTCCTGAAGTCAACGAAGCCAATTTTCTAAGCGTGATGTCTGGTGGGGTCTTGCTTTGAGCTAATAGAGTTGGATTTGTCGTAATACCTTTGACCCACCCCATTTTGCTAGCTTCTTCAGCTTCATATGTAATTGCTGAGTCTAAATACAGTGTCACAATATTACCCTACTTGAGTGAACTTAACGCTCCCACACTTAATCATAGGCTAATGTACTTGATAACTTGCATGACTCACTCGAAATTAAGGTTGTGAGGCTGCGTTTTTGGTAAGAACACTTATTTTTCCCGTAGGTCTAAGGTTTCAGCCAACTTCCTTTTTCCACGAGTTTTTCATATTCTATTGATAATAAATTTAAATTATAGAAATAAAGTTGCAAAATTGAGTAAGAGTAAAAACTATGTTAGATAAAACTTAGTGAGGCTTAAAGCATTTATAGAAACTAAAAATATTGATAAAAGTACTTAGAAAAAGAAGTTTAAAGTCATCGTCAACCAGGAATAGATCGGAAGA
>JAJPJF010000223.1 GCA_021324415.1 Nostocales cyanobacterium Centralia_MAG_434
AGCGCGTGGCGCGATCTCCTAAGCTTTCTGCCTGTGCAGCTTGGCGTCGAATTAGACCGATAATAGCTTGCTCGGCTATCAAATCATGTTCCACCATAGCGCGACAAGCATAGACTCCATCCTCTTCTTGCTCGAAACAAGTTAATTGTGCTAACCTGCTGAGATTAGCTACTGGTATACCACCAAGTCCATGTAGCCGCTCTGCAATCTCATGGACATGTTCTTGAACTTCTTCATAGCTTTCACTGAAATATTGATGCAGCATATAGAATTCTGCACCTTCAACAACAAAGTGATGCTTTTGGTATTGTAAGTACAATGCTTGAAAACTGGCTAAGGCAACGTTTAATCCTTCACAAACTGGTGCAGTGACATTGTGTTCCAGTAACACTGGATTGTCATAAATTTGACCAAAGTTGCGTAATAGAGTTTGAGCTTCAGACATAGTATTTTCCCTCTCTTTTCAGCAATTAGAGTTGCTAATTGTTACTCAGAAGCTTTCATCTCAACATTATTGATTGAATTAGGTAAAAAGACGCAAAGGTCGGCAAAAGTAAAATTATTGACTTTTTAATGCCAATTCTCAGGTGTTATACATTTTAGAACTGGTCTCTAAATTGTTTCGTCCTACCTAAACTCAATTTTTCTTAATTGTAAACCACATCTATTTTGAGAACCATAGTTTTTAAAAATAGTGGAAGTATCTTGCTTCTATCTAGTAACAGCAGGCAAGATGCCTGCACTACTCCAGATTTTAACTAGAAGATTTACTTCTACTCCTTTGTTGAAGGACTATTTTTACGGATAGGGAACAAAACTCGACCCGATAAAGTTTGGAAATAGATTCCGCTGATCGTGATCAAAAATATTCCGTAACTCAGTGCTTGTAAAAAATACAATCGTTGAGTATAACCAAATAAAGCATTCAAGATTGCACCAGGAAATCCTTCTTCAGGCAACACTTTGCTTAAATTCCAGATCATTGGTCCCAAAATACAATCACGATCTAGGGGTTTGGCAAACCGTTCATAAAAAAAGCAAAGGGCTTGAGACTTACGATCAAGTTGTGCCAATGTATTTACAGCAGTATCAAAATGCGCCAACGCAGTCACTACAAGACCTGCAACAATCAGCAGCAACAATGCTCCCATAATGGTGAAAAAGCGACGGATATTCAGCTTGACGCCCCATTTAAACAGCAATACACCAATGAGTGCGGCCACTGCAATTCCCGATAGAGCTCCAATTGCAGGAACTAAACCTTGTTGAAACTTCCCGACAATGAACAGTACTGTTTCAAAGCCTTCCCGTACTACGGCAAAGAAAATCAGGCCAAAAATACCCCAACCTGCGCTAGTATCTTGTTTGACGACAGATCTGAGCGCGCCTTCGATATCTTGTTTCAAATTACGGGCATTTTGCGTCATCCATACAAGCATCCAACTCAATAGCCCGATCGCAATTAAGCTAAACACACCTTCCAGAAATGGTTCGATAGCAGGACCATATTGCTGATTGGTTGTTCCCAACATCAGAATGACCCAGCTAAATAGAACGCCAATGATTGCACTAGCTACCAAGCCAGCTCCAACACCCCCATAAACCCAAGAATTCAAGTGTCGTTGCTTAGCTTTTTTTAAGTACGCCAAAACAATCCCGACGACCAGCGCCGCTTCAACCCCCTCTCGTAAGGTGATCACAAATGTGGGTAAGGCAGAGCTAAAATCCATAATGAATTACGAACAAAATGAAGTGGACGTGAACAAATCAGCTCTTAACTAGTCAGAACGCTTAAATTAAAAACGCTCTGACTGACTCAATGTTTAAGTATTTATTCTTGGAGATCCTCTACATCCATATTAAATATGAGATCTTATGAGGTTTTGATCGCGTTTAGACTGGTTTGTTCGATCATTTTAATCAGTTTTGTAACTTGAGCGGTCGTCAAAACTGGAGTATTCGGGGCGAGTGGCGAAGGCCAAGCTTTTGTCAAATCTGTGATGGTTGATAGAATAGATTTATGAGCTTCTGGATGATCCTTTGCCATCTGATCTGAAATGCCTTTGTAAAGTTGATTGGCATAAGTTACAAAACCACGTGAATCCTGATACTCAATGATTTGAGCAACCTTACCATTGGCGATCGCAGCACCATACTCTGAGTTAGCCGTGTCTAGTAATCCGTTGATGACTTGCAGCACAAAGTTTGGGGTCTTACGTTGCGATTCACTAAGGGCGCTGATAGCAGCTTCCACAGATTGCATGGACGTCTTGAAATCAGTATTCACTTTGCTAGCATTTTTGGCACCTGCTTTCACTTCATCCTGCAAGGCAATCAGTGGCTCTTTAAAAGGCTTGACTTTGCGCTCACTTAATTGATCTTCAACATCCGCGTAAATCTCTTCTACTGGATGTCCAATATGGGGTTCAGCTTGATTGGGTTTTTGTAAATCGAGTAGTTCTCTAGCAACTAGGAGATGTCCTTTCATTAAGCCGAGTTTAGTCATGTAATCGACATCTTTGGCTTCACCTTCAAGCTTGATGTCTTCGATGGTCACCATATCTTTAATCTGGTCAAACTGCTCAGCAGTGACCACCTTCTTAGATACTAGTTCTTCAGGTTTGCCGTAGGGACGGCTTGCCTGAATCTTGTTTGATAGTGCTGGCACTCCTAACTTGGCTTCGAGCTTATCTAGCTCTGAGAGAATTGCTGAGTTGATGTTAATTTTTGGCTTGCCTCCGTGTCCATGTTCCATAGTGGTACTGATTTGTGTAGCACTAGAACTGGCAGGAGTTTGGGAGGTCGTATTCGGCGTCTGGTCACTACACGAGATGACAATCGTCAACAAGAGTGCTGAAAAGAAATAAGCCAAAAATCGGAAAAGAGACATAGGGAAGATTCCAAAAAATTCAAAAACGAGAGGCTTTGCCATAGCTAGAGAGATATGGCCCATAGTCACAGTCGATGACGGTGTCTTGTAACCTGTTTGTTCAAGGCACGAGGTCTATATTTGTTTGTGTTCCAATCGAGCAATTAGCAATTAGATCCGGGGATATTTGCACAAGGTCAAATGCAATAAGAACAGAGACTATATCTCATTTGTTGTTAA
This sequence comes from Nostocales cyanobacterium Centralia_MAG_434, assembly GCA_021324415.1. GTDB lineage: Bacteria > Cyanobacteriota > Cyanobacteriia > Cyanobacteriales > Nostocaceae > JAJPJF01. The sequence continues at coordinate 3,110 of JAJPJF010000223.1, forward strand.
TTTTTCTCAATTGTATTGTTTCACTCATTTTGGAGCTTTTTTAGAATTTTTGTCAATAAGTATCTTAAAGTTATTGCAGTTTTCTTTCAAAAAACTTCATCAAGCTTGAGATTGTCCCACAACCTCAAATGCTCCCATGCAGCCTGCTTCCGCAATCGTGTCTTGGTGTGGATGGAACATATATCTACCGGGATAGTGAAAAGTAAACTCGAGAATGTGGCGTTCTGCGGTACCCATTGTGATGACATCGGTTTCTTCAGTTGGTTCCAACGTCCGTCCCGTGCGATATACCTTGAACATGTTGGCGTGGAGATGAAACGTCGCCACTGGATCAAATTCAATCATGTTCAATACATACAATCGAATCAATTGATCTTGCTGAATCGGGATTGGATTATCCATGTAGTAGTTTGGTAATCCATTAAAGGCGTATAGTTCATTTTTTTGATCATCATTCGTGTCATAGCCCGCCATAATCAGTACCATTTCATCAGCAGGTGGGCGCAGAGTTGGCGGATCAATGATCATCATGCCGTATATCCCTTTGCCGACGTGCCTTGTGATGGGTGAGATGTGGCAATGGTAAAGATGTACACCATAAGGTTCAGCATCAAACTCGTAGATCATAACGCTGTTATTCTTTACGGGTTTGACACCATCCATCGCTGCTGGATGCACCCCATGAAAGTGCAATGAGTGAGAATGTCCAGCACGATTGTAGAAAATGACACGAATGCGATCTCCGACCGTTGCCCGGAGAGTGGGTCCAGGCACTCGTCCGTTTAAATTCCAAGTTATAAATGACGTGGTGTTGTTCAGTTGCATGGGGGCACTTTGAGCCTCCAGTCGAAATTCCCGGACAGTACGCCCATTCTCTTGCGTCACTTTGCCATAGTCGAAGTCTCGCAAAACAGACAAAGGATTTGCCACGCTTGTTTTTGGCACATTATTCGGCAGTGGTGGAATTCTCACTTTGGTATTTGATCGCGATGAGTAAAAATGCTGCAACCCCAATACTGATCCGGTTAGACCCACTCCGGCTGCCAATCCCCATCTGATGAGCTGTCTACGGCTTAAAACGATATTTTCTAGTTTTCTGAGATTGGACATCGCGATCGCATATCCTTATCCTTTATTAGGAACTACTAGCAAAAAGTAGTTGTAAACTCCTTTAGTTTAAGTCATTAAGGTACGTCTTGATGATTGTCTATAGATAAAAAATATGCCTAAATAATTCTTTTAAGATTTTCTCATTAACTAATCAAAAGATTGGGTTTAAAATCCCCGCTTTTTAGGACGGCTTTACAGGAGATGAAAACTGGAAGCATATCACACCCGGCATTGAGCACCTGAGCCCAGAAATGGTAGAAGAACACATTGAAGAAGCGATCGCGTTTATTTTGGCGGCGGTGAAACAACCCTAACAAAGTGAGGGCATACTCAAACTCATCTTTTGCCTGTTAAACTACCCAAAGCATTGGGCGTTGCATCAATAACAGGAGAAATTTGTGCCAGATAAACCTGGTAAGACACGTGTCTCATTAAGAGTATTGGGTGCAGCAGCTTTTATAGTAGTTGCTGATGCTCGGGTGATTGACCCACTGCTTCATATCATTGCTGATGAGTTCAACACAGGAGTTGGTGGTGCTGCAGTCATTATCTCGGCATACACAATACCCTATGGGCTGTTTCAATTGGTTTATGGTCCATTAGGCGATCGCATTGGGAAACTCAAAGTGATGACGGCGGCAATGCTAGCGTTTGCAGTTGGGACAGCTATGTGTGCAGCCGTACCAAATCTCACAATCTTAACCTTACTGCGGTTTTTAACAGGGATGGTTGCAGCTGCTGTTATCCCACTCTCATTAGCTTATATTGGCGACAGTTTCCCGTACGAAGAACGACAAGCTGCACTTGGACAATATCTCGGTGCACTGGTACTAGGTCAGATTCTTGGCGGTAGTTTGGGCGGTATTTTTGGAGAATATGTTAGCTGGCGTGATATCTTCGGACTCCTTGGGATAGTTTCGCTTGCTATTACTTTGATGATGTGGCGTGCAACTCGCCGCGTATCTGATGAGCACCATCAACAGGGTTCAGTGGGTCTGACAACTTTTCAACCTTACTACCAACTGATCATTCAACCTCCTGCTCGTACGATTATCATCGCAGTTTTTATTGAAGGGTTTTGCTTATTTGGGGCATTCGCTTACCTAGGTGCGTTTCTGAGAGATCGCTATCATCTGGCCTATGTTGCGATTGGGTTTATGCTGAGTGGTTTTGGGGTTGGAGGGCTGATTTACAGTCGTTGTGTGAGGTGGCTGGTAAGCAGATTAGGTGAGAGTGGTTTGATCGGCATTGGCGGATGCTTGATGTGCATTAGTTACTTCTTGATTGCCGTTTGCCAAATCTGGATACTGTTTATTCCTTTATCTATTCTGATGGGATTGGGCTTTTATATGATGCATGGCACTCTCCAAACTCTCGCAACTGAGCTAGCACCTGAGGCTCGAGGTACAGCCGTTGGGCTGTTTGCGTTCAACTTATTTATGGGTCAAGGACTTGGTGCAGCAGCGTTCGGTAGAGTGGTCGATAGTTCAGGCTACGTTCCTTGTTTTCTTGTGACTGGTGTGGCGATCGCACTCCTCTCGGTTTGGATCGTGAAGACGAAATCTCGATAAACAATAACAATACTCAGAATTTCCTCAGCATCCACAACTAAGATATAAAAAAATGCAAAGACGTCTAAAAAGCACAGTTAATCTTGCAGAAGACCCCACTAAAAATAGATGGGGTTTTTCTCTTGCTATATCTAAATTTTAAATTTGTCTTGTTCCACACTCAGTAGATAAAAAAGCTTCTTTTTTTCAATCAACAATATCAATGATACAAGCAGATTTTATTTTAATAAAATCACTTTTTTTAATTTTATTTTAATAATCTTCAAAAAGTATTTTTAGGATGGGTTCCTCTCGAAAAATTCTTTAGACAAAGTTAACACAATTGCTGGATAAATCAATAGTTTAATACAGATTTATTCCTAAAATAAATATCACTATCTAAAGAGAGATACGAGTGTATTTTTTATAACAAAAAAGAATATTCTAGAGTAACAAATTACCTAAGCCTTGTATTCTATTGCACTTATTCTTGTTACACTTAGTTGCTTCTATAGTGTGAGGAGAGACAGATATTGCCAAGGTAGTGTTGAAGATGTCGTTTGGCTTTGACAAACACATTTTTAAATAGGAGAGTAACAATGGTTAATCTACAAGAGCGGCCAGCTGCTGTTACAAAAATCACAAACATGCAAGAAAAGTTTGTCTACGACATTTGTAGCATGTATGATGCTGAATATCATTTTCTAGAAGCTCAGCAGATGATGTCGCAGTGTGTTGCTAATCAAGAGTTAAAATCGTTGCTCCAAAAGCACATTCAGGAAACTGAACAGCAAATCAGAAACTTAGAGCAAGTATTTAGCAATATGGGACAGCAACCAAAACGAATGCATTGCGAAGTTGCTGTTGGTTTAGTTAGTGATGGTCAAAGGTTGATACTGTTGACTAGTGATCATCCTAGAATGTTAGATTTAGCTGTGGCAGAAACACAGGCAAAAGTAGAAAACTTTGAGGTTATTTGCTATCGCTGCTTAATCACGGGCGCTGAAGGTATGAAGCAAAATGAAGTTGTGAAATTGCTGCAACAAAACTTGCAGCAAGAACAGCAAACTGTTGAGAAAATTGAGCAGTGCCTACCGAAGTTGCGTCAAGAGGCAATGTCAAACACTGCTAAAGCTCGCTAGTGACTACCAGTCTCCTAATTTTTTATATCTACTAATGGGGTTAATAGGTTTTAAAAGTTTTCAAATTCAATATTAATTACCTATTACCTCAAACAACTCTCAATTGTTTTTGTCGGGTTACTGCACACAGATTTGGTGGAAGAGAAGATAGCAATTACGATCTTCTCTTCTTTTTAAAACCTCAAGTAAAATCTTCAATCACCTAAAACTTCGGTTAAGGGTGAAAAATCCGTGCGTGTAGAGACGTTGCATTGCAACGTCTCTCATTGTTTGTATATGAAAAAATGTCTTATCCAGACTGTATATGTGTAGTACGCCTCTGCTGTTGATGAGTATGAAGCGCGATCGCACACTATAGCTGAGAATAACGTAACACTTTTGCCAAGAGTAGCTTGTTTGCCTAGTTCACCTCTTGAAAGAATTTACACTACTACCGTGTAAGCTAGATAATAAAGTATGTATTGTGAGATGCTAAAGGCACTGATGTAGATTTTATGGACAAGGCTAGAACAACTGAATGATTGTGTGACATGGGCATGTCGCTTTACTAATTGGCAAAAATCATAGAATTACAAACACAATGCACAAAAACTTATCAAAGGGTGAACAAACATTACTCCACAGTTGTGAAGTTCGACAGCATCTAGTCGCAATGTCCGAGACTGTTAGAAAGTATTTTCCAGGAAATCCGGATGAAGCGAGAATATGGTGTCCTCAAATTTTTGAGGGTTTTGAAATTTCTATACCTAAAGCAGAGGGATTTATTGATGCAGCACTCAATGTTTGTTTTTGGCAACAATCCTCTAGGGGTAGTACTGTTGACCACGCTCTTATTTATAAATTGGATCATGTGAGATTTTATTCGATTTGGGATGAAGTGACTAAAGTAGATGAGTCTTACAGTTACTGTGGCAATTGGCTGCATAGTGGATGGGTCACATCAGAGCAAATAGCCTCTGAGAAAGTCATCCCTCTTTGTGTAGAAATTTTTACTTTGTTTAAAGACTTAACGATTAGTTTTGAGATCACCAGCTAACCTTCCTTGCTTGGAACTGCTTACACAGACCAACGCCGAATCTTGAATTGGTGCAATAGGACTGCTTTGTCCAACAGACACTATCGCACTTCCGTATTTTTTAGGTATATATTCTTATATTTTTATGGAATTCGGATATAATCAGGTTTAGTATGAGCGCGAAAAAGAAAATACCCGACCCATAATAGGGGCAGGCATGAATGTTGTATAGGTTATACAGTACGTCAAAGGTCTATCAGCATAATCTCATATCCTGATAGGATTTGTGGGATACGTAAAAAAAAGAAAGATAGCAGGTTTGTCTACCATAGAATCTAGTAACAGAAAGTAAAACTTCAGTTGCTGCTATACAGTGCATTACAATGCTTAATACAAAAAACTTAGCAAGTGGGTTGGGTTGAAGTACAACCAGAACCCAGTGCATCATTTAAAGAGCAAACGGATATGTCTCGGGGAACTCGCCTGTTTCCCATAGAGGAGTGCTCTCTAATGGCTCTACAGCCCGTGTTTCATCAAAGTGGATGACGGCATCAAACTGGTTAACTAACTGTGCATAGAAGTAGTGACTGGCGCGCTCTGATTGTGGCAAGTAGATGACGCCAATCGCTCGCTCTAGGCGTGGTTCACGCAAATCTGTCGCTATTTTGCTATTGTGCCGCAGGGTTAGCAAGAAGCGGGGCAAACTTGTGGCATGGAACAGTGCTTCGTAACTACCTAATAGCGCTGGACGGACTTGTTTACGCTCAGCAGGTCCACCCCACTTTGAGGCTGCCGTTACAGTTCCGGTGTATGTCGTTAAGCCAATAAGCACAGAGTCATGACCATACCATTCGCGCACTAACTGACCAACATTCAGTTCACCCGCAGCACCTATATTGGTTGCCCGTGCATCACCAATGTGAGAATTGTGCTCCCAAACGACGACCTTCGTGTGTCCCCCATCTCTATCCAAATGAGCAACCAACCGATCAAGTGTCTCTGTCATATGGCGATCGCGCAAATTCCACGAAGAAATTCGACTCCCAAACATTGAGCGGTAATACTCTTCAGCATTCTTTACCAGCCATGCATTTTGCTCAGCATAGAAATATTCGTCTTCTGCCACGCGTCCGTTCCTTTGTGCATACTCTGCAGCATGGCGTTGCAGATCTATGAGTTCTTTGACAACCTCTTCTTCGCACGATTCACTCAGACCAAGACTCGTGGCATAGCCATAGGATTGAGTGTCTTCACCAAAGTGCTCAAAGCACGAGTAGTGAGAGCGAGCTCGCTCGGCTGCTTCTGGGTCAATCTTGTGCAGGTAACTAAGAACTTCTTGTATTGATAAATGCAAACTGTAGAGATCGAGACCATAAAAACCAGTCTTTGGAGAATTTTGTGGCAGTCTGTCATTGTATTCGCGCAACCAATCAATGAAGTTGACCACATCAGTATTGCGCCACATCCACGTTGGGAAACGCTCAAAGCCAGAGAGTGCCTCAACACTCGTAGCATCGTCATTGATCCCACGCACATAGCGGTTGACACGATAGGCATCTGGCCAGTCTGCCTCGACTGCAACAGCCGTGAAGCCTTTTTCTCTAATTAGCCGTTTTGTAATCTCAGCCCTCTGGAAATAGAATTCATGGGTACCATGGGACGCCTCACCGATTAGTACAAACCGAGCGTTACCGATCAAGTCCATTAAGGGATCGTAGTCAGAAACTGCACCTGTGAGTGGGTGGGCTGCCTCCCTAACTGCATGGGCTAGCTTCGTCATTGTTGCATCTGACATTGTTTTACTTCTCTTAAAATTTAGCTACTCGTTTGAAAGACTCTCCTAGCTAAGCCCCCAATTTGATTTCTAGTCCTTCTGCCGTTTTTAGAACACTAGTATTGAAAGCTGCACAAAGGGATTGCATACGGTCACAGATAGCGGTCAACTTTTCACCCCTAGCTAGTTCAACCTGTGTGTATAGTAAAAAGACGGGTATTAAACGCAATTTACACAATCCTTGAGTACCCACTTCCACCAGAAATACAAAAGACCAATCGTTATGCAACACGGGATCAACTGCATAATCATCAAGAAAATCCCCTGTATCATAAAGGATTAGCCCCTGTTTGTAGTTTTCTACACCCTGAAAGATATGGGCAGAATGACCGTAAAATATATCTACACCACTATCCACGACAGCACGAGCAAACTGGCGAAAGTGGGGTGGTGGTAAAATGACCATATTTGGTCCCCAGTGGGCAGAGAGAATAACCAACTGAGCCCCCGCTTGGCGTAACTGCACTACCGCAGATTCAATCAGTGATAGGGTTAATGGATTGGGACTGATTTCTAAATAGTTAGTACCTGGAGAATCCTTAGTTGCGGCAAAATCAGGCTCATTGTCTGTGAGAGCAATGATACCAACACGACAACCAGCAATATCCATGATGACGAGAGTTGTTGCCTCACTGATATTCCGACCTGCCCCAGCATGGTGAATCCCTGCAGCATCAAGGTATTTAAGTGTATCTAGTAAACCTTGATCATCGAAGTCAAGGATGTGGTTGTTGGCGAGACTGACAAACTGAATATTGGCAGTACGAAGCACTTCTACTGCTGCAGGGTCAGCACGAAAATAAAAGACTTTTGGCGTTCTACTGCACTCTTGAGTGTGATGAGTGATGGCACATTCCAAATTGGCGATGACAACATTTGCACCCCGCAGAATCGGCAAGACATCTCCCCAAAAAGACTCTGGTGATCTCCGAGGAATTTCTTCACTGACTTTTCGGCCCAACATGACATCACCGATAAATGCTATGGTTCCCAATTCTGCCATGTTCAACTCCTTCGTTCTACTTACCTTTCACACTAAAGTCAGAAGGAGAGATGTGTTGTAACCGCAACAGGTACAGCAACAATTACAACTTAGTAGTAAATAGATTTCAGGATTTTAAATGTTAGTTCTTAACACTCTACCTTCAATTCCTATTGTTCCTCTAAAAAACAATACCAGTGAAGAAACGATAAGAAACTATATACAAAAATGCACAACTAAATGGAGTACCGTTTCAGTAGGGTCTTGACAGCTTGATAAGCCCTAGGTAAGTGCGGTGAGTATGTCAACTCACATAACTTATCCCCGCACAAAGTCTATACAGAGTGCGGGGAAGCCCCCTTCGGTGCTACAAAAGATTTGCCCGTGCTAGCTAAACAAAAGTCTTATCAAGATAACACCATCGCCAGTCTTCACCTAGTTCAAAGGATTGTATGATTGGATGACCAGTTGCTTGAAAATGTTTGGTAGCATGTTTGTTCTTGGATGAGTCACAGCAACCAACATGACCACAGATGAGACATTGGCGCAAATGCACCCATCTATCTCCCATCTTGAGACATTCTTCGCAACCTTCTGCACTAGATGTGACTTCTTGAATTTGATTAAGATGTGAACATGGTGCGCTCATAAAATCCTCATTTTGCAGGGTTAACTTATCTTATTGTTGCAAGCTAACGTTCCTGTTCAGTCGGACGAACCAAAATTTCATTAACATTGACGTGTGGTGGCTGGGTAACTGCGTAAACTATTGCTGCTGCAATGTCTTCACTTTCTAGTGGTTTCATTGACTGCACCCACGTTTGAATGCGTTCTTTTGCTTCGGGGTCGGTGATGTGACTGCTCAATTCTGTTGCTACTGCACCAGGTTCGATGATTGTGACACGGATTTTGTTTTTGTACACCTCCTGGCGAAGCGCTTCTGAAAACGCCCCGACACCCCACTTAGTGGCATTGTAAACTCCGATTCCTGCTCTTGCTGTGCGGCCAGCTACTGAGGAAATGTTGACGATGTGTCCTTCGCCTTGTGCTTTCATAATAGGTAAGACAGCATGGGTAGTATACATCAAACCCAACAGGTTTGTATTTATCATCCGCCGCCAGTCTTCTGTATTTGCTCCATCTATTTGACCAAGCAACATTACACCTGCGTTGTTGACGAGGATATCGACACGGCCAAACTCATCTTTGGTTTTTAGTACTATATCTCGTGCCTGTGCTTCGTCCACTACGTCTGCAACAATGGGGAAAGCCTGTTCGCCAGTTTCCCTAATTCGTTTGACTAACTCTTCTAGTCGGTCGGCGCGTCGTGCAGCTACTGCAACTTTTGCGCCTTCGGCTGCTAGTGCTAATGCTGTTGCTTCACCAATACCGGATGAAGCACCAGTGACAACTGCAACTTTTCCCTCTAATTTACCTGCCATATTTTTACCCGTAACTCTAGATGTTATCGGTACTATAGTCGTACCATTACCTTAATCGCTTCCCGTTTATCCATTGCTGCATCAGTAGGCTGTTTAACAACAGGATCGGGAACATTCTCGACCCGAACATCGCCACTACCACGGTAAACGGTTGCTCGCATTAGACTTTCCTTAAAAATTATTTTTGACTGCTCAAAACACTCAAAATCATAGTTAACTTTTGGTCAATTTCTCATACATCCACAGACTTAAGTCTATGCTCAGAAAACTCGACCTCAGCCTCCTGACTGATAACTGATAACTGTTAACTGTTAACTGATTTTAGTCGGTAGACGTACTTGGAACCTGGTATGTCCTGGCTGAGAAAAGACCTGAATATCACCATGATGCTGTTCGACAACGACACGATAGGTAATGTGCAGACCTAACCCAGTACCCGTACCTACTCCTTTGGTTGTGAAAAATGGCTCGAAAATGTGGGTCTGAATTTCTGCTGGAATACCAGGACCATTATCAGCAATTTCCACTAGCAAAAAGTCTTTTTCGCAACTAGTGCGAATCCAAATTGTAGGAGTGGGGGTAGATTTTCCTTTATTTATCAATTCCAATATTTCTAATCCCCACAGAGTGGAAGTTCCGAGTCCCCCATTCACGACTCCTTCCCCGAGAGCATCAACAGCATTGTCAATCAAATTTGTCCATACCTGATTCAGTTCGCTGCCATAGGCACTGATACGCGCTATATCACAGTCATATTCCCTGATCACAACTACGCCATTCTGCTTGAGCTTATGGCTGAGAATTGTCAAGGTGCTTTCTAT
>JAJPJF010000111.1 GCA_021324415.1 Nostocales cyanobacterium Centralia_MAG_434
CCTTGCCTCCCCTGCCCCCCTCGCCCCCCTTGTCTCCCTCACCCCCCCCCACTCCCCCCTCCACGAGACCCTGTAACCACGCAGCCAAAGCCGGATGAGTCAATTCCAAATGAAGCCAACCAGGGGGAATGATGTGAACGGTGAAATCTTTACCAGATGTTGCTGAAAAATGAGAAGCAATGGCACTAGCTAGCTCCATTGGAGGGATATTCTCATATTTTGAAAGATGTAGCGCCATGCCAGAGATATACAAAATTCTCTTATAATCTCTATCTTTATATAGATGACAATTATTTAGTTTTATATAATACAAAAACTGTTTTTCAGTAAGAATACTGAGTGATGCCAGTAGATAACCATTGATTAACTGGCTGATAGCTTTGTATCTGCTATTGTGTAGGTTTTTATGCACGTAAGCCTTGAATGGTAATGCTTTCACCACACATGCTCATTTTGTGACATCTGTCTAAAGATATAATTTTTTTATTCAGAGGAAAAATGAGAATTGTGCAAATTTTTTTTGAAACTGAGTAAATTTTACTACCATCATTGTACAGTAAGAAGTATAACAAAAGAGTAGAGCTTTGTTTTCTACCCTTTGGATGGCTGGCACTGTTAGGTGTTAAGCCTGACTTACCTACACAAAGACACTCCTTGCACCTTTTTATGACGTCTTTGTCTTCAGCCGAACGCTCTTTGTTACCTATGCAATCTCCATCCTCCTTTTCTGAGGCCTCACGCCCTTTTTTAACTTGGCAACGGATTCTTGATTGGGCGCAAGAACACTACCGCTGCCGCACCTTTAGCAAAGATGAACGCATTCCAGCCCGACCTGGATTGCTGTATTTGGTGCAAAGGGGTGCAATCCGCATGGTGGGAACAGCGCAAGTTAGTGCCACCGCGAGTCAGCTCACGTCTCGACGTATAAACAGAACCCCAGAAGAAGCTTTCTTAGGTTTTGTGGGTGCAGGACAGCCGTTTGAAATTGTTGCACAGTCACCTTTTACACTCCAAGCTTATGCCCATGTTGACCAAACTGCGGTGCTATGGATGTACTGGCATGACTTAGATAACTGGCCGCACTTTCGTCGCGAAGTTATGGACGCCTTTAGGTATCAGCATCAGCGCAAACTGCTGTGGCTGAGTGCCTTGGGACAACGACGCACAATTGATCGACTCTTAGGATTCCTCACATTATTGATTGAGGAATATGGCGAGCCGGCAATGAGCGAAACCGATCCAGAAGTTATTCGCGGTTACTGTTTACCCTTTCCCCTCACTCATGCCCAAATTGGCAGTGCGATTGGCTCGACACGAGTCACCGTCACCCGCTTAATGGGTAAGTTGCGTCAACGCGGCTTAATACTGACTCAAGGGGATAACCTGATTTGCTTGCCAGCAGAATCGATCAATAGAGCCTAAACTCTGGACAGTTATGGTAGGTGTCAGCGAATTCTGACAAACCCAGATTGGGCAATTAATTCCTGTCCCTGTTCTGTTAAGAGTAAGTTGGCATAAGCATCACCTGCTCGCTGTTCGGTTTGACCAGTCTGTTTGACCACCACAAACAGATTGCGTGTAATGGGATACTTTCCTGATTGGAAAGCCTCAATGTTCAATTTGTTCCGATTACCAGGACATTCAGAAGGGAGGATCAATGGTTCTTGGTAGGGAGCAATGTATTGCCCTTGTGTCCGCCCCAACGGCAAGGGCTTGATTGAACATTGAGGAACAACCTCTGGGGCTGAAGCGTAATAGATGCCACCTGGACTACCAGCCAATTTTTGCAGTGCTTGGGTGGTTGTGGAGACATACTCCACGTTGGGCCCAAAAGCTTGACCACCCAAGATGTTTTGCACAAACAGTTCAACTGTTCCACCATCAGTAATAAGCCGAGAATAAGCCTTTATGGGAAGATTGGGACCACCCAATTGGCTCCAATTTGTTGTTTTGCCAGTGTAAATTGACCGTAGTTGAGTTATCGTCAATCCAGGAATATTGAGGTTAGGGTTGACTGCTACGGCCAAACCATCGATAGCGACAGGAATTGCTTTGAGAGTAAGCCCACGTTGTTGAGCGCGTCTTAGCTCTTGATCAAGAATTGGTCGAGAAGACTGGGCAAACGCTAGTTGCCCTTCAATTAAAGCCTGTATACCAGTACCAGAGCCGGGATTGCCAGCACTAGGCTCAACGTAACGTAGTCGAAACTCTGGTCGCGCTGCTTGAATTGCAGGGTCAACTGTCAGTCGAATCGGTGCCCAAGAAGTACTGCCCCCATAGTTAAACAATCCTGTAGGAATATTTTGCACAGAGGCGAAAGTCTTGTCACCAGCTTCTCCTGATGATGCTTGAGGCAAATCGGCAAGACTGGGAGAATTCTCTCGGTTAGAGCTATTGATTTGATTAAGGTTAAGGGAAGACTTTCTCGTAAACCACCAGAAGCCGCCAGCTATAAGCCCAACTGTAATTAATAGAGAGAGTAAGAGAATTGGCGTTTCGTTTTTTTGAGACATAGCAGATGTAAGTTGTTAATTGTTGGTGGTGAACTTGCACTGGCTCACCACTAAATAGTGTTTATTAGCGAATCCTGACAAATCCAGCTTTAGAGATGAGTTCTTGACCTTGATTGGTCAGCAACAAACTGGCATAGGCTTCTCCCGCTTGTTGATCGGTTTGACCATTTTGCTTAACAATTACAAATAGCCGTCTGGTAATCGGATATTCACCACTTTGAAAGGCAGCAGCATTCAAGTGGTTTAGTTTTTGTGGACACTCAGACAGAGGGACAAAAGGTGGCTTGTAAGGTGGAACCAGCTGATCAGAGCTACGCCCTACTGGTAAAGGTTTAACAGTGCATTGTCCGACAACTTCAGTAGCCGATGCATAGTATATTCCACCTCTGTTGCTTGCAACTTCTCTCAAAGCTTGAGTGGTAGTGGGGATGAATTTGACAGCAGATCCAAACTTTTCATTTTGTAAAATGTTATCGACAAAAAACTCTACAGTACCACCTTCTTTTTGGCCACGAGAATAAGGTAAAACTGGCAAATTTGGGCCCCCTATCTGTTGCCAATTAGTAATCTTGTTAGTGTAGATATCTTTGATTTGAGCGATAGTTAAACCAGGAATATCAAGACTTGGATTAATAGCAACTGCAATGCCATCTATCGCTACTGGAACTTCCTTTAAAGGAGAGCTCTTTTGTCGTCCCTCCTGATACTCCCCTACTTGCAGGGCTCGAGATGACTGAGAAAAAGCTAGCTGATTATTCAACAACATCTTAATACCAGTACCAGAACCAGGGGCACCATAAGTAGGCTCGGTATAGCGCAGTCGAAATTGAGGAAGATCCCTTTGGATAACTTGATCAACAACTTTGCGTATGGGTGCCCAAGTGGTACTACCACCATAATTGAATAATCCCGAAGGAACATTTTCTATAGAGGCAAAAGTGCTACCGTTTGACAGTTCAAGTGGTTGGGATTGATTTTTGATAAAAGAACCTAATTTAGTATTAGAACCTTTACTGAACCACCAATATATACTTCCTATTAGTCCTAATGTGATTACTAAAGCTAAAACCAAAACAGTCGTCTCATTTTTTTGTTTCATAGATATTTTAAATTTTTGTAAAGAAAATAAAGTCATTCTCACTTGTATTCAATATATCTCTTGTGGAGTCGCTATCTAAACGGCTTCACAAGAAAATCAAAACGCTATCTCTGACAATTTTTGATATCATGCCAAGGCATAAATTCCTGGTTTAATACCTAATAGCCCAATTTCACTAAAAATAGACCAAATATTGTTTTATCGTCCGCTTCAGATAACTTAACTCTAAGACAGTTTGTTTAAGAATAGTTTGTGAATGAAAAAATCTAGTTTATTGGGAGGCTAGTTCTTATTTAAAGTGCATTCAACCTACTCTTACACTGATTAAGGAATACTTGTAAGCAATCCTAATATCTTTGGTGATACGCAAGAAAGCGGATTTCTTAAAGAAACCCGCTTTCTAATTTGTAAACAAGAAAAAATATAGCAATTAGTGAAAAAAGTTTATTTTCTGGTAAACCAAACAGTAAGCTTTAGTTAATTTATGGTTAAGAGAATATCTAATTCTGACAAATCTAGCCTTTTCGATTAGCTCTTCACTCTGAGGCGTTAGCAACTAGCTTTCAGCAAGAGATTTGTTCATAACAGTAGAGATAACAATTTGTAAATAAGACGAAATAGAGCCGTAAAAGCGATCGCACCTAATGCAGCACCCAAAGCTAATGTAACTATCAGCACAGAAGTAAGACTACTATGTAGAAAAGGGACAAATATTACAACTGCCAAACTAATTGCCGGAATAATCAATAAATCCCACTTTTCAATCCACCGTCTTGTTTGGGCAAAAATGATTATTCCTAAAACTAGGGCTGAAACCACTAAGGTGATGATGGGAGATTTTAAGAGACTAAAAAAGGCGATTATCATCAGTCCGCCTTCAAAGCCACTAAATGCTGCCCCACTTAGTATTTCTATAAGAGAAAATGGTTGTTGAGATGAAAGTTGCTTGGTTGGCTGCGTTGAAGGTCTGGAATGTGGTATTGATGTAGGCTGATGAGAACTGATTTTTGTAACGGGTGAGTGTTTGGGTGAGTCAAGCGCATCCAGAACCTCTTGAGCCGACTGAAAGCGTTGATTGACAGCCGACAAAAGCATCCTGTTTAAAATATCAGCAAGATGAGAGCTAATAGATGTCTTTGTTTGCCATTTCCACTGATTGCTATAAACATCAAATAGCTGGGCTATTTCTTCACCTGTGAGTAAAATGACAGCAGTTACAGCCAGAGCGTATAGGTCTGTAGATGGGAAAACCTGACCTCCAGACATCTGCTCAGGTGGTGCAAATCCCAGAGAATAAATTCCAGTAGAAGAACCTGCAGATCCAATTGGAGCGTTTGTTACCTGCTTAACTGCACCAAAATCTAGTAGAAAAATTCTACCATCACGACGACGCATGATGTTAGAAGGTTTAATATCTCTATGAATAATATTTCTACTGTGCACAAACCTCAGGACTTTGAGAATTTCTCGTAGTACTTCTAAGACTTCTGATTCTGAAAACTTGCCTTTTTGAGCTAATTCTTCCTCCAAGTTTTGACCGTCAATGTATTCCAGTACTAGATAGAAAAATTGCTCTTGCTGTCCTGATTGCAAACCAGGAACAGGAAGAGGAAAGTAAGCATATAAATCAGGAATTTGGTCGTTTTGATTGCCTATTTCTTCTAAAACAACTGCTTCTCGTTCAAACAAGTCTTGTGCTAGTTGCAGTTGTGTCGGACTTAAATTTCCTGCAGGTTGAAATTGCTTGACTACGCAATGGCGCATTCCTGGAGTGTAGCGGTCACGCGCCAAAAATGCTGCTCCAAATCCACCCCGTCCCAACAACTTAATAGGTAAATAGCGTCCGACTAAAATGAGTGGCATGCCACAGGCTGTACAGTATTTTTGCTGTGCTGTTCGCAGAGTTGCAAGATTATCTAAATCTAAAAAATTGTTTTGCGGACGAGGGCAGCGAGGACGAGTGCAGTAAACTTCCATGGTTAGTCGTTAGTCATTAGTCACTAGTTATTAGTCATTAGTCACTCGCCAAGAGTCGTTAGTCATCAATCATCACTCATTCTTAAGTGGTTAGTTGTTAGTTGTTAAAACACAACTAACAAATGACAAATGATAAAGACAAATGACAAATGACGAATGACAAAGAACTACTGACCATATCTTAGTCGTCTTCCTCAGAGTCAGGCATTCCTGCATCCAGTGTACTTATCGCCATACTCCTATGTGACGACTTTAACACATCTTGATTCCATCCAGGGGTAGCAAATTGAGGTAAAATTTCTCGACTAAATGCTTCTGCTGCCTTGGATTTGTAGCGGTTAGGATTAAAAATTAACCATAAAGTCCGCTTTACAACTACACCTTCAATCGATGTACAGTGTAGCACTCCCATTTGTAACTCTTTAGCAATCGCTGATGTAGAAACAAAAGCTGCTCCTAACCCAGATTGCACGGCGTTTTTAATTGCTTCTATGGAATTCAATTCCATTTCAATTTTTAACCGCCGGGTGTCTATGTCACAGCGTGTGAGCACTTGGTCAATAACTTTACGGATAGTTGATTGGGAGTCCAGCGCAATAAATTGTAATTTATATAAGTCTTCTCTTTGGATCATCTCGAGTTTCGCAAAGGGATGAAAAACAGGTATGATCAGAGCCAGCTCATCCTCAGCGTAAGGAATAATTTCCAAAGATTCTGCTAATTCTGCAGGAATCTCGCCACCAATAATTGCTAGGTCTACCTGTCCGTTAGCTACACTCCAAGCAGTCCGTCCAGTTGAATGGACGTGTAATTGCACCGCTACATCAGGATATTTTTGTCGAAACATCCCAATCATCTTGGGCAAAAGATAGGTACCTGTGGTCTGAGAAGCACCGACAATTAATGTGCCACCCTGAAGATTTTGCAAATCCTCAATAGCTCGGCAGGTCTCTTGACACAAACTGAGAATTTTCTCGCCGTAGCTCAGCAGTAAATGTCCAGCTTCAGTTAATTGAGCACGACGTCCTCCACGATCAAATAATGGAACATCGAGTTGTCGTTCTAAGTTTTGAACTTGCAAGCTAACAGCAGGTTGGGAGACATAAAGGCTATCAGCGGCGCGCTTAAAGCTCCCTTCTTGTGCGATCGCTTTGAGAATGCGTAACTGATCTAAAGTGAAAGGAAGGTCAGACATAAGGCTAAACCCACAAACTTTGAAAGGAGCAACATTGGCAACAAACCAGCGATTCATAGCTTTCCGAACCGACTAGATTGATTGCATCTAAACAAAAGGAGGCTTGACAAGAAAAAAAACAGTAATAAAACATCTTGACTAAACTCCCCTTGTGAATACTTTGTGGTATTGATTGTACTGGGTTAAGTTTTCTTTAAATTACTTCATTTGTGTATGATAATTCCGGCTTGGTTGACCTCCAGTCATTTTGTCATGCTGGTACTACAATTAAGTTTCGCTTTTGCTCACAGCGGAGGAGCCGCCCTGCGCCCTTGGGCAGAAAAACACATCGGACCACGGCTTTATCGAATAATTTTCGCATCAACCAGTTTGCCGTTAGCTATAATATTGATCATCTACTTTTTTAACCACCGCTATGATGGCTTGCTACTTTGGCAAGTACAAGATGTACCAGGAGTGCAGGCATTTGTTTGGGCGCTGTCAGCAATTTCGTTTTTGTTTTTATATCCTGCTACATTCAATCTACTAGAAATTGCTGCTATCCAAAAGCCCCAAGTCCACCTCTACGAAACCGGAATTATTCGGATTACCCGTCATCCGCAAATGGTGGGACAAGTGATTTGGTGTATTGCCCACACTCTCTGGCTGGGTACCACTTTTACCCTCCTCACTTCTATTGGGCTGGTGTTACATCATTTCTTTGGCGTTTGGCATGGAGATCGTCGCTTGAGTGATCGCTATGGAGAGGCTTTTGTTGCAGTCAAACAGCGGACATCTATCACTCCCTTTGCAGCGATTCTCGACGGTCGTCAATCCCTTAAATGGCAGGAATTTATGCGCCCTGCCTATTTGGGAGTCGTTATCTTTGTACTATTGCTTTGGTGGTCACATCCTCTTTTACTTCAGGCAACTGATAGGATAAAATTATAAGACTAACCAAAAAAGAACTTAGAGCGATGCCACTGCCATGGTAACTGCTAGCCTGCGGGCTATTTTTTCCCAGGCTAAAGTTCTGTTCAGATGAGCATCAACTTGCTAAAGTGAGAAACTTTGGAGTTATAGCTTGAGGAAATGTCCGTTAGAGGCTTCTCTTTCCAAAGCGCTGGGTTCTCAAGTTAGGGAACCATGAATTGCAGATGCCCATAAGGGAAGTTGCCAAGATAGGATTACCTCACTCCAGGGTGAGATCAAGCTGAAAGTGAGCGATAAGTTCTTATCGACTGAGGGACGAGTCAGTTCACTTAACTAAAAGTTCTACCAACCATTAATGAATCACTGAGGTTCATCAGTGTTTTTTAAACTTTTTTGTGTGTCCCACTTTGTTCTAGATCAATCTTGATTAGCAAAAGTGCTTACTAAAAAATTAAATTAGTCATCTTAGCTTATCTATTGCTACAAGATCAATGTAGGATAGATTCAAATAAATGTCATGGAGGGTTTTTTGAGAGTTGGTTTGAGAATCAATCTTTAAGTCCGCCAAATATCTTTACCTTTGATAAGGTAAGGGTGAAAGGCAAAGCAAAGACTGTGTAATGATGAGATAACAAACATTTTTTTAAACGGAGTTTTAGGCTTGGGTAATCTTTCTCAGAGAGAGAGACTCCCAAATTTAAAGCCATCGAAGCAGATGATAAAAGGGTAACTGAACATAGACTTCAGATGTGAAATTGCTGAGAAAAATTTCAATATTGAGAAGGTTATGAGCATCAAAAAATCGGTAGTTGCTTGTCAGGTTTTAAGTTTGGGAATTAAGTGCAGTTAACGCTCAAAGTTCCCTTGTTAAGTAACAGCAATGATGAATTCAAGAGCCAAAAAGCCAGCATGGTTGTTCAGGAGGGCTTTCTTGTCAGCGTCACAATAAGCGCTGAGATTTTGGCATAATCATTTCTTCCCTGAGAGCGTCATCACCTCAGTGACATAAACCACTTTCTCGTGGTGATCGCTAGTTTGATATGAAAACCCTATATTTCAAGAGGCATCATGGTGTTGTCGGTCAGTGAGCGGACATTTAAGCAAGAAGTTTTAGAATCTCCAATTCCTGTTTTAGTTAACTTTGAAGCGCCTTGGTGTGGTTTGTGTCGTATTATTCAGCCCTTGCTATTGCAATTTAAAGCGGAATGCGGCGATCAAGTTAAGTTAGTTACAATTAACGCCGATCAAAATTTTAAACTATCTACCACTTATCGGTTGAAGTCACTACCAACTTTACTGTTGATCGAAAATGGTCAAGTAAGGAAGCGACTAGAAGTTTTTCGTGGTAGGGATGATCTATTTCTGGCGCTAGAAGAAATTAAACTCAACTATACCAACCTGGGAAAAACTTACAGTATTCCACAAGCAGTTGATTTGGAGTGTCGGTCAGCGTAATGAGGGAGTGGCTCCTCCCCACTCCCCAAATCTAAAACCATGATTAATTACCCTGCCCAATACCCTTCGGGTGGGGTATTTTATGCTAAAGGGTGTGTGTCACAATTATTAACAGTTCCGACAAGTTAGTCAAGAGTTCTATAAAGTAGGCGTCAGTGATGGAAGCAATCTATCAGTATGCCTGGCTGATTCCGGTATTGCCCCTTGTTGGCGCAATGCTGGTCGGTCTAGTGTTAATCTCGTTGAATCAGGTGATAAACAGCTTGCGACGGCCAAGCGCGGTATTCATTATCTCTCTTATGGGAGCCGCGATGGGTTTGTCGTTTGCCTTGCTGTGGAGTCAAATTCAAGGACACGCCCCTTACACTCGTACCCTAGAATGGGCAGCAGCAGGCAATTTCCACCTGAGCATGGGCTACACTATTGACCATCTGACAGCCCTAATGTTGGTGATTGTGACGACGGTGGCCTTCCTTGTTATGGTGTATACCGATGGCTACATGTCTCATGATCCAGGCTATGTAAGGTTTTACGCCTATCTCAGCTTGTTTGGCTCTTCAATGTTAGGTTTGGTGGTCAGTCCAAACCTTGTGCAGATTTATATCTTCTGGGAATTGGTGGGAATGTGCTCTTACTTGCTGGTCGGCTTTTGGTACGATCGCAAGTCGGCAGCAGATGCAGCACAAAAAGCATTTGTAACCAACCGCGTGGGCGACTTTGGTCTATTGTTGGGCATTCTCGGGCTTTTCTGGGCAACAGGAAGCTTTGAATTTGATGTGATAGGCGATCGCTTAGCAGAACTGGTAAACACAGGTTCTTTGAGTAACATTCTTGCCGTCCTGTTTGCGATTCTAGTCTTCTTGGGTCCAGTTGCTAAATCAGCCCAATTTCCTCTGCACGTCTGGTTACCAGATGCGATGGAAGGCCCTACCCCCATTTCTGCCCTAATTCACGCGGCAACAATGGTGGCAGCAGGTGTCTTCTTGATTGCCCGTATGTACCCAGTGTTTGAGCATATTCCAGCGGCAATGAATGTGATTGCCTATACTGGAGCATTCACAGCCTTTTTAGGTGCAAGTATTGCCATTACTCAAAATGACATCAAAAAAGGCTTGGCTTACTCTACCATCTCCCAACTCGGTTATATGGTGATGGCAATGGGAGTAGGCGCTTACTCCGCAGGACTTTTTCACCTCATGACCCACGCCTACTTCAAGGCGATGCTATTCCTAGATTCTGGTTCGGTAATTCATGGAATGGAAGACGTTGTTGGTCATGACCCCAACTTGGCGCAGGATATGCGGTTGATGGGGGGACTGCGGAAGTATATGCCAATTACGGCAACGACCTTCTTGATTGGTTGCTTGGCAATTTCTGGTATTCCACCCTTTGCTGGTTTCTGGTCCAAAGATGAAATTTTAGGGAAGGCTTTTGAAGCTAACCCATTTTTGTGGGGTATAGGCTGGATCACGGCAGGAATTACTGCTTTCTATATGTTCCGAATGTACTTCGTCACCTTTGAGGGTGAATTCCGCGGCAATAAAAGACAAATATGGCAGAAGCTCAAATCACCAGAGGGGATGGCAATTGCCACTGGCTTTGAAGGTGTTCCCGCTTTTGGTCCAGGAGCCATGACCAAGGGAGAACTAGAAGCAACAACAGCACACCACCATGATGATCACGGTCATGCTCATAGTGAATATCCTCATGAGTCGCCATGGACAATGACCCTACCATTGCTGGTTTTGGCAATTCCTTCAATTTTGATTGGTTTGGTAGGCACTCCTTACGCCAACTACTTCGAGGAGTTCATCTTCCCGCCAAGTGAAACCCTAGAAGAAGTCGTAGAAAAAGTCGCTCTTTTTAACCCGAGCGAATTTTATATCATGGCAGGAGTTTCAGTTGGAATTTCTTTGATTGGTATTACCTTGGCTTCACTCATGTATTTGTGGGGCAAGATTAACCCAGTCGCGATCGCAGCCAAAATCAAACCTCTCTATGAGCTGTCCCTCAACAAGTGGTATTTTGACGACTTATATGAGCGTGTCTTTGTCATCGGCTTACGTCGTCTAGCAAGACAAGTTATGGAAGTTGACTTCCGCGTTGTTGATGGCGCTGTTAACCTGACAGGCTTTTTCACTCTTGTCAGTGGTGAAGGTCTGAAGTACTTAGAAAACGGTCGCGTTCAATTTTACGCCTTGATTATATTTGGGGCTGTGTTGGGTTTGGTAATTATCTTTGGTGTCACTTGAACTAACCAACCTAACCACCAACACATAACTTTCAACGATCAAGGATGGAGCATGAAGGATAGCGATCGCCTTCTAGTTTCATCCTTAATTTTTTATCGGAAACTGGTTAGTGATTAGTAGTTAGCTGTCGTGCCTACATGTTGTACTTTTACAACGAGTATTCATGCACTTTAAACGCGCCTTAGCTGACTTTTAGACAACTAACAAAACAACTAACAAACCACAACTCCAATGAATACAGCTAATTTTCCGTGGCTGACGACCATTATTCTCTTTCCCATAGCAGCCTCACTGCTGATTCCCTTATTACCTGATAAAGATGGCAAGACAGTCCGTTGGTATGCCTTAATCGTAGGACTGATTGATTTTGCACTGATTGTTTGGGCTTTTTATACTGGTTACAACTTCTCCAACCCAAATTTGCAGCTTGTAGAAAGTTACTCTTGGATACCACAGCTTGACCTGAACTGGTCAGTAGGGGCAGATGGCTTGTCTATGCCTCTCATTATTTTGACTGGATTCATTACCACCTTAGCGACATTAGCTGCTTGGCCAGTGACACTCAAGCCAAGACTATTTTACTTTTTGATACTGGCAATGTACGGTGGTCAGATTGCTGTGTTCGCAGTCCAAGATATACTTTTGTTTTTCTTGGTATGGGAATTAGAGTTGATTCCGGTTTACCTGCTGCTAGCAATTTGGGGAGGTAAAAAGCGGCAGTATGCAGCAACCAAGTTTATTTTGTACACTGCGGGTGGTTCGCTGTTTATCTTGGTGGCTGGCTTAACCATGGCGTTTTATGGCGATAAAGTCACCTTTGATATGCAAGCGCTTGGTCTGAAGGACTATGCCCTAAACCTCCAACTTTGGCTTTACGCTGCTTTCCTGATTGCTTACGCCGTCAAGTTACCTATTTTCCCACTACACACCTGGCTACCAGATGCCCACGGTGAAGCAACAGCACCTGTACACATGTTGCTAGCAGGGATTCTACTGAAAATGGGTGGTTATGCGCTGATTCGTATGAATGCGCAGATGCTACCAGATGCTCACGCTTATTTTGCGCCAGTGTTGGTGATTTTGGGGATAGTAAATATCATCTACGCTGCCCTCACATCCTTTGCTCAGCGCAACCTCAAGCGGAAAATCGCCTACTCTTCAATTTCTCACATGGGCTTTGTGACCATTGGTATTGCGTCCTTCACCGATTTGGGTTTGAATGGTGCAATGCTGCAAATGGTGTCCCATGGTTTGATTGGGGCAAGTTTGTTCTTCCTTGTAGGGGCTACTTACGACCGGACACACACCCTCATGTTGGACGAAATGGGCGGTGTTGGAAAGAAAATGGGTAAGATATTTGCCATGTGGACGACCTGTTCCTTAGCATCTCTAGCATTACCCGGTATGAGTGGTTTTGTCGCAGAGTTGATGGTATTTGTTGGCTTTGCCACGAGTGATGCCTATAGCCCTACCTTCAAAATTATTGTCGTGTTCTTAATGGCAGTTGGTGTTATCCTCACTCCAATCTACCTGCTGTCAATGTTACGGGAAATTTTCTACGGTCAAGAGAACAAGGAATTGGTTTCTCATCAAAAACTGATAGATGCCGAACCCCGCGAAATCTTTATCATTGCCTGTTTGTTAGTGCCAATCATTGGGATTGGTTTGTATCCCAAGATTTTGACACAAGTGTACGATGCTACAACAGTACAGTTAACAGAGCGACTGCGTGATTCAGTGCCGTCTTTGGCACAGCAAAAAACACCCACCGTGTCTTTGAGTGCGCCGGAGATTGGGAAGTGAGTTGTTAACTTCAAACCAATATTTTTCTGAAGGCGGGTTTTGTAACCTGCCTTTTTTCTTACTAAAACACAAGCCTAGTATTTGTAGGATACATGCTTTACCTTATGGTTGGAGAACTGTACTCTATTTAACTGCAAACCTATGTACTTATATCCAATATCCAATCGACTTTATGACAACAACACTTAGTACCACCGTCACTCCTAACGTCGACCAAGTTAGAAAGACCCAACAAGCCATTGATGCCTACATTCATAGCGTTGAAGCTAACCCAGACCATCGATCTGGTGCTTACCCCTATTACCGCTTGCACGATCCAGGACAACCAATTCGTGGAACTGTACTCATCTTCCATGGCTTCAGTGCTAGTCCTCACCAAATGTGGCGATTAGCAGATTATCTCTTTTCAAATGGCTTTAATTTCTATCAACCCTCTATTGCAGGTCATGCTTTTATTCCACCAGACAAATATTGGCCTCAAGTCGATCTGAAGCCTGACATTGCCAACCCTTTAAAGCAAAAGGTGTCACAAGACCCAGTCTTACAAAGTTACTTCGCCAATCTGTCAACAGCAGATTTGGATCGTGGTGGTGGTCCCTCCTTCAATCAGCAAAGTGCCTTGGTCGCCCGTCTTGTAACGATAGAACCACGTCTGTTAGATATCATTAATGCAATTGAAAACGAGAATGATCCAGATTTTGACAAGTATTTCATCTCATCCCATATGAAGTATCTCACTGAGGCTCATGCCAGAATTGCAGAGCTGGATGCTATGCCTGGACCGATTTATACCGTGGGACTATCAGTTGGGGGAGCTGTGGCGTTGGCATTAGCTGCAGATAGACCTGACCGAATTCAGCGAGTTGTCGCCTATGCACCGCTGTTAAAGATTTATGATCAAAAGCGACGACAATATGTCATTTTGGCAGGACCACTTGACATTCGTGAGACAGGTTGGGACCCAAATCTACAATTTCCTCTTGGGGCATTTACTGCGGCAGATCGTTTTGGAGGCTTTGTTCGCAATCAAAAGAATGTTGTGACTTTACAAGATACTCCTACATTTCTAGTGCTAACAGAAAATGAAGATGCTGCCGATATCCAGACAAACCAAGACTTCTTCGAAAAAATAGGAAGTGAGCAAAATGGGCATCGCTTGTACAAATATCCTGCCTCAGCTTTGGTTCCCCATCCAATGGTAGATCCGACAGAAGTCAGCCAGAATATGAGCAATCACTATTGGCAAAGCCTTTATCAAGAGACTTTCCGCTTCCTGACAACTGGTAATGTTAACGCTGATCGGCTGAGTAAATTGGATCAAGACCCTAATTTACCAGCTGTGTCGCCAGTTGTGGAGAGTTAGGAGTTGGGAGTGGGGAGGAGCCACTGCGTTGCGGAGGTTCCCTCCGTTGTAGCAAGTGGCGTTGGGGAGTAGGGGCGCAAGGCATTGGCCCCTACAGTGACCAAACCCGGTTTCTTCCAAAAACCAGGTTTAGTGGAAGCTGTGGATTTCATTTATGAATAAATTTTTTGTTTTCTCCATAAATAAATTTAGGGGCTTTCAACCAGTTTGGGTGTAGAGTAGGATGTTCATTTTCTTCAAGAATTTCTTTTTACCCCTACACCCCACACCCTACCACCTATACCCGTTGTTTCGGTAACCAAAACCGTAATAAATTAGACGGAATACCGTACTTGACACAAAGTGCTATTAGGTATTAAAAGATAAATCTGTTTGGATAAAGCTCTTGTAGCTAGTCCTCTAGTCTTAGGTTTTTCATGGCGCGCACTGGCTATACCCTACCCGTTTTTGCCGTGGCTGCAGCAAAAGCAGCTTTGGTTCACCTACAAAACAATACAGATCAGCCACAATTGATAGTGCTTGACTTGCTCCCTGGAAGTGCTGAGATTCCTATTCATCAAGTTGCCACTCTCGAAGCAAATAGTGCTTTGGCAATAACCCTCAGTGACCCTGGAGATAATTTAGACCTAACGAGGAATACTCCTGTTTGGGCGTGGGTAAAAATCTCACACCGACAAGACCAACCACTAGTCCTAGAAGCCGGTATGGGTCTTGGGAAGACTGTCATCGGTGAAGCTGCTATCTATAACTATGCTCGCCGACTGTTTGAAGCAAACCTATTGCCCCTCATTCCTGTTGATCAAACTGCAACCGTACAGATTATTCTTCCTGCGGGTCGTCAACTTGCTCAACGTACCTCTAATGAGGCTTTTGGTATTTTAGAAGGTCTAGCGTTGTTGGGAACAAGCGGTATTTCTCAACCAATGAGTGCTGCTGACCATCTTGAGGAATTTCGCACCGGCTTACACGAAAAGGTAAAAAATCATCCCAACTTGGTATTTTGTATTGGTAGCAATGGTCAGCAAGTTGCACAGCGCTTATCAATTCCTGAGGAGGTCATTGTCTCAACTGGTAACTGGTTGGGTGCATTACTAGTAGAAGCAGGATTGTACAACGCTCAATCAGTCCTATTGCTGGGATATCAAGGAAAATTGATCAAGCTAGCAGGTGGTATTTTTAACACATCAAGCCACTTAGCGGATGCAAAATTAGAAATTATTGCAGCCGCCGTTGTTGAGGTAGGTGGAGATATTCACTCAGCTCAAGCAGTTTTACAGGCTCAAACTGCCGATGCAGCACATAAAACACTTATAGAACTTGGACTAGCAGATATTGTGTTTCGTAAATTAGCTGAAAAAATGAGTCAGAAAGCAGAAAATTATGTCAAAAAATATGCAGATGCTGTTTTGAAAGTGGGTGTGATTTTATTTGACCGCAAAGGTCAAATCATTTGTCAGGATGCTCAGGCAATGGAACAAATAAATTTGTTAAGTGCTTCTCATCCAGAAAAATTATGAAGCGTGTACTCATTTTGGGTGGAACAGGTGATGCTTCCGCGTTAGCAGCAAAAGCGTTGACCTTGCCAGGAGTTGAGGTGAGGGTATCACTTGCAGGTCGAACTCCTCAACCCTTAGCTATACCAGGAATTGTCAGGATTGGGGGTTTTGGTGGTGTTGCTGGATTAACTACATATTTGCGTGATGAAGCTATTGATGTGCTCATTGACGCTACTCATCCATTTGCCGCACAAATCTCCCTAAATGCAGCAGCTGCAACAGATGAATTAGGAATACCACGGCTGATGTTAGTACGACCTGCATGGGAATCAGTGCCAGGCGATCAGTGGATTGAGGTGGACAATATGGCAGCAGCAGCAGACGCGTTGGAGGGTCAGGCAAAACGGGTCTTCCTGACCATTGGTAGACAGCAACTTGCTTCCTTTGCTCGTCTTCATGAGATTTGGTTTCTCATGCGGTTGATTAATCAGCCTGAACCCGAGGCCGTAATCCCAAAAGGATTATTGCTGTTTGCTCAAGGGCCTTTTGACCTCACCGCAGAACGGCAATTGTTAATACAACATGAGATTGATACGATTGTTACCAAAAATAGTGGTGGTAGTGCCACCAATGCCAAAATCATTGCAGCACGAGAATTAGGCATCAAGGTTGTGATGGTACGCCGTCCACCTATTCCCCCAGGAGACCAGGTGAGGGATGTTGAGGAAGCTTTGGTGTGGTTACGGGGAATGGGGAGTGGGGCATAGTAGAAAGTGTCTGTCTTCCTTGTCTCCCTTCCTCTGCTCCTGGTGCTTCCTTGTCTTCTTTTAAGAAAGATGAGGTATTTCAGATTCTATGATTGGGCTTGTGATATTCTAGGTAGACTTCAAAGTTGGGAAACTTCGGTGTAATTCCGAGACTGTGCCGCAGCTGTGATGGACTTACCTAAGTCAGAATGCCAACTTAAGGGGTGTTCAAAAGACACTTTTATCGTCTATTCCCTGCGTTGCACAGGGCAGGAGTTATCGTATTGGTGCTTCAACCCATCATTCAAAAACCTTCATATCCTCAAAATTCTGGTCATCTCTATGGTCTAGGAGTAGGTCCAGGTGATCCAGAACTGCTGACTCTCAAAGCACTCCGACTTTTGCAGGCTGCGCCAGTTGTTGCTTATCCAGTGTTGGAGGATGGCAAAAGCCTTGCGCGCTCGATCATCGCCGATTATCTGAGTGGATCTCAGATCGAGATTCCGATGTATTTCCCCTTTAAACCCGATCAATCTGCGCAGCCCTTTTATGACAAAGCTGCTGAAAAACTAGCTGAACATTTGAGTGCCTCACAAGATGTGGTAGTTTTGTGTGAGGGCGACCCGTTTTTTTACGGGACATTTATGTATCTTTTTACTCGCTTATCTGAGCGATTCCCTACAGAGGTTGTCCCTGGTGTTTCTTCAGTGATGGCAAGTGCATCGGTTTTAGGCACCCCACTGACATATCGTAATGATGCCTTTATGGTGTTGTCTGGGATACTTCCAGCGGAAACCTTAGCAGATCGCCTAAAAGTCGCTGATGCTGCTGCAATCATCAAAATAGGTAGGCATTTTTCCAAGGTTTACGCAGTGTTGAATCAGTTAGGGTTAACAGAACGTGCACTCTATATTGAGCGGGCGACGATGCCAAACCAGCGAATTGTGCCACTAAAACAAGTAAATTTAGAGACAGTGCCATATTTCTCGCTGATTTTGATACCAAGCCAATGGCAACCTTAATTTGTACTTAGCAACGTACTGAATCAATAAGCACGGCAGAATTTGCGATCATTATCATGAGGATCTTGCCAAGAGTAAGCGAAATGACTTACCCCCCGCAATTGTGGTGCAAATTGGCGCAGCGCCTGCATTTGCATTTCTAAAGACGGACGATCGCCTACAGATTGCCCCCACTGACCGGCGATCGCTGGAATGATCTGGGTACCCGGTTTTGCCATGCTCACAACCTGCCGCACTTGTGCAGCAATACAACTCACATTAGTGCTACCGCAATTTGCATAAGCCATTGGATGCCACTCTAATGAACTTGGGAACCTGTCCCAAGGTTGTAGGCGAGAATCATAACCTCGTCTGACCATTTGATTGCCATCAGGAAAAAACACTACCCCAGCTGGAATACCGAGTTGCTGTTCTGGATAAGCAGCTAAGGCAACAAAATCTAAAATGCCTTGCATAGCATGAGCAACTGCAAGCTGCCACAACTCAAATTGTAGTTGGGGTTGCCTTTGAGCTGGAGGAAGAATTGACTTTGTCTGTGCTTGGGGAAGGCGACCTTGCCACATTGGTTCTCCTTCCTGGGGGTAGAGTCGATCAACGTTCGCTATGTCTCCGGCTGTCACGAATCCCTTGCTTAAAAAGCGACGAATCAAATCCAGTCCTTTGTAATTTAGTGCCCGTCGAAATAAAGCTTGTTGTGTGGCATTACTATACAGCCATAGATCTGTGACTTTTGTCGCTATGGAATCAGCACCAGCCTGTCGGGGATAGCGGACATAATCAAATAACACTCCATCTGGGCGACGACGTAACACTTCCTGTAACATTTGGTAGTAGTCGTGCTTTGCTTGCAAGTTATAAGGGTCAATAAAAACTTGACTACCATTATCGACTACGTATAAGCTGGTCTGACCTTTCCCATTGCGAGCGATCGCACCTTCTCTGTCTGGGCGCTGGGCATAGGTATAGCCAAAATTCATAGTGAACATCCAAGCGTAGACCTTAAGACCACGTTCTTGACCTTTTTGAATTGCCATGGAGAGCAAATCAACATTTTGTGATCCAGGTGTGCGAACGACAGACGGCCAAGCTGTGTGGTTAATGGCCATTGGCAACAGTACCTGTCCATCGTAGAAAACTTGCAAATAGACTTGGTTATAGCCTCGGTTAACAATCCGATCCATAATTTCATCTAGCTCTCCTGGTCGTGTATCACAGGGATATAAACGTAGCCAGATGGCTTGGACTTGTGGCCAAGTACGATTGCGACATTCCTGCAAAGCTTGTGCATGTTGTCGCAGTAATTGTTGATAGCGTGAGAGTGCGTCTTGATTGCCTCTGACTGCTGACAACCGTAAGTTGTCTTTTTCTTGCACAGCAGATCTTGATAATTGGCAATACTCGGTAACTTGTGCCCTTACTGGTTGACTCTCAAAGTAGGGAATCAGCAGACTAGTACTGAAAACGACAGTGAAAAAGCGTCGCCAAAAAAGCGTTAATTTTGTAATATTCAACAGACAGTTGGACATAAGTACACGTAGAAGGACAAAATCATCATGACCCCAACTCAAATAACCTCAGGCGACGTATATAGAATCCATAGTTATACAAATAGGGGTTGCGGTCTAATATTTAACAACGACTGTCTAATCCCCATTTCTGTTGCTGAATTTTGCAATTTTCTGGTGTAACAGGAAAATTTAAAATATTTGAGAAAGATTTTTTATATTTTCTATATTAATAAAGTTGATAAAATAAAATAGTGAAGCCAAAGTGAATTTTTACACAGCAAAATTACCTCTGATTGCTTTGAAGGGCTTGAGGTAATAGTTGTAATTAATACTCAATAGTCAAGAGTCAATAGCCTAAGACTATTGACCATTCACTCCTAATAGTAGATGTTAAGCGCCACGCCGCAGCGCTGCCTCTACCCGTTGAAACTCCTGCTCTAAACGATCCTTGAGCTTTTGTGGTACGGGACGATTGGGGTATGAGCTGTAGTGTCCAGCCAAAGAATTGAGGGCTGTGCGCATAGTTGTAAAGGAATTTAGACAAGCAACAGCGCTATTACGTTGGTAGCGTGCTGCAAAGTCATTGATTTTTTTACGTGCCTCTGCTTGAACTGCAGCTTTGTCTGGGGAATTTTGTGGTAGTTCTAGTGCATTTCTTAAAGTATTGACCACACTCAAAGTATCTTGACGATAATCACCTGTTAAATTGTCTGGACTCGAACAGCCTATTAAACCGATAACTAAAACCAAAGCCAGAGCAAGTAGACGTGACCAATAACGTTTCATAAACATGACTAAAATGATCGTAAATCAACGTCCATCGTATCCTGTATTGGTATCACGGGGATCATCTATGGGGGGGACAAGGGGGAGGTAGGTTTTTGTTGGAGAGGGCTTTATCTTTTCGTTTCAAATTACTGAAGATGGTGGTAGAGAGTGTTACGTTGTTTGTATGGGCGTCCTAGAGAGGTAATGGTGGCTTGTAGGGTTTCGACTTCCATACATGTACCACCAATCGCACCTGCCATTGTTGTGATGTGCTCCTCCATCAATGTTCCACCGATGTCATTGCAGCCCCAAACTAAAGCTTCTTTTGCTCCTTCTAGTCCCAGTTTTACCCAACTCGGTTGATGGTTAGAAATCCAATTTCCTAAAAAAATTCGCGCCACAGCTGTTAATAGAAGTGCGTCCGCTAAGATAGGCTGATCTCTTCCTACGCGGCGACGTAAGGTTTTAGGGGCTTCTTTCCCCACAAAGGGTAATAAAATAAACTCAGTGATGTGGGCGCGATACTCCTGATTGATGGCAGTTTGTTGGAGCGATCGCAATTTTTCCAAATGCTTAATCTGTTGTTCTGGTGTCTCAATATGTCCTGACAGCATGGTGCTGGTGGTATGTAAACCCAATTTATGAGCTGTACTTACAATTTCCAGCCAAGTCGCTGTGTTGATTTTCTCAGGACAAAGAATACGTCGCACTTCATCATCCAATACTTCAGCAGCCGTTCCTGGCATCGAGTCAACGCCAGCCTCCGCTAAAGCAGAAATCACATAACTCCACTCAAGTCCGTCTTCTCTGGCTATGAATTGCACTTCTTGGGGAGAAAAAGCATGCAGATGAAGTTGGGGAAATTCTTGCTTGATTGTTTCTACTAGCTTCAGATAATAGGACAAAGATTTACCATTGACTTTCGCTTGTAAATTCAGTCCTCCTTGCATACAAATTTCTGTAGCACCCCGATGTACAGCATCTTTGACCTTTGTCAAAATTTGTTCCCAATCTAACCAATAAGCACCCTTTTGACCTTCATCTCGCCGGAAGGCACAGAAACTACAGTGCTGCTCGCAGATATTGGTAAAATTTATATTTCGATTAATGACATAAGTTACCATATCCCCTGCTTGTTGTTGACGTAATTTATCAGCTGTATGCCTAATAGCGGCGATCGCACCAGGGTCAGTTTCTTTTAACAATAGCAATCCGTCTTCGGAAGACAAATCATACCCCATAAGGGCACGCTCAAGGATAGCATCAACTGTTACAGTAGTCACAGGCCATTAGAATTAAACCATATTTATTAATTTTGCATAGTTGAAACGTTTTTTGATGAGTCATATGGCATAGGTAAAGGGTAGTACGGCGAGTCAGTCCAGCACTCACTGCCCGCCATACCCCTACCCCATGCCTTATGTTCAAGTGTTGATGATACAGCTAGCTATGACATCCCCTTGGCTTCATTCTCTATTGCTATTGGTTTGGCTGATCATCGGCATTGGTTTGCGCTTAACCAACTTGACGGCTAAACCCCCTTGGACTGATGAGTTTTCCACACTGGTCTTTAGTCTTGGCAATAGTTTTTTACCTATACCTTTGGATCAAGTTATTTCTGTTGATGTTTTACTGCAGCCACTGCAACCACAACCCAATACCCAAATCAAAGATGTTTGGACACATTTGTTAAATGAAAGTAATCATCCGCCACTTTACTTTGTGCTATCTCACTGGTGGATGCAGTTGTTTCCCACGCAGGAAGGTATGGTTTCCTTATGGGGAGGGCGATCTCTTGCTGCTATTTTTGGTGCAGCATCCATCCCAGCTATCTATGGTTTAAGCTGGCTTGCTTTTCGCTCACTTACTGTGAGTCATTTAGCCGCTGCATTGATGGCAACATCACCCTATGGAATTTTTTTAGCACAAGAAGCTCGTCATTACACTTTGGCGCTCTTGTGGGTAATTGCGACACTCGCTCACTTAGTTATTGCCAGTCGCCATATCCAAAATAGAACTCAATTACCTCTGTGGCTAACACTCTCTTGGGTAGGAATCAATGCTTTGGGAATTGCAACTCATTACTTTTTCACCCTTACCCTTTGCATAGAAGCTTTCGTTTTGATTGCTCTTGGATGGCGAGGGAGAAGACGAGACGAGGGAGTAGAGGAGCAGAGGAGCAGAGGGAACAAGGGAGACAAGGGAGACAAGGGAGACAAGGGAGACAAGGGAGACAAGGGAGACAAGGGAGACAAGGGAGACAAGGGAGACAAGG
>JAJPJF010000080.1 GCA_021324415.1 Nostocales cyanobacterium Centralia_MAG_434
CCTTGTCTCCCTTGTCTCCCTTATCTCCCTTGTCTCCCTTGTCTCCCTTGTCTCCCTTGTCTCCCTTGTTTGGATATTCAAAAGGATTGCTATATGATCCTGATACAACTTAACAGCTAGTTTATGGATCAAGACAAAGTTCTTTTTCTAATCGGCGTCGGTCTATTTATTCTTTATCTCTTCTTCTCGGCATTTACTGAAATGGGAACTAAATTGCCTTGGAGGAAAAAAGATTAGGCAATCTTAAGCCCGCGTTCTCAATTGTCTAAATTGAGTCTAGCAAATATGCAAAATAGGACACACAATAGCTTAAACTTGCCTTGGAACTAGATTGAAAAAGCCATGTTAGAGTCTACACAAACCATTGCTATCTTTCAAAAACAACCCGATCCTAAGAGCTTTCTAGCTGGTCAAGTCATCTTTAAGGAAGGAGAACCAGGAGATTGTCTGTATGGCATCTTGGAAGGAGCGGTTGACTTATCAGTCAATGGCAAGATTGTGGAGACAATTCAAACGGGAGATGTGTTTGGCGTGGGAGTGCTTGTTGGTCTAGAAGGCAGAACTTACACAGCGATCGCTAAAACAGACTGTAAGCTGGCTTTTCTAGACAGATATAGGTTTCTGTTTGCCGTTCAAGAAACACCAATGTTTGCACTTGAGGTCATGAGAAGCTACTCTGAACGCATAAGTCGTTTAGCACTTAAGGTATGAGATCCAACCGTTTTTGGTTGTAGCGAAAATGACTCAGGAAAACTACTTAATACTAAACGCGGTGTTTGTCGTTCATGGTGGAGTGATGGGAGTTATTTCTCCTTGACTCTCCAATTAAAGGAGATGAAGTAACAGCCTCTGAGCCATAAGACTGCAGAGTATGGATTCTATGTCTTAATGCAGATTATTCTCCTGCTTACAGCATTTAGATTGGGCAATAGCAGGATAGGAGGAGATAATCAACTCATGCCAGATGGACAACGGCTAGAAGAACAACTGCTTGCACAGGAAGCTGGAAGAAGGCTATCGGAGGAGCTAGATGAGGTAGAAAATGTAGACATAAATCTGCAAACAGACCTGCTGAAAATCATTCAGGGACAGGCAGATGCGGTTTATATGACAGGACAAGGACTGGTGATCAAAGGTATACGAGTGCAGGACATAAGACTGCGAACGGATAATATTGCCGTTAATCCTTTTAGTGCTCTTTTTGGGCAAATTGAACTGAATGAGCCAGTAAACGTAATCACTCGCCTTGTGCTGACAGAAGCGGATCTTAACCATGCTTTGGCTTCAGATCTTGTTCATGGGAACATGCTCAAGTTTGACTTGAACTTAAATGTGGATGGCAAAATTGTGAGTTTGAAGGCTGAAGAGATACAACTTTCTCTACCAGAAACCAACAAAATGATATTTACAGGAAAAGTGTTGCTACAAGAAACAGGTAAGACTCGTCCACTCAGTTTCCATGCAAAGCTTCGTCCACAAACAACGCAACAACCGATCATTTTGGAAAGCTTCGACTGCACTCAAGGAGATGGCATCTCTCTAGAAGTTGTTACTGCCTTATTACAGAAGGCCAAAGAACTTCTGAGTCTACCATATTTTGATTTTGAGGATATGATGTTACGTGTTAAAAATCTGGTTGTAGAGAAAGGTAAATTAATACTTTTGGTAGAAGGACACGTGAAACAAATACCTTCTCAGTAAGAAGTAACAAGAAAATCTCTACTCTTAAATATAGTTTCTTTACAAAATAAGCGCTTATTTATCAGCATGTATTCTCCGTTCTGTGTTCTGCTTTTTTTTCAATGAATCATCCATACATCTTACTTAACTCAGCATTTCTATAACTACCGAATGATATAAAGTTGTGTAACGCTTTGTAATATTGAAATACTAGCGTATATCACGAGATCTCAATTCAATATTTGAATTATGCAAGAGTATGATGTTGTTATTATAGGCGCAGGACACAATGGATTGGTTTGTGCTGCCTATTTACTAAAAGCGGGCTACAGTGTTTTGTTACTGGAAAAGCGCTCAGTTCCTGGTGGTGCGGCAACAACTGAGGAATGTTTGCCACAAGAAGCTCCAGGGTTTAAGTTTAACTTGTGTGCTATTGACCATGAGTTTATTCATTTAGGTCCAGTTGTTGAAGAATTAGAATTAGAAAAATATGGATTGAAATATCTGGAGTGTGATCCTGTTGTTTTCTGTCCTCATCCTGATGGCAAATATTTTTTAGCTCATAAATCAGTTCAACAAACATGTGCAGAAATTGCTCGTTACAATGAGCGCGATGCTAGAAAGTATGGAGAATTCATAGACTACTGGCAGCGAGCAATTTCTGCAATGGTTCCTATATTCAATGCACCACCAAAGTCAGTTTTAGATATTCTTGGCAATTATGACATTGCGAAGTTGAAAGATTTATTTTCAGTGATTGGTTCACCATCCAAGACGCTAGATTTTATTCGCAATATGTTGACTAGTGCTGAAGATATTCTCAACGAATGGTTTGACTCAGAATTTCTGATAGCACCTCTAGCAAGACTAGCATCAGAACTCGGTGCACCACCTTCGCAAAAAACCCTTGCCATTGGTGCAATTATGATGGCAATGCGTCATAATCCTGGTATGGCAAGACCTCGTGGTGGTACAGGTGCACTCGTGCAAGCTTTAGTCAACCTAGTGACTAGTAAAGGCGGCGTTATCTTAACTGATCAGCATGTTGATAGAGTATTGATTGATAATGGTCGTGCTGTTGGTGTGCGAGTTAAAAATGGCACAGAGTATCGTGCTAAGTACGGGGTAATCTCGAATATTGATGCCAAACGGTTATTTTTGCAATTGGTAGATAGTAGCGATGTTGACGCTGCTGACCCAGATTTACGGGAAAGATTGGAGCGCCGCATCGTCAATAACAATGAAACTATTCTCAAAATTGACCTAGCTTTAAATGAACCTCTGCGTTTTGAACATCACGAGCATAAGGATGAATATCTTATTGGATCTATCTTGATTGCAGATTCTTTCAATCACGTGGAACAGGCTCATAGTAAATGTACCTTGGGAGAAATTCCAGATTCTGACCCATCAATGTATGTTGTGGTGCCAACAATGTTAGATCCATCAATGGCTCCACCTGGCAAGCATACAGTGTGGATTGAGTTTTTTGCGCCATATCAAATTGCAGGTGCAGAAGGTACAGGGTTGAAAGGTACAGGGTGGACAGATGAACTTAAAAACAAAGTTGCAGATAGGGTGATTGACAAGTTGGCAACTTACGCACCAAATGTGAAAAATGCTACTATCGCCCGTCGTGTGGAAAGCCCAGCCGAACTAGGAGAAAGATTGGGTGCGTACAAGGGTAACTATTACCATATTGATATGACTTTAGATCAAATGGTATTTTTCCGTCCTCTACCAGAGATAGCAAACTACAAAACACCAATTGAAGATTTATTCTTGACAGGTGCAGGAACTCATCCAGGTGGTTCAATTTCTGGAATGCCAGGACGCAATTGTGCACGCATGTTCTTGCAGACAAAACACCCGTTCACGCAAACATTCAAAGATGCACGAGATTCAATTAAATCCACAGTTGAATCAGTGTTTAAGATTAGTTAGATTCGTGAGCAACGAGAATCCTTCATAAGCTACCAGCATCCCGGTTTCTTGAAGAAACCGGGATTCTAAGACTAGCGGATTATTGGACTACCATGATGATGAATTAAGTACCACTTACCACCCAACATTTCAAACACATTTGTCGCCATTGACTGTGCTTCAATTCTTCTACCATTGACAACTTGAAGAATATTTTCCACAAGCACGACGTAGGCGATGTTGTTACGAATTTCTGTAGCAATTATGTCAGTATTAATTTCAATATAAGCAGTATTTTTAAAAATCTTCACCCAAGATGATTGAATTTCCTTCCAACCTTGCAATACATTCCATCCAGGGTGGATACAGAGACTACCAGTGCCTTGAGACCATACTGTACTCATGGCTTCGATATCTTTTTTTTCAAAAGCTCTATAAAAAGCTTCGTTAGTGGCTAAGACTTCAGAACGTTGGTTGGACATAATTTAGAGTTTGGGGTTATTAAGGGTGGGCTGTCCGCCTTTAATAACTATTTTTTACGGTGTTAATAGTTTGCAGTAATTGCTGAGCAGTATAGGGTTTAGCCAAAAAGGCTTGAATGCCCATATGTTTGACTAAATTAACTTTTTCGTGAGAAGCAAGTCCACTGACAGCGATAATTTTAACATCAGGATTAATTTTTTTCAATGTACGGATAGTTGTTAATCCATCCATAGTAGGCATTATCATATCAGTTAATACCACAGATATTTGATCTCGATTTTCTGCATAAAGAGCGATCGCCTCAATACCATCACGGGCAGTTATCACTTGATAATTATAATTTTCTAGAGATGTTTTTGTAGTCTCACGAATAGAATCTTCATCATCAACGACTAAAATCACTTCTCCATGACCATAAGGCGATTTTTGTTCTTGCTCTTCTAGAGTTTCTGTTGCTTCTTGTGCAGGTAAATATACTTTGAATTGGCTACCTTTTCCTAACTCACTATATACATTTACAAAACCACTATGACTTTTAATAATACCAAGCACAGTAGAAAGACCTAGACCAGTTCCTTCAGTAAGTTCTTTGGTGGTAAAAAACGGCTCAAATATGCGATCTATGATTTCAGGCGAAATACCAACTCCTGTATCAGTAACAGAAATCGTAACGTAGAAACCAATTCGAGCATCTATATGCATGCTTGCATAGTTTTTATCAATAAAAACATTTTCGGCTGAAATCTTCAAAACCCCACCATTGGGCATAGCATCACGAGCATTGACACATAGATTAATGAGTACCTGATGTAATTGAGTTGCATTACCCGAAACTGTCCATAAATTTTGTGGTGTTTCAATTTCAACTTCAATAGATTTAGGAAATGTTTCTTGAATAACTTGTTGAACTTCTCTAATTAAATACTTTAATTGTAGCGTTGTGTGGTCGCCCTCAATTCCTCGACTAAAAGAAAGCACTTGTTTAACTAAATTTGCGCCACGTTTAGCATTAGAGATCAATATTGGTAGTAGTCGCTTACTCAAATCATCATCTAGTTTTGGTTCTAAAAGCTGTGCTGCCATCAAAATAGGAGCAAGGATATTGTTAAGATCGTGGGCAATACCACTAGCTAGAGTGCCAATACTTTCTAAACGCTGTGCGCGGAAAAATTGCGCTTCTAGGTCTTTTTTTTGTGTAATATCTGTATTGACAACTAAGACTGATTGCCCTTGTCTCCCAAAACCATGCACTAACTTCCAGCGACTTTCAACGATAATCTCTTTATCGAATTTTGTTTTTTGCTGCAGTTCACCTTCCCATGAACCATTTTGTAGTAAAATTTTCATTGATTCCTGCAATTGTTCTGGATTTTTTTCACGCCAAAGTTCAGAAGTCTTTTTCCCAATTGCTTGATTTGCTGTCCAACCATATAGAAGCTCAGCAGCTTTATTCCAATATAAGATTAAATGTTGTAAATTGTGTACAAAGATTGCATTAGTAGCAATATCAAGTAGTGCTGCTTGTTCACGTATTTTCTGTTCTGCTCTTCTACGTTCTATTGCATAGCGAATTGAACGCTCCAGTAAAGGAGCAGTCAATTGGCTTTTCTCTAAATAATCTGCTGCTCCTGCCTGTATGGCTTCAAGGTCTATTTCTCGGTCTCCTTGACCTGTTAGCAAGATAATGGGAGAAGAACAGCCAACAGCAACTGCTTCACGTAATAATTCCAGTCCGTTATGCATACCTAAGCGATAATCAACGAGATAAACATCAAATTGATTATTCGCCATTGAATTTCTTGCGACTTGATAATTGTCCACCCATTCTAATTCACATCCAGTTACCTGAAATTCACTAAACCAATCACGAGTTAAAATATAGTCGTCTTCATCATCATCAACTAAAAGAACTTTAAGTAGGCTATTATTCATTTCGTTCTCCTACTGCTCATAGTGGCAGTTCCACTGTTTCAAACCAGTAGCTTCCTATCGCTTTCATTATTTTTACTAGGGATGCAAATTGCATGGGTTTAATAATGAACGAATTTGCCCCTAAATTATAAGTATGATAGATATCTTCCTCTGCTTTTGATGTCGTCAAAACCACTACAGGAATTTTCCGCAGATAGGGATTAGCTTTAATTTCCTTGAGCACTTCACGACCATCTTTTTTTGGCATATTTAAATCTAGCAAAATCAATTCAGGACGTGGTGAAGTTGTCTCTTCAGCATAGTGGCCACGACGATAGAGATAGTTTAACAACTCCTCACCATCTTTAACAATGTATAGCTTACTTGGATATTGACTTTCTGCTAAGGCTTCTCGCGCTAACATACAATCATCCTCATCATCATCAGCCATTAAAATTGTGAGGCTTGTTCGCTGACCCTTCACATATTTTCTCCTTTACTTAGGTTATCAAATTAACGTATAGTTAAATGACAGATCATGCTGAGCTAAAGCCGTTTCATTCTAAAGCTTTTGCAAGAGTATGATAATCCCTTTAGAGTTAGAAAAATTAGGACACGGAATTTATAGGTAACGTGACAATAAAACTTGCTCCTTGTCCTGGTTGACTTGTTGTGGTGATGCTCCCGTGGTGGCGTTCGACAATTTTCCGACAGATAGCTAGACCTATGCCAGTGCCATCATATTCGTTACGACCGTGCAACCGTTGAAAGACGCTGAATATACGTTCGCTATATTTTTCATCAAACCCAATACCATTGTCCTCCACAATAACTTGACAAAGTTCAACACCTCCGTCTGGCGTCTTAGGCATTTGACTGTAGACACTAACGATGGGCGGCACTTCTTGTCGATGAAATTTTAGTGCATTGACGATTAAGTTTTGCAGCAATTGACGCATCTGTAGAGGATCAGCTTTGATTGTTGGTAGCTCCCCTACTGTGACACTTCCTTTGGTTTGTTGGATCAAGACTTCCAAATCAGATAAGACCTCTTGTGTCACTTGAGTAAGATTAACTGACACAAAGGGCTGTGCTCTAGTAGTCACTCTTGAGAGGGTCAATAAATCTTCAATAAGAGCCTGCATTCTGCAAACCGCGTTCTGCATTCTTTTTAGATAGTCCTGTGCTTGTTCAGATAATGAGTCACGCTCAGAAGTTATGATGCGATCGCTGAAAGTTTTAATTTTGCGCAGAGGCTCTTGTAAGTCGTGGGAGGCAATAAAGGCAAATTGTTGTAGCTCTTCATTAGATCGGGCTAATTCTTGCCGTTGGCGAGTTTCTTGCTCTAGCATTCTTGCTTGAGTCAAGGCAATTCCTATTTGATCTGCTAATTGCCCTAACAATTCAGTTTCCCAATTCGTCCATTGGCGGGGATGATGGCACTGATGAGCAATGAGTAGCCCCCACAGCTGATCTGTATGGATAATTGGAACAACAAGATTAGCTTTGACACCAAATTGTTTAAGAAATTCCACATGACAAGATTGGATATCAGCCTGCTCAATATCGCCAATAGCACTTATGTGCCCTTGGCGATATTTTGGAATGTAATCTTTTGCAAAGCAAGGATCGTGGACCAGTTGCCCCAGAACAACGGGCACCCCTGGAACGACTGCCTCTTTAACGACTGTCCCAGAGCCATCTAGGTGCAGCTTAAAGATCAATACACGGTCAGCGTGCAGAAGCTTTTGTACCTCTGTGACACTAGTTTGAAGAATTTCGTCAATTTGTAAAGACTGACGAATCTTTAGAGTCACATCTGCAAACAATTTGGAGCGTAAGCTTTGACGTTGTAACTCTTGTTGTACAACCTTAAGTTCAGTAATATCCATCATTGCTCCAATCATCCGCACTGGTTGACCAAGGTTGTTTTGGACAACGCAACCACGCTCAAAGATGTGAGCATAGGAACCGTCATGGCGGCGAAAGCGGTATTCATTTGACCAACATTGTTTTCCAGTGTTGATCACAGTATCAATGTCGGATATGACTTTCTGCTTATTGTCTGGATGTATATACTCAAACCGCCAATTTACCTGATTTCCAACATCCTCTTTTGAGTAACCAAAGAGCGTTTGGACTCCATCATTCCAGAACACTTCATTGGTCAGCAAATCCCAATCCCAAACTGCATTGTTAGTGGCACGAGCAACTATCTGAAAACGCTCTTCACTGTTTCTGAGGGCATCTTCAACCCGTTTGCGTTCAATGGCTGTAGTTAAAACATTAGCAACAACTTGCAAGAAGTAAATATCATCTTTGCTAAAGGTACGTGGTTGTGTTGTGTATGCACCTAGAACACCAAAAGGTTGCTTTTTACCTTGAATCACGACTGAGATCCCACTGACCACTTGATGATCAAGCAGCAGCTTTGGTTTATTAAAACGTGTTTCTTGTGAAAGATCGTTCACAATAACTGGTTCTTGACAGAGTAGGGTATAACCAGCTTGCGAATTAACTTCAGCACTAATGGTTGCACATCCCATAAGATCTTGTTGCCAACCAACTCCCGCCCTTAACAGCAAAGTATTCCCATTTGGCAATAGTTCCAAAACTTTGGAATACTCAACTTCAAGGCTTTGGGCAACGAGAGCAGCAGCTTTGTTTATCAGAGTCGTTAAATCTACACCCGACAGTGCCAGTTGACTGAGGTCAGCTATATGCGCCTGTCTACGTGCATAGCTCTGTGCTTGCTCAGTTTGCTGTCTTAACTCTTCCATTGCACTCTTAGCATTTAAGAGGCGACAAACTCTATGATGTAATACTTGCCATTGAATGGGTTTGAGAATAACATCAGATGCGCCAGCGGCAAAAGCCTGCTCCATAGATGCTTGGTCATCAAGACTAGTCATCACTAATACTGGCGTGTTGCTGCTACCTGGATGTTTTAGTAATTCTGCACAACAACTGACCCCATCCATTTCCAAAATAAAAGCATCTAGCAATACGAGGTCTGGTTGTATCTGCTTATATAAAGCTAACGCTTGCTCACTATCTCTTGCTTCCACGACCCGATACCCTGCTTGTTCTAGCCACTCCCGCAGGTGCATCCGAGTTACACTGTTGTTGTCTACAACTAGGATTAAACCAGCCATGTTTTTATGAGTTAGGAGTTAGGAGTTAGGAGTTAATTTTTTTTACTATTTTAACGGGTGATATCAATTTTTAGAAAGAAATGTTACAAATGTGTATCCAAGTATTAAAATAGCAATATTTTTTACATATATACTGCCTGACTTGATTTTAAATAATGTAGAGTTTCATACCCTAACCCAACTCCTAACTCTTAATCACTGTGTGTAAGGTTTTTAATAATTCTTGTGCTGTGTAGGGCTTAGGTAAAAAAGCTGTGAGATTTGATGTTTTGTCAACGTTTAATTGCTCGTTTCTTGTCAATCCACTTACGGCAATGATACGTAGTAGCGGATTCATTTTTTGCAGTGTGCAGATAGTTGTTTGTCCATCCATATTTGGCATCATCATATCGATGATGGCAGCACTAATTTTGTCTTTATGTTGTGCATATACTGCTAATGCCTCAATTCCATCACTAGCTGTTAATGCTTTGTAATTGTAATTTTCTAAAGAAGCTTTTGTGATCTCCCGAACTGCAGCTTCATCATCGACAACCAAAATCCATTCGCCATATCCACTCATAGGTTCCAATTCTTCTGATGATTGGATTGTCCCTGCTTGAACTGCTGGTAAGTAAACTTTAAATTGTGTGCCTTTGCCTACGGAGCTTGATACTGTAATAAAACCACCATGACCTTTGATAATGCCCATGACTGTTGACAGCCCTAAGCCGGTACCTTTACCAAATTCTTTTGTTGTGAAGAATGGCTCAAAAATTCTATCCAATTGTTCTTGTGGAATACCACATCCTGTATCAGAAACACTCAGAACAATGTAAGAACCCACTCGAGAATCAAGATGCATCTTGGCATAGTTTTCATCTATAAATATATTTTTAGCAGAAATTTGTAAGTTTCCACCTTCTGGCATGGCATCCCGAGCATTTAGACACAAATTCATTAGAACTTGATGTAGTTGAGTACTATCGCCACAAACTTGCCACAAATCAGGTTTAATTTCGGTAGAGACTGTTATTGATTTGGGAAATGTTTGTTCGACAATTTGTTTCATTTCAAAAATAAGGTGTTTCACCTGTAGGAAAGTGTGATCACCATCTATTCCTCGTACAAATGATAAAACTTGTTTGACTAAATTAGCGCCACGTTTGGCATTGCTTTCTACAATTGTTAGTATCTGACGAGTATGATCATCGTAGCATTTTGACTTGAGCAGTTGTACTGACATCAAAATCGGAGATAGTACATTGTTCAAATCATGTGCAATACCACTAGCAAGAGTGCCAATACTTTCCATTCGCTGAGCACGTAAAAATTGCTTTTCTAGTTGTTTTTTCTGTGTAATATCAGTATCTACAACGAGGATAGATTTTGCTTGTTTATATTCATCAAGTACTAGGGTCCAGCGACTTTCAACTATAATTTGCTTGCCAGATTTTACTCTTTTTTGTAGCTCTCCCTGCCAAGAGCCAAACTTTAAAACATGTTGATAAATTTCTGAGTGTTGCGCCAGTGGTTCATTATAAAAAATTTGATTAGCATCATTACCAATAGCTTCTACTGCTTCCCAGCCATAAAGCTTTTGGGCACTTTTATTCCATAATAAAATTTTATTAGATAAATCTCGCACTACAATGGCGTCTGTAGCGATATCCAGTAGTGCTGCTTGTTCACGAACTTGATGTTCTGCCTGCTTGCGAGCAGTAATGTCCTCGAAAATATATAAACGCCCGAAATATTTATCATTCTCATCGCGGACTTGTGTAGAGAAACGTCGGATGGTCCGCCCGTTGATTAATTGAAGTTCGTCTTCAACAACGCAACGATTGTCTTCACTTTGTAAAGGTTGGCAAGACTCACGAAAGGCTGAAATATCTACTATTAATTTTAGGCACTCGGGAATGATATCTTGATTCCTTAATTCGCGACGCGTCATCTGCTGTTTGAGATGTTCAATGCCCCAAATTTCACAGAAGCGCTCATTGAAATAAAGGATGTTGTCTGTACGGTTATCCACAACATAAAATGCCAATGGAGAAACACTAGTCATTGAGCGTAAAAGTGCTTCCTTCCAACATAATTGTTCTTCTGCTTGCTTGCGTTCAGTAATGTCTTCCAGAATATAAGCAAATCGAGGACGGTCAGCAGAACTTCCTGCAATTGCTGAGACTGTAGCCCTTAGCCATCTTCTATTGTTAGGAGTATCGTACGGATATTCAAAGTTGACAGAGGCTTGAGTATCCTGTGCCTGACGGTAATAATCAATACACTGGCACATGTACTGATTTGCCATACCCATATTGTTAGTAGGGGTTAGCCCAAAAAATTTGACTGTGGCAGCGTTATCAGAGATGTGCCTGATTTCGTTATCTACTAACTCTACAATTCCCATCATCATTGGAGCATTGTTGAAAAAGCTTCCAAGAGTCGATTCGCTTTGCCGCAGTGCTTCTTGTGCTTTTTGGTACTCCATTTTGCTGTGTGCCAGTTCAGCTAGATTCCGTCGGATCTCTAATTGTCTAACTGTTAGGCGTGCGAGAGAGACTAGTGCTGCTAACTGTTCTGAGTTGATTTGGCGTGGAATATGGTCAGCGACACACAGCACTCCAATTGCCTCTCCTTCAGGTATCATCAAGGGCACACCAGCGTAAAATCTTACATGAGGCTCAGATATAACTACAGGATTCTTAGCATACCGTTCATCAGCTAAGGTGTCAGGAATAATTAAAACTTCGCCTAGATGCATGCAAATGGGAGCAAACCCACTGTCTAACGGTATTTCTTCCAGATCTATACCGATTTTGGCTTTAAACCACTGACGATGACCATCAATTAGATTAATGACTGCGATCGGTGTATCGCAAATCTGTGTTGCCAAGAAAACGAGATCAT
The DNA here is from genome assembly GCA_021324415.1 of Nostocales cyanobacterium Centralia_MAG_434. Taxonomy (GTDB): domain Bacteria; phylum Cyanobacteriota; class Cyanobacteriia; order Cyanobacteriales; family Nostocaceae; genus JAJPJF01. The sequence goes on from JAJPJF010000080.1 coordinate 12,042, forward strand.
CAAAGGCTTGTTCTGGAGGAGTGTCGAGAATATCATACTGGTGAAGAGCTTCAAGCCTTGCTACGTTATCGTGACACTCTAGGGTTTGCATTATATTTTTCCTACTTTTATTAAATTATGACTTTCCTTATGGGGTATACCAAATACTTGCTGTTATCTTGATGGTTCTCCCAATCTCCAAAGCAGGGAAGCTGTAAAGATTTAGATAAAGCTTTTTGCTTGTTAAGAGTCTCTTTATTACTGCCATACACATTGACACCGTCAGTTTTGAGCCTCGAGCCGTAAAAAGTAACGCTTTCTGGAGCTTCATGGTGAGATCCAATCGCGATCTAACTTTTGGTTAACTAAGCATTGACTACAATTGAGCTTTTTCTAGAAAAGTTGGTAGATGATTTTGTCACTAAACCTATAGTAATATGTCTTAGGGAGGATGACGAAGTAATATTCTAAATCCCGTATTTATACGTAAAATATGCTTACATTACGTAGTTATTTGCATCTTTTGTCTAAACTAAGAATCTTCCTACTCCAGAAAAATCAGCCTTAGAGTCGAGTACCAACTAGAACAGTGTGGTATCAAGAGTAGAAATACTTTACACTGAGCAGCACTACTAAGTCGGCGTAATGACTATTTCATGACTTGATCAAGACATCCAAAGACTTCACCAGTTCATACAATGAATGATAGATAAATACAGCCTTACCGTTTGTTGTTCGCCAAAAAACTGAACTTGGTTCGGATATCACTTCTACGAAAATATTGGACGAGGTAGTGTGCTGGGTCACATGGAATCCAATACGTTGTAGGGCGCGAGTTGTCCAAATTGCTTCTAAACCCTGACCCACTAAATGAATTTTGCCTCTGTCAACTCTCTGAAGAGAGAATTCTCCGGACGAGATATTAAACTCTACACCTTCACTGCGGAACGTATCAGCAAAAGCACCACTCAGTACTAAGTCTTCCGGTGCACCAACGTACAAATTTCCATTGCTTGCTAGTAGCCAAACCTGATCAGCAAGGCGCAAAGCTAAATTTAAGTCGTGGGTGGAAAGGAGAATTGCCCCTTTTGTGTCTCGTACCAGCTGGCGGAGTAGTTGCATGATCTCTACACGCCGAGGTAGATCTAAAAATGCTGTTGGCTCATCGAGTAACATGGCAATAGAAGACTGCGCTAAAGCACGAGCAATCATGATTTTTTGACGTTCACCGTCACTCAATTCACTCAAATTACGTTGTGCTAAATGTGCTGCACCAACGGCTTCTATTGCCCAAGTGGCGATCGCCTGATCTTGCTTAGTCAACTTTCCCCACCAGTCGGTATGAGGATAGCGTCCTAACGTTACCAACGTATAAGCTGATAACATTCCTACATCCACCTGTTCTGTTAGTACCAAACTCAAACGTTTTGCTAATTCTTGTGGAGGGAGTTTATAAACATCATCTCCTAACAATCTGACTTCGCCTTTTAGTGGAGGTAGCATTCCAGAAAGGGTTCGTAACAAGGTTGACTTACCTACACCATTAGGACCCAGTAAGCAAACAAGTTCTCCTGGTTGGAGAGATACAGAAATATTAGATGCAATATTGTGAAAAGTTTTTGGAGATGTTTTGTAACCAATAGCAAGGTTGTGAGTTGTGAGAATGGCATCACTCATGTGGGAAAGGATTTTTGTGAGTTGCGTCGCAGAACAATCCAAGTGACTACAGGAGTCCCGATCAAAGCAGTGACTGCATTTAAAGGTAAAACAATTTGACTCCCTGGAAGTTGCGAAATTAAATCCGCTATCAATGCTAAAATTCCGCCCATCATCGTCACTGCAGGAATTAAGACACGATGATCTGAGGTATTGAACAGACTACGACAAAGGTGGGGAATTGCCACACCTAAAAAAGCAATGGGACCGCAAAAAGCAGTGATTGTTCCTGCTAACACCGAAGCACTGGTAATGATCCAAAATCGAGCTTTTTGCACGGTTAATCCTAAACTACGTGCATAAGATTCACCTAGTAACAGAGCATTGAGTGGTTTTGACAGCACTAGTGCCACAATCAATCCTAAAAGCACCACAGGTGCTAAAACTGTCATTTGATTCCAACTCACACCAGCAAAACTGCCGAAAGTCCAAATCAGGTAACTTTGGATTTGCTCTGATGAGCTAAAGCCAAGCAAAATATTTACAACTGCACTGGTAGCATAACCAAACAATAAACCTAAAATTAGTAATGTTGTTGTGTCTTGAACACGCCGCGCAACGATTAGTACAATTCCTAAAGTCAGTGCTGCACCTAGACTAGCTGCGACTATTAAAGTAAAATCGCCCAAGATCCCTAAATCTTTTAAAAACATAGGGTTTCCTATCGCTATTGCTGTTAGCACAACTAAAGCAACACCCAAACTTGCACCAGAACTAATTCCTAAGACAAATGGTCCTGCTAAGGGATTTCTAAATAAGGTTTGCATCTGTAATCCACTGACACCTAAAGCTGCACCTGCAAGAGATGCAGTTAAAGCCTTGGGTAAACGCAATTTAAGAATAATATTCGTCCAACTAGTTTTGGCAGCTTGTCCACCTAGGAGTGTGGTAATAACTTCACTTAGGGGTATGTGGACTGAACCAAGGGCTAGGTCTAGTAGGAATACGAAGATCAATGTTATGAGTAAGGTGGGAAGAAAAAGTTTCCGGTTTGGATTTGGCATAAAAAACCGCCAATGAGCCAAGGACGCCAAGAAAGGGAAGAGATAACAGAAGTGCTATAGTTTGCGGTAGTAGAAAAGATGATGGTTTGGTAGGAGTTCAGGATGGAAAATTTTAATGAGATCAGATAAGACTAGATCAGGATTGCTAATTCCTCCTTCCCAGTAATCATTACCACCATTAGGATTTACACGAGCGTTGTTATTATATAAATTCCCATTTTTTACGGCTTTAAAGTCAGCATAACGGTTATCTTCAGCAAGTACATCTTGTAGGGTTTTCCAAGATAAGCTAAGATTTAGCCAGTAATCGGCATTGGCAGCACGTTCAAACACCTGCTCAAATGATAGAGGCAGATTAGGAGATGATTTTGTATCTTTCCAAAGGTAGTTAGCTCCTGCATCAGCGAGATATTTTGCAACATAACTGTTACCAGTTGGCATATACCAAGTGCCTTTAAAGTTGAGTCCTACAAAGACACTAGGACGAGTGGTGACAGATTTGACCTTGGCTGCGATCGCCTCATATTTTTTCGCTATCTGTCCAAACACTTTTTCGGCTTTTGTCTCAAGGTTAAAAAACAAAGCTGTAAACTTTAGCCATTCTGCTCGTCCTAATGGGGATGTTTCCATATACTCAGAATTAAGTGCCACCTTTAACCCAGCCTCTAATAATTTAGGATAACTATCTATGTTGGAATTTCCTACTCCATAAGTCATTACTAAATCTGGGTTTAATTCTAGTAACTTCTCAATGTTCAAATTTGTATCATTTCCCAATTCCACTAATTGACCAGCTTTTATTTTTTTGATAACACTATCGGTATTGACTCTCTTAGCGTCGCTAATACCAATAAGTTGATCAATCACGCCTAGTTTATCAAGATGGGGTAAGTGAGTGGTGGAAAGAGAAACTATCTTCTTAATAGGAACTTGAATGACTTGTGTTTTTTTAAATCCTTTTGGTACAGGTGTACCACACTGAAGTAAAACATATTGAAATGTTGTATCAGCATTTCGCCAAGGATTCTTGAGAGTCACAACTTTGTAGTTCTTGTGATACTCAACTACAAAACCTTTAGCATAGTTGACGCTGATTTTATCTGGGAAATAATCAATTTTTGAGTTATAAGTTTGAACACATTCTTGAAGAAGATTAGAGTTAGAGTTAAATGTACTATAAGAAGATTTACTAATGTTACTTGTTTGAATTCTACTGTGACACGCAACAACCAAGATAGCTATTAAAAAGATGATGACTTGAAAGTTCAGGAATTTTATCATTAGTCAGGGAACATCACAAATGTGTAAATTTATTTTATTGCATAGTGCGATCATCTTGATTGTTTTGTTAATCAAGTAGGGAGTAAGATGCTCCCATTATCATCTTGATTGCTTTGTTGATTAAGTAGGGAGCAAGATGCTCCCACTACCATTTGTTTTACAAAATTGGGATACTCCAATTAGTTATTGATTACAAATCATAAAAAACATTCAATTCAATCTTGATTCACTTTATCAAATAATGAGTTCCACTATGACTTTCATATGTTTTTAAGTAGTGTTCGCTGAGATAGCTATTTAAATAGCCTTGAATAACTTTAGATTTACATAGTAAAGCTTGCTCTGGATGATAAGTTTTCATCACGGAGAGGATTTGCTCACGTGTTATGCTTCTTGATTCTATGCGGATATTGGAAAGAACTGCAATCTCTGGAGGAACTGGTAAACCTGAATAAAAGGCATACATGGGGCAGTCGGTAAAAAACCAATGAGTATATTTTTTGTGTTCTAATACAACATTGAGCAATTGTAAATTCTCTCTACTTTTCTCCATAAGTCTATGGTTTTCTAGCTGAGTGATTTCCAATTTAAGAGGAATAGCAAGAATTGAGATCATCAGAAATACTACAGCAAACTCTGATAAGGTTAATTGCCTGAAACGGTTTTGTTTAAAATTCAAATACCAGTGCCTCTTTTGAAAAAAAGGAAATGATAATGTCACTCCGTAGGTAGCCAACCAAGTTAGAGGGATAGATACTAAAAGATAGTGATGGTACCAGACAGGTCGATGATTGAATAAAAGCATAATCGAAACGATTAGCCAAATAAGAGGAAAAGATTGTTCCCATTGTTTGCTTTTTATAATTTTTATAGTCGCTACTATAGACAATAAAAAATAATCAAAATCTAACACAAAAAATGACCATACTAACCCTAGGCTATTTTGCTGATTGAATGCTGTTTTTACTTTGCTAGCAAAATGAGATTTTAAGAGTTCTTCGTAATTAAGTGAATTAAATAAAAGACCAACTACAATGAAAACAGTTAAAAAAGAGCCTAGCCATACAGCTATTTCATAAAATAGACGATACTTTGATTTTTGTAAATGATAATTAGTTAAATTATTTTTGATAAGTTCAAAAATAATTAAAGGTACTATAAATGCAGTGAATAACTTTATCTGTAATGATAAGGCTAGTAAACTACCCGAGAATACAAGTAAGAAATAGGAGCCTCTTTGTTTATAAAGGGTTAAAAAATAAATTGCAAGCATAGCGAATGCTAAAGCTGGCAACCCAATCATTACAGAAACGCTTAATCTAAGAAAGTTGCAAGAAATAACTAATAATAAAGTACCAATAATGGCAGCAAAATTTCCTAAATAAATACGTAAATTTTGGCAGAAAGACCATACAAGTATTGTCGAGAAGCTCAGAGTTAAAAGCCGTGCTGCAAAGATTGACTTCCCAAATAAACCAAGCCAAAAGGATAAAATGATAGTTGAAAATGGTGGTTGGTCATTCCAAATCTGTGTATAAAGAGCAAAGCCTTCTGAGTGAAGTACGGCTTTTATCAATTCAATACCTTCATCACTTGGATCAAATTGGAAGACTTGCCCTATAGGCATAAAGCAAAGGGCAAAAACAAAAAAAGTAGCAGGAATGAAAAGGTTAAATAATAATTTTTGTCTTGATTCAATGAATGAGAGGTGATGCATAAATTAACAAGAGAAAACGGGTGTAGGTGGTAGGGTGTGGGGTGTAGGGGTAAAAAGAAATTCTTCAAGAAAATGAACACCCTACTCTACACCCAAGCTGCTTGAAAGCCCCTGAATTTATTTATGGATATTCATGAATGAAATCCCCTCAATTCATTGATGGGGATACCCTACACTCCACACCCTTCTTAATATATAATCACAATTAAATATTAAAGTATAAATCTCTACTTAAATGAACTCGGGTTTAAAAACTACACTTGCATCTCCTATTAAACCAAGACCAGAAGACAGTTTTGCTATTACCTTTGCACCATTGTCGATAGAGGAAGTTTACTTGAGCGCTAATGATCAATCTAATGGTGCAGTGGTGATGATGAGTGGTATGGTTCGCAATCAAACTGATGGCAAGCCTGTAACTGCTCTGGAATATCAAGCATACGAACCAATGGCACTACGAGTGTTTTATCAAATTGCTGCTGATATTCGCTCTAAATGGTCTGATGTGAACCGTGTCGTGATTCATCATCGCACTGGGCGCTTGCAAATAGGGGAAATCAGTGTTTTAGTGGCAGTAGGCTGTCCTCATCGTCAGGAGGCTTTTGAAGCTTGCCGTTATGCTATTGATACTCTCAAACACAATGCCCCTATCTGGAAAAAGGAATGGTACACAGGGATAGATGGGAATTTATCTAGTAGTTGGGTGAGTATTGCTGCCTGTGAGGAATGTTAGATTAGCAAAGAAGAATTTCGTCCATGCGCCTTACATCACTTGATGTCTTTCGCGGTATTGCGATCGCCGGTATGATCCTCGTCAATATGGCAAGCATCGCAGAACCTAATGTTTATCCTGCACTACTCCATGCTGATTGGCACGGTTGCACACTTGCTGACCTAGTCTTTCCGTTTTTTCTCTTTATTGTCGGTGTAGCAATGGCGTTTTCTCTATCTAAGTACACCGACAACAACAAACCCAAAGCGTCTCTCTACTGGCGTATCTTGCGCCGCACCGCAATTTTATTTGCTTTGGGGTTACTGCTGAATGGCTTTTGGAATAAAGGACTATGGACCTTTGACTTAAGCACCATCCGCATTATGGGGATATTGCAGCGTATTAGCTTGACCTACCTGCTTGCATCTCTTGCCGTCCTCAACCTACCACGTAAAGCACAATGGATATTGGCGGGGGTGCTGCTGATCGGCTATTGGCTAGCAATGATGTATGTCACCGTTCCAGGTTATGGCGCTGGCGTGCTAACGCGAGAAGGAAATCTAGGCGCTTATATTGATCGCTTGATTATCCCTAAAGCACATCTGTATAAAGCCGATGGTTTTAACAATTTGGGAGATCCAGAGGGACTTTTCAGTACTCTTCCAGCAGTAGTAAGTGTTCTTGCTGGCTATTTTACTGGATATTGGATACGTAACCAAGCCGTAAAATCACGTACAAGCATAGGGTTAGCACTATTTGGCATTGGTTGCTTACTTGGTGGTTGGGTGTGGGACTTGGCTTTCCCTATCAGCAAGAAAATGTGGACAAGTTCCTTTGTGATCTTCACTGTTGGTTGGGCATTATTGTTACTTGCTGCATGTTATGAACTGATTGAAGTGCGGCGAGTGCGGCGATGGGGTAAACCTTTTGAAGTGATGGGGTTAAATGCGATCGTTGTCTTCGTGGCTTCCGTGCTACTGATTAAAATTCTCGTAAAAACCAACATTGGGACAGGGGAAAATGCTCCCAGTACTTATGATTGGATATACCACAATCTTTTCGCATCTTGGGCAGGTGCACTTAACGGCTCACTATTGTTTGCTATTGTCACTCTACTGTTATGGCTAGCAGTTGCTTATGGCATGTATCGACGACACTGGTTTATAAAAGTCTGAACCACAGATGAACAAGCCAGTGCCTTGGGTAGACAATGTCCGACTTGTGGTAGCTGGGGTGCAGCTTATTATCTGCAGTTACTAGATTTATTTAGTCATGAGGCAGTTCATTCTACACTTACATTTGTCAGAAGCTCATCTGTTTGACTACTATTAAGTTGGTCGAGCATTGACCAAATCTGTTGTAACATTGGCTCCAATCCGGTACCAGTAACCGCTGAGATTGTGAAGACTGGAGCATGAGATAGGTGATTTAGCTCTACAGCTAGCTTTTCTAAATCCTGAGTTTCTCGATCAACAGCGTCAATTTTGTTCAATGCCAAAATTTGTGGACGTTCTGTTAAACCTCTTCCGTAGGCTTGTAACTCTTGCTGAATTGTATTGTAGTCGCCGATGACATTCTCACTGGTGGCATCAATGAGGTGTAATAGCAAACGCGTACGCTCAATATGGCGTAAAAAATCATGTCCTAATCCCACTCCTTGAGAAGCACCCTCAATTAAGCCAGGAATATCCGCAAAAACCGTACCATCACCCGTTGGTTTGCGTACCACACCCAAATTTGGCACGAGAGTGGTGAAAGGGTAGTCGGCAATTTTTGGGCGCGCGGCTGATAAAGCGGAAATCAACGTGGATTTTCCTGCATTTGGTAGTCCGATAATACCGACTTCAGCCAAAAGTTTGAGTTCAAGGCGCAGAAGTTTCAATTCCCCCGGTAATCCAGGAAGGGCGTATTCAGGGGCGCGATTGCGATTACTTAAAAAATGCTGATTTCCTAATCCACCTTTCCCGCCATGAGCAACCAGCAAAGTTTGCTTAGGTTCAATTAAGTCTCCTAGTGACTCGCCAGTGTGAGCATCATAAACGACAGTACCACAGGGCACTTCAAGTATCAAATCCTTTCCATTTGCCCCAGTGCGGTTGTTTGGTCCTCCACGAGAACCATTTTCTGCTTGAAAACGATGATTGTATTTGAAGTCAAGCAAGGTTTGCAAATTTTCCTCAGCAATTAAAATGACCGAACCGCCTCGCCCTCCATTACCACCAGATGGACCACCAGCGGGTACATACTTCTCGCGTCGGAAGGCGACAATACCATCACCACCCTTACCAGATTCTACTTCGATTTCTACTTGGTCGATAAATTGCATAGCCGATATTTACAGTTAACAGTTAGGAGTTAGGAATTAAGAATAATAACTCCTAACTCCTAAATCTTTACTCCTTACTATATATATTGTGAAACATCTTCACCGCACTCGTCCGTCAGATAGGATAGGGCACGGAAACGCAAGCTCATCAGTTGCTCATAAAGTGGGTTGATCTTGCATAGGGGTGGAATCCGAATAATTTTGCGATTAAACAGGGTAATATTGCGCTCAAAAGGGCACTGTGATGGAATCATTTTGCACAAAAAGTGGGCAACCTTAGAATCTTGAATGTCCAACCTGTCAAGCCAGTCACGCAAAGGATGTAGTGCATCAACTTGACGCTTTGTTCGTACAGCAACAGGTGTGTCTGTTAAGTCTTGTTTTTCTAGAGTATGACGCAGAGCTTCTATGATATCTTCTGGTTGTTCTAGAGCTTTGCATAACTGGTGCAGGTGATAGTCTTCGCTAGAAGAATATGTGCCATCTGCGATCGCTACCATCACTGCTGTGCGTAGAAAATTTGCTGCTGCTTGTGTACCTTTGCCTAAAATAGCAGCTAATTCTTCTGGTTCTATGGCTTCTAGTGACTCTAAATTTATGCCAAGAGCCAGATCTTGATTGGTCAAACTAGCGATCAATTTCTGTTCTTGGATATCAAAGTCGCCATCTGCCCAAGCAATAGTGAGTAAGCCACGTAGCCACGCTACAACTTGTTCGTTGGTGTAAGGAGATTTTACGGCAGTTGTCATAAGTCACGCATCAACATTGTCTCTTGTACATGCTATCCCGCATAAAAAAACCAGATTGTGGTGGTTAATGCCAAAGTTTTTGTGAAGGGTGATCACTACGAGCATCAACAAAAGACTTCTCCTAAAAACCCTATGATAAAATTATTGAGAATTTTTTTAATCAATTTATTTTATAAGAGAATACTTGATGACTAAAAACACAGTTGACTCGGTCTTATTCAATAGACACCACTCATCCCTCTATGATGAAAGAGTAAAAGAACTTCAGCAACCCAACCCTATTATTTCTGATTTCAAATCGTCTGAAATTCTTCAAGCAAGTGATTATGATTTTGATAAATTCGCTACTGCAAAAAACTCTCTAAGTATGCGCTTACTGTTTTTGTATATTCCAGTCTTGTAAAATTTCCCTATCTTAGCATTAGTCAATTTAGATCGAAATCAAGTTATTATTGTTTATAAGGTATACATAATGTTCTATTTTGGTGTCGAGCACGAAGTCGCTTTTCTAAACAAAGAAGGAAAGTTTGCAGATTTTTCCTGCACAAAATTTGCTGATTTCGACCACATTATTGAAAGACTACCTACCTACTCCAGTGACTATCCTCGTTTGCGGACTGGGGGTGGTGGCATCAGAAAGAAAAGGTGGTACATTGAAGGTTTTGAAAGATTTGCTGAGTCTGGAGAACTGATTGACTACATTCCCAAAGGTATCGAAATTAGAACAAGCATACACTCTGACATTCACAGTACTATCACTGAATTAACAGAAAGTTTTCGCTTGTTACGCAATGTTGCTGTACAGTTTGGGTTTTCACCAGTTTTGATTAGTTTTAATCCCTACCACGCTGTTTTTGAGCCAGAACCCCCTCTAAATGACTATGAAAATAGATGGCGAGCAGCCTCCCCTGAAAGACAAACTGAGAATATTGCTACACTGACCTATGGTCCAGACTTAAATATTTCTGTAGCAGGATTGTCTTACGAGCGCATAATTGATATCGGTAGAAAGCTAACTTATTATAGTCCCTACATTGTTCCTTTTAGTTACAGTTCTCCTTTTTATCTAGGCAAATTATGGCAAGGACTATCGGTAAGAACGTTTCTGCGAACAGGTAAAAGACCCTCAGCACTAGTTTTTGTCGAGAAACCAGAGCAACTGATTAAGACCATTCCTTCATTGACAAAAATCGCACGCATTCCTGCAGAAGTGGGCCGTATTGAATTTAAAGCATTTGATAGCTGTGATAATTTTGATATTTATGCTGGTCTACTGGCATTACTAAAAGGTCTTGTTTTAGATCAATCGCTACCGGGTAGTGCAAGTGTACCCGATGCAGCTTTGCACCAACTTTCAGCGCAAGAGGGATTTGATAACGAAGATATTTTTGAAACTGCGACACAGGTTTTACAGGCAGTAGAGGCAGCACTTGTGCTAGACCCAGATATTCATTTGCTAAAGCCACTAAAAAACCTTCTCATAAGGCGAGAAACAAAAGCCCATGAATTGATCAAGGCATTTAACAAAGTGGGCTCAATAGAAGCCGCACTTAGATACTCTTACGAGAATAGTATAAATTCATAATATTTTTATTGATTGCTGGTCCAAAAGACGTAATCAGCAGTATAGTTTATCTTCACTGTAGTGTTTGCATGGGCTGGATTGCATCCTTGGGTAGGAGCCTTACCCCCTACAGTCTTGACTCTTTGAATGTATGTTACTTTACTTAGCGTACCATTGCCTTGATGTGATTTTGCTTCAAGTAATAACCAAGGAATGGCATGATCTTGTGGTGAGTTGGCAGTTGCCTGAACTTGACCAACAACTTTGCTACCATCATTTGCCTCCCAAGTAGGACCTGCATAGTGCTTGATAATTTTTTGACCTTGGTCGTTGAAAAGGTTAGCATCTGGTGCTTTTAACTTCCATTCAAATTGGTTAGGATTGTCTGCTTTGTTCTTGCACTCATAAATTTGCACCCCCTTTGCTCTCCCTTGTAGCAGTGGCGTTTGTCCTGTTGGTACTCGTAAGTTTTGGGGAACCTGAGGTGGTGCGATCGCTGCTGTTTTTGTTGTTTGCGCTACCCCTACTTGTGCAAGTAGGAATGGCAGTAGTAACGAACAAAAAGCTTGTTGACTTTTTCTTTTTATTGTGAGTTTCATTTTAAAAACACATTGAGGGTATTTTATTGTTCATAGATTAGCTTACTTGATAGAGAAACAAAAACCCCCATCTGCTTGAGCAGTGGGGAGTGTCAACGAGCTGTTATTAGAGTGCTAGGTTAAGCTTTCTGCAGATTTTGTTGGAATAGTTCCAGAACTTGTTTCCAAGCATCACTAGCAGCTTCTGAATTGTAGCTAGCACGCTGATCGCAAAAAAAGCCATGGTCTGCAGGATAGCGAAAAATGCGATGCGGAATCTGGTATTTTTGTAGTTCTGCTTCAATCTCCTCGGTTTGCTCTAGTGGAATGCTGCGATCATGTGTACCGAAGAATGCGTAAAGAGTACCTTTAATTGCAGAAGTATGAGTAATTGTAGGTGCACCACCACCAGGAATCGAGGTCGTAATCCCAGCACCGTAAAAAGAAGCTGTGGCTTTGATATCCGGTAGGATCGATGCTAGGTAAACAACGTGACCACCAAAGCAGAACCCAATTGAGCCGATCGCATCTCCTTTCACATTTGGTAGATTTTTCAAATAGGCAATTGTTGCTTGGATATCGCTCAATAATTCATCTGCTTTTGTTTGATCTTTGTACTTTCTCCCAATTTCAATATCCTCAGGTGTGTAGCCAGTTTCAAAACCAGGAGCAAGGCGTTGATAGATAGCAGGAGCGATCGCCACATATCCTTCTTTAGCAATCCGCTCTGTGACATCTCGAATGTGACTATTGACCCCAAAGATTTCCTGAATAACAATCACGGCTGGGAAAACCCCCTCATTTTTGGGCTCAGCTAGGTAAGCATCTATCTGCAAATCTTTATTGGGAATTTTGACGTGAGAGGTACGAATTTCTGTGTTTGTCATTTTAGGTTTTGGGCTGGAGTTTTGTACAATATGTCTCAGTGATAAGACTACTGTAAATCTGCCGATTTAATGATTTTTTTACCTAAGACTCATGAATATTAGACTGTATCAACCATCAGATGCTGAGTCAGTCACTACCCTTTGGAAGGAGGTGTTTCCTGATAACCCGCCACACAGTATTCCAGAAGTGATCATTAGCAAAAAGCTTTCTTTACAGCCAGAGTTATTTTTCGTGGCGGAGATTGATTGTGCGATCGCTGGTACAATCATGGCAGGATATGATGGACACCGTCAGGGCTCTCTAGTTGAGTGTCAACCCCATACCTAAAGGCTAGGGGCTTGGTAGTTGACTCCACCTGACCAGACTATCGTTTAGGGCAAGTGTTAAAGAACCTACTCCGGGATGCTCGCTAGTTCCGTGACCCTAGAACCGAACGATTAAACAGGCTTACAGAGAATAAACCAGTGTCGTTTGGAAAGTACCGACCCTAAACACTGTCGAAGCACACATTACTCTTAAAAGTTGCAGAAATGCAAAATTATGTTTTCGTGATTGATACTGAATTGCAACCACTTAACCCAGTCACCCCAAGACGGGCACGAGAATTGCTAACCAAAGGCAAGGCTGCTGTGTTCAGAATGTATCCGTTCACAATTGTCTTGAAGCATGCCGTCCTTAATCCCGTTTTGCGCCCACTCACAATTAAGTTAGATCCGGGTAGTAGAACAACAGGTATTGCTTTGTTGGATGGAGAATCGGTTATCTGGTGTGCTGAACTAGAACACCGAGGATGGCAAATCAAAAATGCAATTGAGTCTAGACGTTCACTGCGTCGTGGTCGTCGTCATCGCAAAACCCGTTATCGTGCTCCAAGATTTAATAACCGCAAACGTCAAGAGGGTTGGCTTGCCCCGTCATTAATGCATCGGGTTGTGAGTATTGAGACTTGGGTAAATCGCCTTTGTCGATATACTCCTGTTACCAATTGCGTGATGGAGTTGGTGAAGTTTGACACCCAAAAGATGCAAAACCCGGAGGTAGACGGGGTGGAGTATCAACAAGGAGAGATAGCGGGTTACGAAGTACGCGAATACCTATTAGAGAAGTGGGGACGCAAATGTGCTTATTGTGATAAACAAGATGTGCAATTGCAGATAGAACACATTCATCCACGCGCTAAGGGTGGTAGCAACCGTATCTCCAACCTCACCCTAAGTTGCGAAAAGTGCAATCAAAACAAAGGAACCAACTCGATTGACGAATTCCTCAAAAAGGATTGTACGCGACTAGAGAAGATTAAGCGACAGGCTAAAGCGCCCTTACCAGACGCTGCTGCTGTCAACTCTACTCGTTGGAAGTTGTACAACACTCTAAAGCAAATTCTGCCAACTTCCACAGGTACGGGTGGGCAAACCAAGTTCAATAGAACCCGACTTGGATTAGAAAAGCAGCATTGGATTGATGCCGCGTGTGTTGGGGATGTAGAGACAATTAAGTTATTGACCAATCAGCCATTGCGTATTAAAGCGATGGGTTGGGGCAATCGCCAAATGTGTGGAACCGACAAATACGGATTCCCCATTCGTCACCGAGAACGCAAGCAAGTTCACTTTGGGTTTAGAACGGGCGATATTGTTAAAGCGATTGTCGAGAAAGGCAAAAGGGCGGGTAAACACATTGGTCGTGTTTTATGTCGCACTAGAGGTAGTTTTGATATCTCCACTAAATCAGGAAGAGTAACTGATATTAGCTACAAATACTGCACACACATTCACAAAAAGGACGGGTACAATTATGCGTTCTAAGATATCTGGACGGGGACTAAAGTCCCGTCGGTCTTCACCCCCATGTCTAAAGCCAGGGGCATCCGCCCTTGGAGTTTTTGGTGGTTGGCTATATACAGTTGCAGTTAGCCCTCAGTATCAGAGGCAGGGAATTGGCAGAAAGCTGGTTCAGCAGGCAGAAAGCGCACTGATTGCGATGGGATGTCCCAAAATTAACTTACAGGTTCGTAGCTCCAATGCAGAGGTCGTAGCATTTTATCGACGACTCGGCTATGCTATCGAAGAACGCATCAGCATGGGAAAAGTACTTTAACACTAGATTAGGACTGTGAAGATGTGGATCAACGCAATTGATCATATTCAGATTACATCGTCTCCTGAAGTGGAGAAAGAAATGTTATTTTTCTATGGCAAAGTTTTAGCACTTACAGAAATTCCCAAGCCAGAACCTCTGCAGGCTAATAGAGGAGCATGGTATTTGCTAGGGGATATTCAGCTTCATGTTAGTCTAGAGAAAAACCCTAGTAACGAAACATCCCGACGACACATATGTTTCAAAGTGCCTAACTTAGCTGATTTTCAGCAACATCTGATGGCTCATGGGGTAGAAATTATTCCCGACCAACAACCGATCCCAGGATACAACCGATTTTATCTTCGTGACCCAGGCGGAAATCGCATCGAGATCGTAGAGTTAATTCCTAATTGACGCTTGTTTGTTCAAGAGCAGAGCTAACATATGTTACTTCTATATTACAGATGTCTTGCGTTTTGACGCTGGCTATGGTTTAATATAGTCTTACCTGAAAATACGATATTCCTATACATTTATAGGGTTTTATGAAATAACTACCCCATTGTAAAAAAACTGTAATTTTTCCCTATCTGACCAATACAATACTGTGTCTGACAGAACTATCATGCCTTGCTAAGTTACAACAGATAGTTCGTATCGTTTTCTTTCGAAGAATATATAAGTCACTAAACTGGAATCTGTTTCCATGTCTCAACAACTAGAGAATAAAGGTACTCAAACACTACCTTCTGTCAAAGAACGTGCAACCCGCAGACGGAATCAGCGTTCCCATCAAGCAATTCTCAAAGCAACAGCGGAGTTATTAGAAGAAAAAGGTTATGGTGATGTTTGTATTGAGGCGATCGCTTCTCGCGCTAGAGTTGGCAAGCAAACAATCTACCGCTGGTGGTCTTGTAAAGCAGCAGTGATTATGGAAGCTTTTGCCACCCAAGCTGCACGAGATAATTTGTTACCTGACACAGGAAGCGTTGAACAAGACCTATGTCAAATCCTGCAACAAATGTTTACACTATTGACAAAGACGACAACTGGTGTAGCTCTTTGTGGACTGATTGCAGAAACGCAAATTGATCCAAGTTTAGTTGAGGCGTTCCGCGAGCAATTTATTAAGAGCCGCAGACAAGTCACCCGCACCATTTTAGAGCGGGGTATTGAACGAGGAGAACTTCGCAAAGGCTTGAATTTGGAATTAGTTATTGATGCAATTTATGGTCCAGTCTGGTATCGAATGTTGTTGAAGCATGCACCTTTAGATGATGCGTTTGCTGAAGAGTTAGTGAGTTTTTTGATAGTTGGGATACAAGCAACCGATGTTAAAGCGGGGAGTTAGAAGGAGCCACTGCGTTGGGGGGGTTTCCCAACAGTCCCGCAAGTGGCACGAGGAAATAGCGTTTTTGTCTTTTGGGAATTATTCTTCGTCGTCTTCGCCAAACACTTCGTCGATGAGTTCTTGTGCTCGCTCATCGGAAATATTTAAGGCTTCTTGAAGCTCAGAGATAAAGTCTTGTTCACTCTCGGGGACCTCACCATCTATTCCTACAACCAAGATAGCAGTGATGTATGCAGCTTCTCTATAACCTTGATTGGGTAAGGAAGCAATTGCCTGCGCGATTAAATCTGCGGGTTCTTCTTCGTCTAAGTAGCTTTCCACTTGATCCGTTAACTCTTGGAAGTCCTCATCTGTATAATCTTCGAAGTGGGAAATGCTACCAAGTATTTCACTCAAAGCATATTCTTCTTGTATCGATATATCTTCGCCATCAGCAGATGCAGCAAACAATCCAATAACTGCGATCGCGGCCTCTGGTTCTAGAGTCACTGAAGACTGACTACGGCTTTTTAACAACGCGCTTCTAGACATAAATTATCCTTTCAAAGTTCCTGAATGGATTAGAAAGCAATCAACAGAGACTTATAGCGAGCAATGCTATTTGAGCCTCCTAACATTCAGGATTCCCAAAAGGATGAAGGAAAACACACAAGCTGCTGTTTTTTAGCTAGAGTGTTAAATCCTTGATTCAAAGTTAAACTTAATACACCTACATATAATTATTAAAATTTCAGACAAGAAATAAGGACAAACACCTCAAGTATTTTTGCTCCTAAACGAGATAATGTAGATGAATTAAGAAATTGCTCCGCAAAAACAAGCCATGCAAAATCCCGGCAGATCACAAACAAAAGGGCTTAGGTTAGAGCTTTTTCATGTGCAAACTAACACTTCTTTTGAATTGCCCCCAATTCCTGTGATTCGCATTGGCAAACCGAAAGATCGCATACTACCAGATATCAATATTGCTAGCTTACCCAATGCTGATTATGTTTCTCGGCTCCATGCAGAAATTCACGTAGAAGAAGGCAATTACTATATTGTAGATATGGGAAGCTCCAATGGTACGTATCTTAACAACATTAGAATAGAACCAAAAAAGCGCTATCCACTCAACCCAGGAGATAAGATAGACCTGGGTTATGGAAGTAGAGTCACATTTCTATTTCTTAATCAACAGCCTGTGGCTCATCAATCAGATACCTTATTAAACAATCCACCCACAGTTATTCAAATTGAACTTGTTGCCAATACTCAACAATTTCCTATGAACCGCCTTAGTAAGTTCCTAGGTTTGGCACTCATAGCTGTAGGAATTGTGATTTTAGCTGCGAATACTCAGATTGGTATTATGGTACGTCTTCCGGGTATTATCTTGTGTATTGTAGGAGTTGTACTCCCTATGTGGCGTCCTACATACCGGAATTTAGGATGGGCTTTACTAGCGACAGGAATTGCAATCATAATTTTTACAGGTCATGCCTTTGCATCAGTTTCTCTTTTGATCATCCTGATATCGTGCGCTTTATTAGTAGCTGGATATCAACTATTTAGTACTGGGAAACTCTGGAATTTGAGTTTGTGGTCAAGAGATTGGTAAGCTTTCTGCTTCGATTTCTGTAAAAGCTTGGTTTAACTCACTAAAATACTAGAGTGAATGAGGATTAGCCACAATTTGCGATTTTATGACTTCTTCTGCTTTAGTAAAAACTGAGTACGAGGCAATTATTGGTTTAGAAACCCATTGTCAGCTTAGTACCGACACCAAAATTTTCTCCAGTAGCTCTACCGCATTTGGTGCTGACCCCAATACTAACATCGATCCGGTATGCATGGGTTTGCCTGGGGTTTTGCCCGTTCTCAACGAGAAGGTACTAGAGTACGCTGTCAAAGCGGGTTTAGCGTTGAATTGCCAAATAGCTAAATATAGTAAATTTGACCGTAAGCAGTATTTTTATCCGGACTTACCCAAAAACTACCAAATTTCTCAATATGATCTACCGATCGCAGAACATGGGTGGTTAGAAATTGAACTCGTCGATGCCAATGGCAATCCGCAGCGGAAAAAGATTGGCATCACTCGCTTGCATATGGAAGAAGATGCCGGCAAATTAGTACATGCTGGTAGCGATCGCCTTTCGGGTTCCACTTACTCTCTAGTAGACTACAACAGAGCAGGTGTGCCATTGGTGGAAATTGTCTCAGAACCTGATCTACGTTCTGGACAAGAAGCTGCTGAATATGCTCAAGAATTGCGCCGAATTTTACGCTACCTTGGCGTTAGCGATGGCAATATGCAAGAAGGTTCTCTACGTTGCGATGTCAATATCTCTGTACGTCCTGTAGGACAAGAGAAGTTTGGCACAAAAGTAGAAATCAAAAATATGAACTCGTTCAATGCTATCCAAAGAGCAATTGAATATGAAATTGAACGGCAAATTGCAGCCATAGAAGCTGGAGAACGCATTATACAGGAAACTCGTCTGTGGGAAGAAGGTAGTCAACGCACAATCAGTATGCGGGTTAAAGAAGGTTCCAGCGATTACCGCTACTTTCCCGAACCAGATTTAGCACCAATTGAGGTGAATGAGGCTCAATTAACACAATGGCGTAATGAATTGCCAGAACTACCAGCACAAAAACGCTATCGTTATGAAGATGATCTAGGGCTTTCTGCCTATGATGCGAGAGTCTTGACAGAAGAGTATGCAGTTGCTCAATATTTTGAAGCAGCGATCTCCAGTGGAGCCAATCCCAAACAAGCTGCTAACTGGATTACCCAAGATATTGCCGCTTACCTCAACAAGCAAAAACTCAGCATCACCGAAATTGCCCTGACACCAACCAATCTAGCCAAGACGATCACTCTAATTGAAAAGGGTACTATCAGCAATAAACAAGCTAAAGACAAGTTATCAGACTTATTGACTGGTCGTTCTCCTGACGAAGTTTTTAAAGGTGAAGAGAAAATCTCTGATGCTAGCGTCCTGGAACCCATCATTGATCAGATCATAGCTGCAAATCCCAAAGAACTTGAAAAGTATAAGAGTGGCAAAACCAACCTTAAGGGCTTTTTCGTTGGTCAAGTGCTTAAACAAACTGGAGGACGTGCTGATCCTAAATTGACCAATGAATTGGTTGACAAAAAACTAAACGCCTAGCTTTTAGTCTGTCATCATCACAACGAAAGGTTTTTCAGGATATTTCTTCACAGTATCTTTAGCAAAAAACCACAAATGAGGGGTCATACCCCCCAGTGTAAAAATGATATACTCACGTACGTAGATGCACCCTGATGATCTGGAGAGCTGCCCAAGTAGCTCTCCTTTTTTTTGTATTTGTCTCCCCTGTCCTGGGAAGTTAGGAGTTGGGCATGGGGCATAGCATAGAGTGCCCCCTTGTCCACGCCAGTTGCTTCAAGTCGGCGAAGCCGCCCAACGCACTGGCTCCCCTTGTCCTCCTTGCCCCCCTTGTCCACGCCAGTTGCTTCAAGTCGGCGAAGCCGCCCAACGCACTGGCTCCCCTTGTCCCCCTTGCCGCCCTTCCCTCTTGTTTTGTTTCAAAAGTTATTGTCAAAAACTGACTCGGGGCTATTTGTTTTGATTTTTGTAACAAAAGTGGGGATAACTTGGTATAATTGTTCATCTATCAAAAGATATTGATAGCTGTAAATTTAATCTGGCGAAAGTTTAAAAATGTCAGAAAATCACGCACTCTACTTTGTAGAGACAGTGTGGTTTTCTTAGAAGTAGGATTGCACCCAGAACACGGACATGCTCTCTCTAGTTCAACCCTTATTTATGAATCCTAGCTGGCTCGAGTATTCATTAAAGTCAGTACGAAATTTTTTGTTGAGTATTAATGCTGAGAGATCTTAATACTTTTTTACAAAAAAAGTGGGTTGAGGGGTCTCACCCCTCAGTCTTAAGGTGCTATACTCTGATATGAAGATGCACCCTGATGATCTGGAGAGCTGCCCAAGTGGCTCTCTTTTTTCTTTTTTAGCTGTTAGTGAATAGCCGTTGGTTAAGACACACCACTTCTGTACCTTGAGTGTTTCCGAACACTATTAACAACTAACAACTAACAACTGAATAACAGACAAAAGCTTGATATAATCGCTCCTCAAGCAGCGAATAGTTGTGAGGGAGAAGTTCATGACAGACTGGCAGGAAATTACTGGTGGTGTCACAGCACCAAGAGGATATCGGGCGGCAGGCATTGCCGCTGGGCTGAAACCTTCGGGATTACCGGATTTAGCTCTGATAATATCAGACGTAGATGCGATCGCCGCAGGAGTATTTACCACCAGTCAAGTGAGAGCAGCCTGTGTGGATTATTGCCGTCAGCAGCTGCTCTCCAAACAGACTGCTCGTGCAATATTGTGCAATGCTGGACAAGCAAATGCTGCTACAGGCACTCAAGGCTGGATAGATGCGTTAGAAAGTGCATTGTTGTTGGGACAAGTACTCAATATCCCTTCAGAATCTGTCCTATTGGCTTCCACTGGTGTCATTGGGCAAAGAATTCGGATGGACGCACTGAAAGCTGGAGTCCCTCAACTAGTAGCAGCACTCTCAGAAACAGGATCAGATGCAGCAGCTAGCGCAATTATCACTACAGACTTGGTCACAAAATCTATTGCACTTGAGACAACTATAGGCGATCGCCCAGTCAGAATTGGTGGAATTGCTAAAGGTTCTGGGATGATTCATCCCAATATGGCAACGATGTTAGCATTTGTAACTTGCGATGCAGCAGTATCACCTGTTCTATGGCAGCAAATGTTAAGTCGGGCAGCCGATAGAAGCTTCAACTCCATCACTGTTGATGGCGACACGAGTACAAATGACAGTTTGATCGCCCTTGCTAATGGACAATCTCGTACCCCAGCAATTACGGATATGGGGATAGAAGCAGAAAAATTAGAGGCAATGTTAACAGCAGTTTGCCAGCATTTAGCAAAAGCGATCGCCCGTGATGGTGAAGGTGCAACTTGTTTGATTGAAGTCCAAGTGACTGGTGCACCTGATGAACTGACAGCACGTCAAGTTGCCAAAACTATAGTTGGTTCTTCTTTAGTCAAGTCTGCTATCTTTGGACGTGATCCCAATTGGGGACGTATCGCCGCAGCTGCAGGACGTGCAGGAGTGCCTTTTGAACAAGAAAACCTCAAAATTCAGTTAGGGAATTTTTTGCTCCTAGAAAATGGTCAACCATTACCATTTGATCGTGCAGCAGCGAGTGCATATTTAAAGCAGGCTGCAGCAGATGCTTCTTTGCCAAAGAATGATTTGTCCGTAGATCGCCGCTTGCTTAGAACCCAAAGGGTAGATAATCCAGTGATTATTGCTGTCAGCATTGGCAATGGTCCAGGTTCAGGCAAAGCTTGGGGTTGTGATTTGAGTTATGACTACGTGAAGATTAACGCGGAGTATACGACGTGAGAATGGTTTAGGGGGCAGAGGAGGACAAGGGGCAGGGGAGGACAAGGAGGACAAGGGGACAAGGGGACAAGGAGGACAAGGGGGAGACAAGGAGGACAAGGAGGACAAGGAGGACAAGGAGACAAGGAGGACAAGGAGGACAAGGGAGAGGATTAGTATCTAGAATTTTAGTGAGATGGTATTAGGAGTTAGGAGTAGGGGCGCAATGCCTTGTACCCATAAGGATAGGAGTTAGAAGTTAGGGCATGGGACATAGGGCTTATAGAGTATTCCCCTTGTCCCCTTGTCCCCTTGTCTCCCTTGTCCCCTTGTCCCCCCTGCTCCTAGTGCTCCTCTGCCCCAGTTTATTCTCAACGACCTACTTGCGTGTCAATGATTCTGTCTCAGGGGAGAGCCAAAAAATCTCTATAAGATTACACTAATGACAGTTGACTAACCAAACCTCAAGTAAGTCATATGGACACAAACAAACAGCAAAATGTCCAACCCATCCCACCGTTTAATGAGAAAAATGAAGAAACACCGGATATGGGAGGTGGCTTATCTGTAGTCGAGTATTGGGCAGAACATACCCTATCTACAGAAGGACCTAAACTGTGGCAGACGTTGTTACATAAAAGTGCCTGTTTATCGTGTTCTTGGGGGACTGGTGGACAGAAAGGTGGCTTCACGAACGAAACTGGAGAAAAACTCCAGCGGTGCATGAAGAGTGTGGAGGCGATTTCTGCTGAAATTAAACCACCTATTCCTAATAATTTCTTTGGACAGTACAGCATTGAAAACTTACAGCAGCTCACATCGCTGGAAGCAGACAGGCTAGGACGGCTGAGTTTTCCTGTGATTCTGAGGGAGGGTAAGTCCTACTATGAGCGGATTTCCTGGGATGAAATTTATGAAATTGCTGAAGCAGCTTTCCGCAAATTACCGGAACGCGTGGCTTCTTACAGTTCTGGGCGTTCTTCTAATGAAGCAGCTTTTCTGCTGCAATTGATGATGCGAACGTTAGGTTCTAACAACCTAGCAGATTGTTCTGATCTTTGCCATGCTCCCTCGACGGTTGGGCTGAATCAGATGTTTGGCACTCGCACCTCGATGGTGAGTTTAGAAAACTTAAAGAACGCCGACTGTGTGGTGTTGGCAGGTAGCAATTGTGCTTACAACCATCCCCGGTTAATGAACGAGTTGATCAAATTGCGCGATCGCGGTGGTAAGGTTATTGTCATCAACCCCATGATGGAAATTGGGTTGGTCAAATTTGGCTCACCAGCATTCCCTCTCAAGTCTCTATTGACTGGCTCAGAAATTTCTTCACTGTACTTACAACCCATTCCTGGCAGTGATACAGCACTGTTTATTGGGATTCAAAAGTCCTTGATTGAACAGGGTTTGATTCAAAAAGAATATCTGCAAGCTCATACCGAGGGTTGGGAAGCAGTGGTTGAAAATGCACGAGAACTATCTTGGGAAACCATCACTAACACATGTGGAGTTTCTCAAGCAGAAATTGAAGCAGCAGCAACGCTCATCGGTAGATCTCAACGGGTTGTGTTTGCTTGGGCAATGGGAATTACTCAGCAGGCAAACGGTGTAGATAACGTCTATAGTATTGCCAATACAGCACTGATGACGGGCAATGTGGGAAAAGAAGGCTCAGGCGTGATGCCTGTTCGCGGTCATTCCAATGTGCAAGGTTTTGGTTCCATGGGCGTGACAGTAAAGCTGAGAAAAGAGATTCAAGAGGCTTTAGAAAAACTATTGGGACGTTCTCTCAGTCGCGTTCAGGGCTATGACACTCGCTGTTTGATTGAAGCAGCACAAGCAGGTAAAGTAGATACGCTGATCTGTCTGGGAGGTAACTTGTATGCAGCTAATCCTGACTCCACACAGGCAAAACGTGCTTTAGGTAATATTGAAACCATCATCTATCTGGCAACAAAACCTAATTTAGGACACTTTCATGGCTTGGCAAGTAAAAATACTATTATTATTCCGGTGCTAAGTCGGTTTGAAAATCCCCATAAAACAACTGTGGAGTCGGGGAATAACTTTGTACGCCTTAATGATGAGGGTCAAACCCTTCTCAAGAGTGCTGACCTAATTTCTGAAGTGGAGTTTTTAACCGAACTGGCTCATCTTATTCATGGTGATTATCCAGTGAACTGGCGCCAACTCCAAGATACTCGCTATATCCGACAATTAATTTCTCAAACGATTCCTGGATTTGAGAAGATGGCGACTATCGACGATACAAAAGAAGAATTCACAATCAGTGGACGCATTTTCACAGAACCAAGATTCCCAACCCCCACAGGGAAAGCCACAATGTTTGTCACGCCTCTACCTCAGTTGACGTTGCCACAACCTAAAGATTTTGGTCTCCCTGATTCAACACAGGGTGTGGTAGTAGCGCTGATGACGGGACGTAGTTATTCACAGCATAATACGGTCGTTTATAAAATTGGCGATCGCTACAGGGGTATGCCTCACCGAAATTGCATATTGATGAATCGTGTTGATGCAGAAAAGGCAAATTTGCAAGAACATCAACATGTTACAGTCCAGGGGAATGCAGGCAAAATGGAAAACGTTGAGGTTATCTATGGTGCCGTTCGCCAGGGGGCTGCTGTGATGTTTTATCCGGAAGTCAATACGATCTTTAATCCACTTATTGAGAAGCGATCAGGCACTCCTGCATATAAGCGTGTGCCTGTTTGTGTTTATACATAAGTTCAATTAAGAGTAAAAGATATGGAAAAACGCAAACTGGGACGTTCTGCACTAGAGGTCACACCCGTGTGTTTTGGCGGCAACGTCTTTGGATGGACGATTGATGAAGCGACCTCATTTGAGATTCTAGACGCCTTTGTGGCGGCTGGAGGCAACTTTATTGATACAGCCGATGTATATTCTAAATGGGTTCCAGGTAATCAGGGTGGAGAATCTGAAACGATCCTGGGAAAATGGCTGAAGCAACGCGGTAACCGTGACCAAGTGGTGATTGCAACCAAAGTAGGTAATGATATGGGTCCGAGGGGTAAAGGGCTATCTCGAAAGCATATCCTGCAAGCTATTGAAGATTCACTACAAAGATTACAAACAGATTACATTGATCTCTATCAATCACATATTGATGATGAAAGTGCTCCTCTTGAAGAAACCCTCGAAACCTATGGGGAGCTGATCCGTCAGGGAAAGGTACGTGCAATTGGTGCCTCTAACTATAGTGCAGCTCGTCTCAAGCAGGCCCTCCAAATTAGCCAGCAGTATGGGTATCCACGCTATGAGAGCCTTCAGCCTCTCTACAATTTGTATGACCGAGCCGACTATGAAAAGGAGCTAGAACCTCTTACTCAAGAACAAGAAATTGGTGTCATTAGCTATTTTTCTCTTGCCAGTGGTTTCCTCTCTGGAAAATATCGCTCAGAAAAAGATCTCGCCAATAGCTCCCGTGCTGGTTATGTGAAGAAATATTTAAACGTTCGTGGCTTTCAGATTCTGGAGGCAATTGATAAGGTAGCAAAAATTTATCATACGACTCCGACCCAAGTCTCTCTGGCATGGCTGATTGCACGTAAGAGTGTTACTGCTCCCATTGTCAGTGCAACTAAGATTGAGCAACTGAATGAAATTGTTAAAGCGATCGCTCTAAAACTCGACCCTGCCTCTATTGAGATCCTAGACCGTGCCAGTGCCTGGGATACTTGACAAAAGCAGGCTACTATAGTAAGTAACTTCGTAAATGAGGCAAAACTTTGAGACTACAAAAAAACGTGACGCTGAGGACGTCACGTTACTTTAACACAACTATGAATACACACACATAAAGGTCTTTGTACCACATATTTTACTGTTTAAGTAACACGATAACCTTCGTGGTAGTACTGAATATTTTATTGGTACTCTCACAGCTTTTGCATCGATATCAGCTGTAGGTGTAGTAGCGTGATATTAGCTTTTGGTAGCCTTAGGTGTAACAGCCTCAACCTTATTGACTACGCCTTTGACACCTTTAATCTGTTTTGCTAGGTCAATCTTTCTGAGATCTCTCTGGTGAGGAATAGTTCCTGATACAGTGACTACCCCATTTTTAGCATCAACAACTAGCTGACTTCCAGGTATGTTCGCTTCTAGCTTGTCTCGAACTTCTGTAGCTAGAGCCGCATCAGTTCTATCTGTCTGACCTTTGTTAAAGGTATTATTACGTTCTTCATGAGCTCGGATATCAGCATTGAGCTGATTTCTGCGTGTTTGACTTTGCGCATCTTGTTTGCTTTCCTGAACTGTCTTTGCATCGGGAACCTTGGGACTTTCTTGAGTTGTATCAGGAGCATTAGTACTAGTCTTAGCATTGTTTTCACAAGACATAGTACCTACAAGTAAAAGACTACTCAGGAGCAATAAAGTTATTTTTTTCATTTTTACTGACTCGATTATTTACTAGATAAATGAAACAGGTAAACTTACAACCCCAAGAAAAAAGGGAGTAAAAATAATAGAAACAGTTACTGACTCAACACAATCTGTCTGCTCTCAAAGTTTTACAATGTGTTATTCTTTGAGATATGTCTGTTAAGGTTAGATTCTTGAATTGTCTCTATCTATAAGAATTATTAGCGTTTTTATCTTAAAAAATACATCTAGCTAATGAATGATTTATTATTTTAGAGCCTTGATTTCAATAATCCGAAATGTTGATCTTAAATCATAGCCAATCTATCTAGCGATTGATTATCCAGAAAATATAACAATCAGCACGAAAAATTGCCTATCGTGAATGCAATTTGGTATCATACTTACTACTCTATTAAATAATGTGACATATCTTGTAGAGAAGATCTCTATACTTTTAAGAGAGTAGACATTTGTACCTATTATTCTTTGAGTTAGTATTATTCCTTAAGCAAGAGTAATGATATTAAGCAAATGTATGCAGACTTAGTTAAGTAGCCATAATCTCTTCACTTAAAAATTGGAATATGAAAGTAGGAATTGGTCAAGCTGCTGCTGAGTTAGGAGTCTCCCGTGACACCTTGCGCCGATGGGAAGCAGCTGGAAAGATTACAGTTGAGCGCACTCCCTCAGGACATCGTCGCTATGACTTGGTTCAACTACGAGGTCTTGTTCCTTCCAGGTCAGCCTCGGATCGCATAACATTGGCTTATGCGCGTGTTTCTAATCAAAAGCACAAAAAAGACCTTAAGCAACAAATCAATATTCTTGCATCTTTTTGTATTGCCAATAATTGGAAGTTTGAGATCATTCAAGACATTGGTTCAGGAATGAACTACCGCAAAAGTGGTTTACGACAACTTATTCAGCGCATTTGCCAAGGAGATGTTGGTCGGCTAGTACTTACTCACCGCGATCGGCTCTTGCGGTTTGGTATCGAGATCATCTTCTCTTTATGCGAACACTTTGGCACAGAGGTCGTTATTCTCAATGCTAGCTCCTTAGCAGAGTTTGAGGAAGAGATTGCTGAAGACGTGATGGAGATTGTGACTATCTTTTCCGCACGTCTCTATGGCAGTCGCAATGAAAAAAACCGCGATATTATTAAGAAATTAAAAGAAATTGCTCAAGAACTGGAATCATAGCCTTACTGCATAGTTTTGCCTAAGATTTACCTCTCTAATGGACTATTATGCAATTTATTTCAAGGGACAGAGGTTTTTCAGTACTTTTCATTGATAAATTAAAGGCGTCAACTCAAAACCTTGTGGAGACTTTGAATTATGAATATAATTGCTTGGATTGTTCTAGGTTTGATTGCAGGAGCTATAGCTAAAGCTGTTGACCCAGCTGCTAGAGGGAGTGGAATTTTAGGAACAATATTGCTGGGTATTATTGGTGCATTTGTTGGTGGTACACTTGCAACTTTACTCACTACGGGTAGACTTGTACTTACAGCTGCAAGCCTGAGTATTCCTGGCATTATCGTTGCTATTTTGGGTGCAATTATTGCTGTTTTCATTTGGCACAGAATTGTAGGACCAGCAATTTGACAAATTTAGTTCCCGATTTTTTACTGCTGGTGCGACTGCCCTATACCGTAAGGCAAAATTAACATCGAGATGGCTACCTCGCATTTAAGATATGATGTGTGAGCGCAAATAACTAACTAAATGTTTTTATCATTCAGTAGGAAAACAATTGGCCTAGAGTAGCCATCAAAGTCTTTACCTTTGGTGTAGGGAAGTCGCTTTCACATGTGCCGGTTTTATCCAGCTGTTTGCAAGAGAAAAAATTTACTAACTCTAAAGAATGAAAAAGCCAATAACTGAAAAAGCTTTTGGTAATTGGCGAGTGAGTGTTTATCCGCATCCTATCATCAAAGACAAATTTTCATACACATTAGCACTTACCGAGCAATTACGAACAAATCCTGACCCCATCACTCCTACACATCCTTGTCTGTTTGGGTGCTTCGATAGTTTGCAAGAGGCATTAGAAGCAGGAGTTGAGGAAATCAAAAACTAAAACTGTTCACTAACTTTTGTATCTCCTTTTTTCTAGCTTATATTCCACTGTATTATGGAGTAACAAATTAACTACATAACGATTAAAATCAAATTATGGTGAGCTATGGCTAAGCTACAGCTCACCATTTAAATTTTTAAGTAAAGCCACTTAGCAGTGGTGTAATACAAGAGTGTAGAAAAATTACAAATCACGTGATGTAGTGCGTTCGCGAAGCGTGTGCTTTGCACTCACATCCTGCTCGCTGAATATATCACGCGAGTGAGACACTCACACTACTTATTCCATTTAGGGGATGCTTTCAATTGCTACAATTCAAAATCCTGAACCCAAAATTTTCATTCAATCCACGATGACAACATTCAAGCCAAGAGGAACTGTGAAAACATAATAGATTACGCCTATGCCTAAGAGTAAGACAGTCAAGCTAGAGAGGATCACCAAACGGTCGGCTGGTTCATAAGTGTCTTCCTCTATATCACGCCGAACAACACGGTAGTGCTGAGTAGAATACAGCACGGTCAGAAGACCTACAATTGCAAAGGCTAAACCTAACTTCCAACCAGTACCTGGAGACTGAGGCGCAAGAGGGGGACGAAGGATACGAAGACGGACAATGAGAACGCCAAACCCCATCAACGCAATTCCACTTCTCATCCAAGCTAGATAGGTACGCTCATTAGCTAGATGTTCTCGTACCTTATCTGCACTGCGTTTCTGCGTCTTTGAATTTTCTTGTAACTTCTCTATTGTATTTGTATCTGTCTTCATAAATTTAAATAGTAGCTAGTCTTACAGCATTCTCAAGAGCCCGTTTGTTAAGCTTGATAAAATCTACTCATTTATGGCATGAGCCACAAAGCCGCTAAGAATTAAACAGGTTCCTCTATAAATAGAGAAACTCTGAAGGTTAAGTTGGTATAAATCTTTTATCTAATTATATAACACTTGATATTTTTTTATATTTTATCAGAAAAATTTAGGGAAATTTATGAATAAAGGTATATTACTTTGATATGAGTTGTCAATATTAAAAAGTATTTTAAATCACAATTCGTGTAGAGACGTTGCATTGCAACATCTCTACGTTGTTTGTACCAGACTGATGCTTAGCTTAATCATCAATTGGTGCGTTTGTCGTTCCTTGATCTAAGAGTGCCTGTAACGTATCAGGAATAAACCAATTGGTTTCGTCACCAGCTTGAAAAACTTTAGCAGGCGGAACATTAAATTCAATTTGAGATGTTTCTGGATTGGTTGTAGCAACTAGCCGAGTGCCATCAACAATTTTGTAGGCTAAAGCACCTCTTGGTTCTTGTCCCTCAGCAGGCTCAAGAGGATCTATCCCTGCGACCTTTACGTCGGTTGGTAGATAAACGCCGTCACAATCCCAATCATTGTCAGTTTCTTGACCACTGGGTAGAAAATATAGGGAATTGTCAAAGGTGGATTTAGATTTTTTGCTTTTCCGACCGTAGACCACTAAGGTTTTGTCGGTTTCATTACGACACTGACCTCCCTTTTTTCCTGTTTCTAAAATGTATTTTTGGAACCGCAAATCAGCAATCTTTTGCACATTCTCTGGTGTAATGCCTTCTTCTTGCTGTTGCTTCAAGACACTATCTAGGGTTTGAGTCACCTCAATATAGTCAGGATTTTCTGTCAGTTTCTTACCTGCCAAAGAGGGTTGAGCAAAACCTAAATTCACAAGAAAAAACAAGACGATAAGAACGATTTTAAAAAGCTTCATGAGTTTTCTCCTCTTCTAGCAACGACAAGTATTTTTTACTAAAACTCTTTGACTTTGTTGGCCATTGTTAAAATTGTAACCACTGCAACAATTGATTTAAGAACACTGGGCCTAAATCTCAATTTTTCCCTACTTCCGGCATACGCCAAATGTTTTTACTCTGAGTCAATAGGTAACAACCGCTGATTACTATAGTGAGTACTGCTAAACCAGGGTTTTCTAAAGTGTGACTTTTCGAGAGAATCAACACACCCAGCCCAATCAAGACAAATGGAACGAAGTGATTACCATAGCGGGCGAAAATACTGGCGATCACAGGAGTGCGGGTTAACAGGTAAGCGGCATAGCACCAAACTCCCACCATTGAGAAGAAGACACTTAAAACAACTAGAAGGCTCTCCCAACTACTACTAGCAAACAATGGTGTATAGATAGCGATATTGTCTCCGCCATTAGCAATTGTTACCGCTGCCACACTGTAGGTTTGGGGAGACAAAAAGCTGCTAAACCAAGAGTTAACAGATTGTTCGGTTTCAGTTTCTGTTTCAGTCTCATCATTCTGGCTCAGCCAACGATTGATCCCAATCATCATAGGCGCGATACCGAGCAATCCAATCCAAGGCTGCGGCAAGAAGAGGCTGCCGCAGAAACCAATTAAACTAGCAGAAACCAAAGTACCGAAACCAAGGTATTGACCTAATACGATGTGGCGACGACGGAATATTGTATTCACTTGGGAGAACAACAGCGACAAAATCACTATGTCGTCAAGATTGGTTGCAGCGAAGGCTGTTAACCCAGTAGGAATCGAAGTCAATAATCCGCTCATTTATCCTTGTCCTTTGTTTCTCGTACTTGTCTTTGGATTTGTCTTTTAGTGATTAGGAAGTGACTATTGGGGTGGAGTGGTAAATCCTTCATGAATCTCATCAATACCCCGTTGCATTGAGCGCACAATTCCAGGAGAACGGCGTCTTTGCTTGAAAAACCATCCGCAGGTAACGACTAAGTACACTAAGAACAGGTAGGGGAATGTATTGTAAGGAGCTTCTGGCACTGGAAAAAGAGTACTACCGGGAACGCCCACACTTCCCAACACTGGAATCATCATGAATGCAATTCCCAGTAAAGAAAACACCATATCTAAAGGGCGAAGTTTTCTGATTTTGTACAGGTAAAATGGAGCAGCAATAGAAATAAGGATGTATACCGTTACAAATCCGAAGCTAGAGATGGCTCCCAAATAACCCATGCTGTCAAACAATTTGATGTGACAGAACGACATTACTGCTGGGATCACAAATGTAATCAGCGAACACATAGTCACTGCAATGTGGGGAGTTTTGTTGGATGAGTGTGCTGAACCAAGCTTAGAGTGAAACAGACCGTGACGTGCCATCATGAAGAACACGCGTGCAGCTGGATTAATACAACCAAGCACACAACCAAAGAAACTAAATAGTGCACCAAAAGCGACTAACTCCCCTAAAAACCCCAATCCCATCTGTTGTGAGAGAAAACCTAGTGGCTCTTCAGATTTGGTGATTGATACGCCGGTACCACTGAAACCCAACACTTCAATATAAGTTGTAGCAACGAAGAATATTCCAGCCATGATTGCGCTTCCCATCACAGCTCTTGGAATGTTGCGTAATGGGCGTTTTGCTTCATCTCCCAAAGTTGTCGCACTTTCAAAGCCAGAGAAACCAAACATCACTAGCACCAATCCCATCGCTACCTTACCTGGAGTCACACCTTGCAGGGTGAGTTGGGGCATATCGAAGGCAAAACCCTTATGTGCCCAGATAAGGAGACACAAGATTGAGATCAGAGCAATTGATGCTCCCTCTAGCCACAACATTGCCATTGCTGAGAGCTGGATATCTTTATATGCTGCATACCAGGAAATCCCAGCACCTAAAGCTAACAGTGTAATACTTGATGGGTGAATCCCTAAATGACCAATCAAGATGCCACTAAAGTTAGCAAAACCACACAAGACTGACATCCCTGTAAATAAATATGCCAGTACTAAACTCCAACCACAAATCACACCTGCTGTTGGACCGAGACCTTTAACAATGTAAGAATAAAACGAACCAGGCGAGGCAGAACGGCTGGCAAATTGATTGATATTTACGCTAACAAACACTAACCCAACCAATCCAACCAAAAAGCTAAGCCAAGTGCCATTGCCTGAAAGAGCTACAATTAAACCAATGTTGGATGCAGGTATGGTTGTAGGTGCAATGACGGCAAATGATTGTGCTAGAACTTCTCCGAAAGAAAGGCAGTTAGTTTTTAAGCCATGT
The DNA here is from genome assembly GCA_021324415.1 of Nostocales cyanobacterium Centralia_MAG_434. GTDB lineage: Bacteria > Cyanobacteriota > Cyanobacteriia > Cyanobacteriales > Nostocaceae > JAJPJF01. The sequence continues at coordinate 43,972 of JAJPJF010000080.1, forward strand.
TTACTCTGTGTAGTCTGCGTTTGCGTAAGTTGAATTTCTGCGGTCATTCGCAAATTTCCCCAGTATGTTAACGTTCAAGTTGGGTAGTTTTTCCCCGCATTGAACTGGTGAACTTTGCCTTCTGCAAGGATCCTTTGACTCAGGCGTAATTTTTAATGTACGGTTACTTGTAAATAGGATCAAATACTCTTTTTTGTCAGTCTGATAGAATAAATTTATTGATACCCAATGAAAAGTAATATAAATAACAATATTGTTTCTTAATTTATGTAGTATAAATAATGGTTCATTTGCGCTAAAAATCTTGATTTGATTCGTATTACAAGTCAATTTATAGTCATAAAATATCTAGGTGATATTTATTACTTAAAATTACGTTACAGATTTACAAAACAACCCATCACTGATATGATTTGTTAGTATAGTTTTACATTTTAGGAAATTTAACTGCTGTTTTTAGATAGGATTACCGTATAATAAGAATCTATAGAACAACAATGAATGAGCAAAAACAATAGCCCAAGAAGCTCTAAGCACCCAAAATGACGTTTGAGCAGTTGCGAATTTTTTTGGCAGTTTCCGAGTTTCTGCATTTCACTCGTGCCGCCGAAGCCCTTTACTTGACACAGCCAGCGGTAAGTGCTGCTATCCACACCTTAGAAGCAGAATACGACGTGAAACTGTTCCATAGGACTGGTCGTAATATCCAACTCACTGATGCTGGCAAGTTGCTACTAAAAGAAGCAAAGCAAATTCTTGACCAAGTTGCTTTGACCGAACGAGGCTTGCGGGAATTGAACAATATGCAACAGGGTGAGTTGAAGTTAGGCTCAAGTTTGACTATTGGTAACTACTGGCTACCTGATAAGATTAGTCAATTCAAGCGTCAATATCCCGGTATTGTTGTCAACTGTACACTAGGCAATGCAGAAGAAATTGCTGAAGGCACAGCAACCGGACTGTTTGATTTAGGGTTAGTCACAGGAGAAATCAAAGCATCTTTGAAGAGTTGTCTACAGCAAGAAGTTGTAGGAAGCGATCGCCTACAAATTGTTGTTGGCAAATCTCATCCTTGGTACAAACGTTCAGAGATCTCGCCCAAGGAACTGTTGACAACGACGTGGGTTATGCGAGAGTTTGGTTCTGGAGCACAGCAGATATTTGAGCAAACATTACAAAGCTGGGGAATAGAACCTCAGCAATTAAATGTGATCCTTGTCTTAAGTAGTAGCGAGATGGTCAAGGCTGTTGTTGAAAGGGGTGTTGGTGCAGCGGCAATTCCTGAATTGATGGTACAAAAAGAACTGAAACTGTCTACACTGCATGCCATCCCAGTTGTAGATAGAGATAAGAATTTTACTAAAAAATTGGAAATCGTTCAACCTGTTTGTAAGTTGAAGCGCCAGCAACGGTTTCAAACTCGTATTGCCAGTGCTTTTGAGGGGATATTAACTCAAGGATTTTAAGTTTCATTATTTCTGACTATAACAATCAAACATAAATAGCTAGCAATGAGCTTAGTTAAATTAAAAGCTCCACTTTTTAAAACAATAAAAGTGCCCAATCCTATCAAAACAAAAGGCACGAAATGACTTGCATAAATTGTTAGAACATTAGAAATAAATTTTTGATAGGTTAATTTGTATGCTGCGTAGCACCAAACTCCTATTAATAAAAAAAATACGACTATAATGACTAAACAACTTCTGAAGTCCAGACTGGCAAATAATGGAACATATACACTAATATTGTCACTACCGTTAGCAATAGTGATTGCTGCAACACTATAAGTTTGTGGAGAAAGAAAATTCTTGATATCCGAGTCTCTAGGGTATTCTGTTTCGGGATTAATCTCTTCTAATACATCTTCTTGCTGATTCACTAAACTGCTAATACCGATAGCGATAGGGATTAAACCAAGTAATCCAATCCAATGTTGCGATATCACTAATCCTCCGAATAAACCAGGAAGACTAGCAAGGACTAGTGCGGCAAAACCTAGATACTGCCCAACAACAATATGTCTAAGCGTAAAGTCAGCATTGACCTGAGAAAACAGTAGTAACAAAACCACGATATCGTCAATATTGGTGGCACTAAAGGCTAAGAACCCTGTGCTAATTGCAGTGAATAACCAATTCATCTACACTTGATAAACTAATTTGTAACTTACCATCAGTAAGAGTGTATATATGACAAACTTAAGTGGGCGTTGAGGAGCTACCTGACAGAGTTTAGCACCTATCAACACCCCAGGCACAGAACCTAACCATATTGGTAATACCAAACTCCAATCAACGGTTCCAAGAGTTAGGTGTCCAAGGGAAGTAAAGGTTAACAAAATTGCTGCCTGTGAGATATCTGTACCTACTAGTTTATGAGGATCTAACTGGAAAAGGGTAATCAGCGCTAATGCAAACATTGAACCAGAAGACACGCTGGTTAGACCTACCAAAAAGCCTAAAACTGCCCCCACCATCATGGCTACAATACGACCTGATAGGGTATCTAAGTCTAACTTTGGCAGTTCCGGTAACTTTAACTCAGGGAAAACAGTCAACAATATCAATTGTGTTAATGCTAATAAAGTGACCAACAGAATCATCATTCCAACTAAGTTAAGCAGGACACCATTCAGATGATATTCTCCAGTCTGTTTGATGAGATGCAAAATACCTACCCCACAAAGTGAGCCAGGAACACTCCCAAATGCCAGCCACTGAACCACTCTGAGATCAAGGGTTTTCTGTTGCCAGTGTTTAAAGCCGCCAACAAACTTCATCAGAGTCGCAGCTACAACGTCAGAACTTACGGCGATCGCTGGCGGAACCTGAAAAACAAAAATCAACATTGGCGTAATCAGAGATGCGCCACCAATCCCCGTTAAACCAACGACAATGCCAACACAGAAGCTGAAAAGTGGTAGTAAGGAGTAATACATGGAGTTGTCTAGATATAAGGTTTGATGCACTTGAGCAAATGTCCACAATTCCGACGTCATTTTCGTAGTTTACCTAAAAAATGTAGTTTTAGTCCAGTGTCAAGCTCATGAGTATTTAAAAGGCATAAATACTCGTTGAGATTGTTAAATGTTGATTGTTGACAAAATATTTGAATAGCAATACCCTTCGGTTAGGGACGTGCGTGTAGAGACGCAGAATTGATACATTTCTACGGGGTTCGTAGATGAAAAAATATCTTACACCTGCATCAAAAACAGACTTTCTTATCAAGAAATTAGCCTAAAAACATTAATATACAGTAGAAAAATCTAGTTTTTTAGGTCTTTCCCTTGAATGTTTCAAATCCGAGAATAGAGTATTTTAGGCGTTATAACAAATTGCTACTTGTAGCAATGATACCAATTGATAAAGTAGAAATTACTTTCTTTGACTTGATTTTTAGGATTTCCTCTTGAGGATTCTCTATTTATCCAGACTTGAGTAATAAATTTGTTAATTGCACCCAACCCAGTTTCTTAAAGAAACTGGGTTTCTCGATATTTACAAGTGATTTAGGATTGTTATAGATGAACTTATGCAGTTATCTCAACTGTAGTGACTGACTATTACTTACAGAAGCTTTTATGGCAATAGTATTTATAACTATAGATAGAGGGTAATTATATTTTCAATTTTTAGACTCTATTTAAATAGAAAAAATAACTAAAGTAGGTTGAAACTGGAAAATCTTAGTAGAGAAGCAAATATAAGGAGAAATCATTAGAGCTAAACAATATGACGCATCACTGACATTTCTATTTCATGTGTTGTGTGTATTCCCATCTACTTCCTTAGTTATATTTATTATCATTCAGGGTGTAAATACTTATGTCTAATAATATTGTTAAGCATAATAGTAGCAAAACAACAGAAGAGCCTCAACTTATAGAAGATAGATTAGCTCGTTTTCGATTAAATTTCCAAAATGGAATTTGGCTGTTTGGTATTCCATCATGGATTTTCGGGATTTCTGATAGAACTATAGCAGCATTTTCTGATGGCTATTTGTCACCTATAGAAGTGCTTCACCTATTTACAGCTTCTTTATTCTTTTTGACATGGCTGTATTTAAAACCTGAGCAAAGCATTAGTGGCGATCCTCCACAAGCAAGCTTGGATCTGAAAAAGCTACACATGATTAGTCAAGAATATATTTTACCTTTTCCATATATCTGTCAAATCTATCACTTGTTAAATTTAAAACATTTAGAAACAATTCATAAATGTAGTCTCAATAATTTAAAAGTCATTAGAATTAATAAATTCAACTCTACACCCACTGGGGGCCAAATTACCTTTGAGACATATTTAGACTCTCCACTAAATATTTTAAGAATTTGGAGAGAACCAACTGCTGAGGTAGAGTTGATATTGCATACTCCTTATACTGTAGAACTCAGTATTCCAGTTTATAAAAACAAAAGAATTGTTGTAATGTTTACAGCATATCCATTAACACCTGATGAACATTACTTTTTCATTGATATTTACAGTGATTTAGATTGGCCAAAACCCTGCCTACAAATCCTCTTACACATTGCCTCTTGTATAACCTTGTTTGAAGATTTCCCTTATTACCGAAAATTAGCTGAAAGAAATATAGCTTATCTTGTGAACCGCAACAAGATTTCAAACCATGCAACTATGTGGCTTTTTCGTAGATTTGTGGAGTTAAATGGAGCAGACCAGGCGATTCCTATGTTGCCACAAGGAAGTGATGATTAGGTTTAGCCATCCTAGTTAACCCTCCAGTAGAGACGTAGCAGTGCTACGTCTCTACACACGCAGATTTTATAGAGAATTTATGGTGTTACAGCCCTAGAAGTAGTTGCAATACACAGAATTTCACTCATAGCGCATATCGTCTAGATGTAAGCTCAAGGGTGAGTTCGTTGGCATCTCTGGGAAACAACATTAGCCTAACGATAGTTGTGGGAGCGTCAAGTTACCATCATTATTGGTCTTTGACGTTTGTAAGTTCATCACAGCTTATCAACTTGAGTTAAACATGCTAAAGTCTTTTGTCAACTTTTTCCAGCAGTTGTTCGTAGCACACTGGCGTTCTCTACTGTCGCTATTGATAGGCGTTTATCTACCGCTCCAAATATTTGGATTGCTGGCATTAGATCTGCGTCAAAATGAAGGTGGTTTTTCGTGGGATTTACCAATCCTAGTAGCAATTCATACAACATCTCAAGCCTATCTTGATACTTTTGCGGTTACACTAACCAAATTTGGGTCCTTTCCTGTTGTGCTTTTTTTGGTTTGTGTGATTGGTCTCATATTTTTGCTTATGAGACGATGGCGATCGCTCACCTATTTACTCATAACGATATTAGGAAGTTCTTTCATCACCCGTACACTCAAGGAATTAATGCATCGAGTGCGTCCTCAACTATGGGACTCGCTTTCTCCAGAATTAGATTATGCATTTCCGAGCGGACATGCAACGGCAAGTATGGCATTGGTAGCCGCCTTAGTTGTTTTGACTTGGGGTAGTGCCTGGTGCTGGTTTATTTTAATTTTTGGTAGCTTGTTCGTATTAGCTATTGCCTGGACACGACTTTACTTGGGGGTTCACTTTCCTAGCGACATTTTGGCAGGTTGGATGATTTCAGTCGCCTGGGCTGTGGGTGTTGGTCTGATCCTCAAACCGCATTTGACGAATTCCCCTGCTATAAATGAATCTCAGGCTGTAAACGAAACAACATTAAATCCTGAGAAAGAACTTTTATAGTATAAGTAAGGATATAGTTAAGGGTGAGTATTTAGTGTGGGATTTTATGCAAATTCCATAGTTTTAACAAAAAAATATAGTAGGCACAAATAATCATTAAGTTGAACCACACAGAATGTCATGCAATGATTGCGACCTAACAAAAAATCCGCTAAGTCAGAGTGAAATTGTTACTGCTCAGACTGTTGATTTGACCAACTGCGAGCGAGAGCAAATTCATATTCCCGGTTCTATTCAACCACATGGAATACTTTTCGCTCTACAAGAACCGGAGTTACAAATATTACAAATTAGTAATAATACCTTTGATTTGATTGGTCGTCATCCTCAGGAATTACTGAATCAACCATTAGTAAACTTGCTGAGTGCGAACCAAATTAGTTTAATTAAAGAATGTTTATTAGAAGAATTTGAAACTGTCAATCCTCTAGAAATCTCAATTAAAAATCAGCAGAACGAAACATTACTGTTTGATGGGATCATTCATCGCTTTAATGGAGTGTTAATCTTAGAGCTAGAGCCGAAACATATTGAAGAGAATGCTGATTTTGTTAGATTTTATCATTTAATCAAAAGCTCTATTACAAAACTACAAAAAGCACATACCGTAATTAATATGTGTGAGGCTGTAGTTAAGGAAGTGCGAAGACTTACAGGTTTTGACAGAGTCATGGTTTATCAATTTGATACTGACGGAGCAGGCGCAGTTATTGCTGAAGACAAAGATGAAAATTTGAGCCCTTATCTTGGCTTACACTATCCATCTACAGATATTCCTAGACAAGCTATACAGCTATACACTCTCAATAGGCTGCGGTTAATACCAAACACTCATTATCAGCCTGTAGAGCTTATTTCTGAACACAATCCACTGACGAATCAACCCGTGGATTTGAGCTTATCGGTTTTAAGGAGTGTTTCTCCCATCCACATTGAGTACCTGCATAACATGAATGTAGTTGCTTCCATGTCTATCTCATTAATTCGGGATAACAAATTGTGGGGATTAATTGCTTGTCACCACCTATTGCCTAAATATGTGACTTATGAGATACGAACGGCTTGTGAGTTTCTTGGTCACATTATGTCTTTAGAACTGTTAACAAAAGAAGCTCACGAAGACCTAGATTACAAAATAAAACTGAAGACAATTCAATCAAAATTTATTGAATCCATTCCTCTAGAAAAAAACTTTATAGAAGGTTTGGTTAAATCTGAATCCAACTTACTAGAACTTGTTAGTGCCCAAGGGGTAGCTATCTGCTTTGAGGAACAATGGACTATTATTGGTACCACACCCTCAAAAGAAGACCTGCAAGATCTACGTGTGTGGATAGAAAACCACAGTCAAGATAATATTTTTTCCACAAATTATTTGTCAAAAATTTATCCATCTGCTGAGAAGTTTCGAGATATCGCTAGTGGATTGCTAGCGTTAACAATTTCCAAAGTCCATAAAAATTATATTTTTTGGTTTCGTCCAGAAGTTATCCAAACTATTAACTGGGGAGGTAACCCCAATAAACCAGTGGAACTGTCAGCAGATGGTAGTTTGCGTCTGTCTCCGCGAAAATCCTTCGAGTTGTGGCAGGAGACTGTTCAAGGGCGGTCTTTGGCTTGGAAGTCTTGTGAAATTGAAGCAGTTGCCGAACTTAGAAGCGCTATTGTTGGAATTGTGCTGCGGCAAGCAGATGAACTTGCGAAAATTAATATCGAGTTAGAACGTAGCAATAATGAACTGGATGCCTTTGCCTACATTGCTTCCCATGACTTAAAAGAACCACTCCGAGGAATTCATAACTACTCCACCTTTTTAATTGAAGATTATACTCATCTGCTTGATGAAGAAGGAGTCTCAAAGCTGCAGACGCTGATGCGGCTCACTCAGCGGATGGAAGATTTAATCGATTCTCTGCTGCATTTTTCCCGCTTAGGCCGTGTGGAGATGTCTGTACAAAAGATAGACTTAAATGTTCTGGTACAGAATGTTATAGATTTATTAAACCTCAGCCGAGGTCAACCTCCAGTGAACATTCACATTCCCCGCCCTTTGCCTTCAATTGACTGTGACCGGGTGCAAGTCAATGAGTTATTTACTAATTTAATTAGTAATGCAATCAAATACAACAATAAAGCAGAGAAATTTGTCGAAATTGGGTTTCTTAATGCTGCTGATTTGCCACAGCAGCAACAACACAACATCCAGATAGATAACCAAAAACCTCAATCAGCATTGGTTTTTTACGTTAAAGACAATGGTATTGGAATTCGCGAGCGTCACTTAGAGACAATTTTCCGTATTTTTAAACGTCTGCATGGACGTTCTGAATACGGTGGAGGAACAGGTGCTGGCTTAACTATTGCCAAGAAGATTGTGGAGCGTCATCATGGTCGTATTTGGGTAGAGTCTATCTATGGCGAGGGTAGTAGTTTTTACTTTACATTACCAGGTTGAGGTGAGCAAATGAGCAGTACAAAAACACAATCCTTACTGGTGATTGAAGACAGTGATGAAGATTTTGAAGCTTTTGGGAGAGTTATCCGTCAATTGTCTTTTGTTTGTCCTGTATACCGTTGCGTGAATGGAGATGAAGCCCTTGACTTTCTCTACCATACTGGCAAATATGCCAACGACACAAGTCAACCCCGCCCAGGAATAATTTTGCTTGATCTCAATCTACCGGGTACCGATGGGCGCGAGGTTCTCAGTCAGATCAAGCAAGACCAGATCCTCAAAAGTATTCCGGTCGTAGTCTTTACCACCTCTTCTAACCCTAAAGACATCGAAGCTTGTTATCAGCAGGGGGCTAATGGGTATATTATCAAACCGATCAATGTTCATGAATTAATTAAAAACATCCAAGCTTTCATAGATTACTGGTTTGAGGTGAGTACACTTCCCGCTCAATTTATAAGGTAGCCATGACCAAGCAGCGCACAGTTTTGCTCATTGATGATAACCCTGAAGATCGGCAGACTTATCAACGATTTCTTCTAAAGGATACATATCATAGCTACTCTATATTAGAAGCAGGATTGGGAGAAGAGGGACTGGAACTGTGCCAACACAACCCACCAGATGGGGTGTTATTAGATTATCTTTTGCCTGATCTTGATGGATTAGAATTCCTAGCAAAGCTGCGAGAACTGACGAATGAAAATCACCCGCCTGTGATTATGATCACGGGTCAAGGGAGTGAAGCGATCGCAGTCCAGGCGATCAAAGCAGGCGCTGCAGACTACTTAGTTAAGGGAAGGATGACCCCTGAGAGGTTACGCTCAGCATTACATAGTGCCATGGAAAAAGCTCAGTTACGTAACCAACTTCAACAAAGTGAAGAAAGACTGAAGTTAGCCCTACAAGCTGCTCAAATGGGCACTTGGGAGTGGAAAATCTTATCCAATAGCATGTTATGGTCAGATCTGGCTGGATCTGTATTTGGGTTGCCATCAGGTTTGTGTTTACCAACCTATGAGGCATTTGTTAATGTTGTCCACCCTGAAGACCGGGATTATATCACTCAATCCATAACTCGTGTTTTGGAGACGGGTACAGATTACAACGTAGAATACCGCATTCTCTGGCCTGACGATTCTGTGCATTGGGTCTGTAGCAAAGGCAAGGTCTACTATGATAAGACAGGTCAGCCGATACGAATGCTTGGAACAGTCATGGATATTACTGAGTCTAAGCAGGCAGAAATAGCAAGGCAACAGCAAATCCAACGAGAACAGCTGGTTATGCAGATTGCCCAGTATATTCGTCAATCTCTCAATTTAAGTGATATTTTGAACACAACTGTCCAGGAAGTGCGGCAGTTTTTGCATAGCGATCGCGTACTTATTTTCCGCTTTGCAGAAGACTGGCAAGGCACAGTGGTTGTGGAATCTGTCACTCCTGAATGTACGTCAATCTTGTCTACAAATATCTATGATCCTTGCTTTGCCCAAACCAGGATTGAATTATACAAACAAGGTCGGATCAATGCAGTTGACGATATCCACACAGGAGACTTAGCTGAATGCCACGTTGAGTTATTGTCACGGTTCCAAGTGAGAGCAAATCTAGTGGTCCCAATTCTGCAAGGTGAACAGCTATGGGGATTGCTGATTGCTCATCAGTGTTTGAAACCACGAAAATGGCAGCAGTGGGAGATCGATTTGCTGTATACACTCGCAACACAGCTAGGAATTGCCATCCAGCAATCGATGCTTTTTGAACAGGCGCAACTTGAACTGAATGAGCGTCAACGAACTGAGGAAGCATTGCGTTATGCTCTCAAGAGGCTCAACTTCTTAGTTGAAAACTCCCCTCTAGGTGTGGTCGAATGGGATGAGCAATTTCGGATATGCCGTTGGTCAGCAGAAGCCGAACGAATTTTTGGGTGGAAAGCGCAAGAAGTTATTGGGAAAAAGTTTAGTGATTGGCAGTTTGTTTTTACAGAGGACGCAGGATTTGTTGTAGCCAAAGTAACTCGATTGATTAGGGGAATTGAACAGCGTAATATTTGTTACAATCGTAATTATACAAAAGATGGTGCAATTGTTCATTGTGAGTGGTACAACTCCGTTTTATTGGGAGAATCAGGAAACTTAATTTCCGTACTGTCAATTGTCTTAGATGTGACTGAACGTAAACGTGTAGAAGCAGCTTTACGGGAGAGTGAGGAGCGCTTTCGTAACATGGCTGATTCCGCACCTGTTCTGATTTGGCTGTCGGATGTTAACAAGCACCGTTATTACTTTAATAAGTCCTGGCTAGACTTTACGGGACGGAAAATGGAAGAAGAAATAGGCACAGGTTGGTCTAAAGGCGTTCATCCCAAGGATTTCCAGTCCTATTTAGGAACATATATCGATGCATTTGATGCTCGTGAAGAATTTAGAATGGAGTATCGTCTTAAGCATCATGATGACGAGTATCATTGGGTATTAGATATAGGCATACCACGCTTTACATCAGATGGTCATTTTGTCGGTTACATTGGCTCATGTATTGATATTAGCGATCGCAAACAAGTAGAAGTAGAACGGATGCGGCTGCTAGAAAGAGAACAAGCAGCGCGCGCAGAAGCAGAAGCTGCTAATCGCATCAAAGATGAATTTTTAGCAGTCCTCTCTCATGAGTTGCGTACTCCCTTAAATCCAATCTTGGGTTGGTCTCAACTACTCCAAAAAGGCAAACTTAATCAAGCAAAGACTATTGAAGCTCTAGCAACAATTGAGCGTAATGCTAGGTTACAAGCTCAGTTGATTGAAGATTTGCTTGATGTTTCCCGAATTTTGCAAGGCAAACTAACACTAAATGTTTCCTCAGTTAATCTAGAATCTACAATTTTGTCAGCACTAGAAACTGTACGTTTGGCAGCCCAAGCCAAGTCAATTAACCTTCAGGTGCTATTAGAACCAAATGTGGGTGAAGTCACAGGTGATTTAACTCGTCTGCACCAAATTATCTGGAATCTTTTGTCTAATGCTGTTAAGTTTACACCTGTTGGCGGAAGTGTCAAAGTTCGGCTAGAGAATGTGGAAGACTATGCTCAAATTACAGTCAGCGATACCGGTCAAGGAATCATAGAAGAGTTTTTGCCTTATGTGTTTGATTACTTCCGGCAAGCAGATAGCAGCACGACAAGAAAGTTTGGTGGTTTGGGACTAGGACTTGCGATCGTACGGCAATTGGTAGAACTCCACGGTGGGACAATCACAGCAGAAAGTCCAGGTGAAGGACTAGGAGCCAATTTTACTGTCAAGTTACCACTGCAGAGTTCTAAAAGAGTGGAGAAGCACAAAAACCCAATAGAAGAAAATTCTACTCCTTTGCTAAGTCGGAAGGAAATGCATGCGTTAACTGTTGATGATCCTGATTAGCTGTGACGCTTTCAACCAGTACTAGACTTTTGCTATATTTTTATAATAAACTACGGTAATTCGATAGTATTTAGTATTTATCATGGAATCCACCCAATCGGTCAATCAGGAATTGAAGTTAGCAGAACAAACAATTTCTGAGGAGTCCCAGCCAATTTTTACGAGAAACTTTCAACAAGTTTGGTTGAAAAAACTTAGAGGCGGATTTTTTCTAGTGCTTGGTTATTTACTTTCTCCACTATGTTGGTGGAATGATCTATTATTTAATTTACCAATTGCTTATTTCTTTGGATATCTCTGTAGTTTGCTTTCTCCAAAGTTACTTCTACCTTGCACAATTATAGGTTATTGGCTATCTAACATTGTTGGAATTATTTTAATGCAAGTAGGAGCAGTAGATATTTTTCAAAACCAACCCAAAAAGGGTACTTTAAAACAAGAGCTAATTACAGGTTTTATATCTTCAACTATTTATACTCTCATCATTCTAGCATTAGTTCAATTTAAAATTCTCGATACTCCCATTTTTTCCTCATTCTTTACTAGCTAAGAAGATAGCTTAGCTTACTGTTAGTTATTATACAGTTTAACCAATTCACTCAGATCTAAAAATTTAGGTTCACTATTACCAACAATGAGTGGGAGCTTTCCATTCCATTTTTCTATTGCTTGCCTTTTTAGTAAATCAGGAGTCAAATTCTCACGTAGCAACTTTTGCGCTTCAGCTTCTCCTTTAGCGAGATTAACTCTAGCCTCAGCTTGTTTCAATGTCTTTAGCGCGACAAACTCCGCTCTTTTTGCCTCCTGTTCGGCAATTTGTTTTGCTTCTACTGCTTCGCTAAACTGCTCAGAAAAGTGAACGTGTACTAAGGAAATATCATCCACTGCTACATGATAGTCAGCCAGTCGTGTGGTCAAAGCATTATCGACTTCTGCTTTCACTTCCCCTCGATTGGTGATAATCTCTTCAGCAGTATATTTTGCCATAACTGCCTTTAAGACTTCTTCCACTGCCGGGTTTATAATCCGGTCAGTGACATTTTTTTCATCTCCAATTTGTTGAAATAGGACGTTCGCTTCTCCTGGAATAATATGCCAGTTAAGTGCTACATCAGTAAAAACATCCTGTAGATCTTTTGAAGAGGCTTCAGCAGAAATTTCTTGCTTTTGTACACGGACACTCAACTTTTTAACAGTATTGACCACAGGGATAATTATGTGAATTCCTTCTCCTAATATCTGGTCTTGCACTTTCCCGAATTGCATCAAAACCCCTCGTTCTCCAGCATTTACAATGACAAAAGGTGTGAGCAAAAGAGTGACTAGACATAAAATTGCAGTCAGCTTACCAGCATTGTTAAATGCTTTATTTTTTTCCATAGCGATTTTCAATTTATAAAAATGAACGCGCTAGAAAAAAGCTAGCAATTGATTTAGCGTCTACTGCACCCTCAACAATAGCTTTCTCCAACTGTTCAGGGGTGAAAAGCAGTGTTTCAATATCCTCATCCTCATCTTGAGCTGGTTGAGTTTCCAGCTTTTCCAAATCCTGTGCCATGTAAGCGTAGATAATTTCGTCAGAGTAGCCAGGGGCTAAGAAAAACTCTCCTAGTTTTTGCCATTGATGAGCGCGATAGCCTGTTTCTTCCTCAATTTCACGTTGAATTGTGACCAGAGGATCTTCATGTGGTTCTAAAGTCCCAGCCGGAAACTCTAACAACCGTCCTTGAACGGCAAAACGATACTGACGCACGAGTATGAGCTGACCATCTGCTGTGACAGGCACAGCTAGAGCTCCTCCTGGATGGCGAACGCATTCCCATTCTCCCTCTGCATTATTCGGCAACCGCAAGCTATTAACCTCAAAATTAAACTTGCGTCCTTTGTAGAATAGGCGTTGTCTCAGTAGCTGCGGTAATTCTCTACCTAATGGCATAGTTTAGCTCTTGTGTTTAACAATACTCAGAGTAAATACTTTTGTTTCTCACTTATTGGTGGTACTATTGACTTCAATTTAATAAGTACACACCAGAACAGTCTACCTTTTTTACGAGTTCTTTAATTGCACAACCAGAAACAGGCTCGACCCAATCAGGGGCAATTTCTGCCAGTGGTACTAGCACAAAAGCTCTCTGGTTCATCCGTGGATGAGGAATCTGCAATTTTGGTGTATCAATAATTAAGTCATCGTATAACAACAAATCTAAATCAAGCGATCGCGGTCCCCAACGTTCTTGTCGAACACGTCCAAATTGATTTTCAATTTGTAACAAAGTATCTAACAATGTTTGTGGGTTTATTTCTACTTGCAGTATGGCGCAGCCATTTAGATAATCTGGTTGTGTTGGTCCCACAGGTTTTGTTTTGTACCAACTAGATTTTGCTTTTAAGCTAATACCAGGTGTTCGTGCTAAAGTTTCAATAGCTGCTTCTAAAATTGACAAGGAATCACCAAGATTGCTACCTAAAGCAATAGCACTAGTCTTCAATAAGCTATCCATTTGGCTTTGGCAAAGTTGGTTAGCTACATCACTACTAGACATTTACAAAAACTGCATTGCTTTTAACAATATTTAAGCCTGTAGCTATATTAACAAGAATAACTAAAATGAATTATAAAAAGTATGGAATTATGCTGAATTTAATCAATTCTTCTATAGAGTGGTATACTAACACAAAGCTGATACACTAACAGAGTATTTTTGTAATGATTTGCTTGCAACTGCTTGGAGTGAGGAACAGACGTGGTAAAGTTTACCTCTTGGTTCAAGGAAAGATCAACTAAGTTGAGTGCGTCTTCTCAGGACAACCCAGAATTGCCGTCCGATCATCAGGTAAACGAGGAATCAACAGACGAAAGCTTACCTTCAACAACGCAAGTCGAGGAAAGGCAATTAGAGACCCAAGATAGAAAAAACTCGTCTGGGATAATAGCCAAATTACTGGGTAACAAGCCCTTTTATCGTCGGTATTTATTTTGGTTAATTGTGGGTCTGGGTGGTGGTGGAATTGTTGCCACCAATTACTTGATTGGGTCAATAGACCGCAGTTTGCCAGATAAAGCGGAACTGAATGCTGTTACCCGAGAGCAAACATTAACCATCAAAGCTGCTGATGGTTCAGTTTTACAGCAGCAAGGAGATGCGACTAGGGAACAACTCAAGCTGGATCAAATACCAAATTATCTAAAAAAAGCTTTTATTGCCTCTGAAGATAGAAGGTTCAGGCAACATAATGGAGTCGATACGCAGGGAATAGTCAGAGCCGTTTTCAATAACTTGCGATCGCAAGATGTCGTAGAAGGTGGTAGTACAATCACACAACAGCTAGCACGAATTCTCTTCCTTAAACAAGAGCGTACAGTCTGGCGAAAGTTAAAGGAAGCCCGCTTAGCACAGGAATTAGAACAAACATTGACAAAAGATGAGATTCTAGAGCGCTACCTGAATCTTGTCTATTTGGGTTCTGGAGCTTACGGTGTAGCAGATGCAGCACAAGTTTACTTCAGTAAACCAGTAAATCAACTCACCTTAGGCGAAATGGCAACAATTGCCGGCTTACCTCCCGCCCCAAACCGCTTTTCGCCAAGGGTGAATTTAGAAGCAGCCAGGCAGCGGCGGAATATAGTGTTACAGCGAATGCTAGAAGATGGATACATTACATCTGCTCAAAAACAAGCAGCTATGGCTGAACCATTAACACTTCACCCTAGTCCGCCCAAACGATGGCAAGTGGAGTCTCCCTACTTTATCAGCTACATCCAAAAAGAATTGCCAAAGTATGTTTCCCCCAAAGTGCTGCAAGAAGGCGGTTTAACTGTGGAAACATCCCTCAATCCGACTTGGCAAAAAGCAGCAGAAAATGCTGTCACTAAAGTGTTACGTAATCAAGGTCGCTGGGAAAACTTTAAGCAAGCAGCAATGGTTGCCATTGACCCCCGTAATGGTGAAATTCAGGCAATGGTGGGAGGCAAAGATTTTGGCAAAAACCAATTTAATCGCGTTACCCAAGCACAGCGTCAGCCTGGATCAACATTTAAAGGTTTTGTGTATGCAGCTGCCATAGCAAGTGGCAAGAGTCCCTACGATACCTATGTAGATGAACCCTTTAAAGTGAATGGCTACGAGCCAAAAAACTTCAGTAAAAACTTCCATGGTCAGATAGACATGCTCGACGCTCTCACCAAGTCGATTAACGTTGTTGCGGTGAAGGTGTTGCTTGATGTAGGATTTAAGCCTATTATCAAACTCGCCCATAATATGGGAATTAAATCAGAACTAAAGCCAAACTACTCGTTGGCTCTCGGCTCTAATGAAGTGAATTTGTTAGAACTGACCAGCGCTTATGGTAGCTTTGCCACTAATGGATTGCACACAGAAGTTCATGGTATCCGTCGTATCCTTAACCGGAGAGGTAAGGTGATCTGGTCAGCCAACTTCAAATCACACCGTGCTCTTGACGCTGATAGTGCCGCCATCATGACCTGGATGTTAGGCAATGTGGTGACTGATGGTACTGGTCGTGCTGCTCAGTTAGATCGACCTGTTGCCGGCAAAACTGGCACAACGGATGACGCTCGGGATTTGTGGTTTATTGGCTACATTCCCCAATTGGTAACAGGTGTTTGGCTAGGTAATGACAACAATAACCCCACTGATGGTAGCAGTAGTAGTGCCGCTGAGACTTGGCATGATTTTATGGCAAAAGCCGTAAAGGGAATGCCCGTAGAAAAGTTCCCAGCACGACCTAAGCTAGAAGGTCGCAAAGGCAAAATTAAGGCAGAACCTATTAAAGCTAAACAGATTGTTAGAGGATATGCTGCTGATGATGATTCCGATCAGCATCAACAAGATGAGAATGGCGATCGCTCTAATGAGAGACGCAGACGTAGGCATTATTCTGAAGACAATCAAGATCAACAGCAAGAAAGCACTTCCAGACACAGAAGACGATACTCTGACGAAGAACAAAATCAAGACTCCACATCAGGTAAAAGCTATCGTCACAGATCTCATAATGGATCAAGCTCTGGAGAATTTGCCTCAGAGTCATCTCGTTCACAAAAACATTCCACCGCATCATCTACAACAGCTAAATCTCAGCAACATTCTTCAAATTCCTCTGCTTCATCATCACAAGCCATATCTTGGCGGGAGAGACTTAGACCTACTTCATTAGGTGGAAAATAACCTCAAAGTTTTGTTTTGCCACTCCCTCACGTTCTTACTCTCCTTCTCGCGGTGGATGTGGGCTGTACGCTATTTGTATACGGTCTTAATAAGTAGAGTTGCTTATAATCGGAGAAAAATTTATGTACTTGTTCATGCAAGCAGCAGCTGCGGCAGCAGAAAATGGACCCCATTTTCCATGGGCAGCAACTTTTGTCTATGTAGCTGGTTTTATAGCCGCTGTTACGATTGGTTCTATTGCTTGGTACAACTCTAAGCGTCCTGCTGGCTGGGAAGACAAAGAACGCCCCAGTGTTGTTCCCAAGATTGAGAAAGACAAGACACCAGGTTTTGGTGAACCCAAGTCCTAACAAAGTTAGGAGGAGCCAGTGCGTTGGGCGGCTCTGCCGACTTGTAGCAACTGGCGTTTAGGAGTCTAGGAGTGAAGATCTTTAAATTTAACTTTGAGAGCATTGAATAACAAACATCAAAACTCAGAATTCATCAGCGAAAAAATTCCTAACTCCTAGCTCCTAAATCTTAATTCTCCTGAAGTTCACTTTTGAACTTCAACCCAACGACGATAAAGCTTTTGAATCTGTTTAAGAATGGAGTTATGGCTGAGTTGGGTTGACTTGTTTGCATTGGATAATTGTTGTAATTTTGTCAGAAGCCTTGCTTCATCAAGAGCTACATCACCGTCGCTGTAGATTAAACCACTGATAGCTTCAATGAGGTTTTGATAGTCTTCATTGCTAGGGTGATCGCCCAAATATTCTTTTACCCACTCATAGCACTGTGCAGGTTGTACAGGAACCAATTCGTGTAGCAAAGGTTGAATTTCTGGCTCGTTGGCTACACCTTTTTCTTGAGCTATTTGACGAAGATACTGACGTTCTTCGGATTGGATTCTACCATCAATCCAAGCGGCTCCAATCAAAATTTTTATTAAGGTTTTTGCATTAGAATTATTATTCATTGCTTGTTAAATTTTATCTATGTTTTGCTGACTATAAAAATGTATTCTATAGCAATCCTAAATCATTCCTAAAAAAGGAAAGTCCCCGTTTCTCTAAGAAACAGGGATTCTGAGACTTTCAATTATTACAACTTATCTATGATTTCCAAATAAGTTGTGTTCTGCGTTCTGCTTAGGAATTCTTAATTTTCTTTAAACGCACCATAAAAAAGCCATCCATATCGTGCTGATGAGGCCATACTTTAATCCAGCCTTGGGGAGTAGAGTATTCACTTACAGGTGAGTTAACACTGGGAGGCTCAATTTCCCAATTTGGATGCTCAGCCAAAAAGGATGAAATCACAGCTTCATTTTCTGCTGGATGCAATGTACAGGTTGCATAAACTAGTATGCCTCCAGACTTGACAAAATTTGAAGTATGCGCAAGCAATTCTTGCTGAAGAACTGAGAGTTTCTGGACTGTTTCTGGCGTTTGTCGCCAACGCGCATCAGCGTGGCGGTGCAACGTTCCTAAACCGGAACATGGAGCATCTAGCAACACACGATCAGCAACATTGTCAAACTGGGGTAAGTTGCGACTATCGCCAACACAAATTTCAATTGAATGCAATTTCAGTCTTTGGGCGTTTTGTTGCAGTTTCTTCAAACGAGAGGGAGTATAGTCACAAGCCCAAATTTTTCCTTCATCCCGCATTAATTCTGCAATATGGGTTGTTTTACCTCCTGGTGCTGCACAAGCATCTATTACCACTTCTCCAGCTTGAGGATCGAGTAAATGGCTTACCAATTGAGCACTACTGTCTTGTACACTCCACCAACCTTCAGTAAAACCAGGTAAGTTTTGAATTGGACCTGTGCTACCGATCAATCGTAAAGCCTGGGGTAGGGGAGGAATGGGTTTTGATAAAATCCCAGCCGATTGTAACGCAGCATGAACTTCCTCAAGAGAAGTCCTTAGAGGGTTAACCCTTAGGTCAATCGTTGGAGTTTTATTCATCCATTGACATAACATTTCTGTTTGAGCCAATCCAAGTTGTTCTTCCCACACTTGAATGACCCAGTCAGGAAAGCTGTGTAAAATACCCAAGCGTTGGACTGGGTTTTCTGGCAATTTTAGGAAGCCTTGGGCTTCGGAAGTGAGAGAGGACAAGGAAGCATTTGTCTCCCTTGTCTCCCTTGTCTCCCTTGTCTCCCTTGTCTCCCTTGTCTCCCCTGTCTCCCTTGTCTCCCCTGTCTCCCTTGTCTCCCTTGTCTCCCTTGTCTCCCCGACTTCCCCAAACATCCTGACATACTGCCTTAATAAACCGTTAACAAACCCTGTCAGTCCAGAAAAGCCATTTTCTCTAGCCAGTTGGACAGTGGTATTGACAGCAGCTTGCGCAGGAATTCTTTCTTGATAGCGTAGTTGGTATAAGCCTAAATGTAAAATGGTGCGGAGGTCTTTTGGCTGCTGGTAAGATTTTTTTTTGCCAAGTTGATCAATAAGAACATCGAGAGTTCGTTGTCTTCTGACACAGCCGTAGACTAATTCTGTAACCAAGCGGCGATCATTATCGGGTAAATTAACTTTTTGTAGCACTCGGTCTAGTGCAATATCAACATAAGCTCCTTTGTGAACGTCTCTTAGAGCAATAAAAGCTATTTGACGGGGATTGGACATAAAAAAAGCAAAAGCCCCCTATAACGATAAGGGGGCTACAAGATTCTATGTATATTATATCTTTCAGTTTCTTGTCAGCTAGATACAAGATTTTGTTTCAAGACTACTGAGTTCAAACTCACATGCTCTAGAGACAAGTTCTGGTGGTAATTCCTCAAAACTCATTAATGGTAAATGAGTGGGGTTGTCTATCAATTCTTTTGCTAATAAGAAACCAGCAATTGTCCAGGTTTGATATTTTCTGGCTTGTTTTCCAATCAGCCGTCCACTCTTACCATCGTAATACTCTGGCCATTCATCTTCCAAAAGGCGTGCTTGTGCAATCTCAAAAGCCTGCTGTGCAATATGTACTCTACGAGTTTTTACAGCAGCGGCTGCTAACATCCACATTAAAACTGGCCAGTTTCCAGCGTTATGATACGACCAAGGTATATTTTTGGGATCACATCCAGTAATAATTTTGTACTCTTCATTTTCCACGGCTGGGAAACAAATTTTCATTGGCATATCTCCCACCAAGTCTTCCCACCGAGCCTCAATGAGATTCATAATTGCTTGAGACTGTTCCTCTGTAGCAAGGTCGGTAATGACAGCCATCAGGTTTCCTAGCGAAAAGAAGCGAGTGTCTAGCTGTGATGGTCCAACATTACCGCACAAATAACCACCTTTTCTCGGTAGCCACTTATCCAATTCACGGTATGGTAAAGAATCTGCATATATATTGAAGAGATTGACAGCGCCTTTACCATATTCTTCACTCTTAAAACGATAAATGGCATTTAGGCGATTCATATCGATCCAGTAGTGCTGGCGAATATGACCACATAAAAGAGGCAAGCGATTATCAATTGCTGCGATGATATTTTCATTCTCTGCACCAATCAACATCTCACGAGCAGCACGTAATGCGGCATAAAATAGAACTTGAATTTCCAGGGGATGGCCAGAAATCCCAAAACGACGGTCAATCATGCAAGCACCATCGGGAACCAACAGTGTTGGATACATATCAAACCGCGTCGCTAAGCAAAGTTCCATGATTAACCTGATACCTTGTTGGAAATCAGGTCTATAGGCTAGACAAAAATCTTTTGTAGCAACTGAATAAGTCCTTAATAAAATGACCCACCATAAACAACAATCAACTGGTGTAACCCTGGCGATCGCATGTTCACCAAAATCTGCTTCTAAGTATTCTTGAGCACTGTCTGACATTACTTTGAAGCTAGCTGGCATTAAACCCCGACCTGGTTTATAAGCATCTAATTGATTTTCCTTTGGCTGTAGATTCAGGGTGACTTCTAAGAAATTTCGGACAATATCTGTCCTACCTTTCATTAGAAAAATTAAAGCTGAAGATACAAAATCTCGGATAAAGCATTGGTCGTAGTTAAGTGCCTCCACTGACATATCGTAAGCAGCTACTGTCCCAATTGGATGCCCTTTATAGTAGATAATCGACTTTTCTAGTGCTTCCCATGCCTTTTTTTCTACGTCTTTAATTGTCACCACATCTTCTAACTGCATTGCTAAATTAACTCCATTTGTTTAGTAGACAATGAATTTTTTACAAGTCTTTCGCTTTTGACAAAAAGACCATCTATTTGCTTGTTATTTTTAGCATAACAATCTCTATTTAAAAATACGAAATAGTAAATATTCTATTTAGGGTATTTAGGTAACTTATTTTAATTAGTCATTAAAACTAAGCTACAAAAATGTGTAGCTTAATTTACAATTATTGCTCTTCTCCTTGGTAACTACCTAGTTTTTTGAATATGATGAATTTTTTGTATAAAGCTTACTTTTAGGTTTTCTATCGTTATATCTGAAAGCCTAAAATCTTCGCTTTATCAAAATAAAAATATATTTTGATTTTGTCTAAGTTTGCGCTCAACAAAATACTGTGTAAAACATTAAAATACGCTAGTTATCAACTGTCATTGATAACTATCTCTGTGTTTCAAATTTCCTAACAACTAGAAGTTAGCATCAGTTATGTGTTTGGTTTCAGATGCTTTTCATCTAATGACCAATAACTGCTTTCCTAGAGAGCGATTAAAGCCCACTTAAACAAGTAGACGTTTGGTACAATTATTTATTCCTATATAAGATGATTATAATGGATTTTCACAAAACGCAATATATTTTTTTAAATTTTTTCAATACTCTACAAGCATGATTTATTCTACTTTTTTTCCAAGTTATTAGAGTCTGAGAGTGATGAAAAAAATATAAAGATTCTCGCTCTACTCCATATAAATCAGGTAATGCTGAGTACTTTTATTTACTCAGTATTTTTTTTAGTAATAAGTGCACATTGAACCTAGCCAAGTGAACTACCTACACTCCCCTTTTGGGATGAACAAACAAGGGAGCTTACCTCCCTAAGTTACCGAAAAAACGGGTGTAGGTGGTAGGGTGTGGGGTGTAGGGGTAAAAAGAAATTCTTGCAGAAAATGAACAGCCTACTCTACACCCAAGCTGCTTGAAAGCCCCTAAATTTATTTATGGAGAAAACAAAAAATTTATTCATAAATCAAATCCCCTCAATTCATTGATGGGGATACCCTA
>JAJPJF010000388.1 GCA_021324415.1 Nostocales cyanobacterium Centralia_MAG_434
ATAACCCCAAAAGAGCAAAATAATGCATTGATACTACGACTTGTTAGCCCTCGCAAGGCGCGTCTTGATATTGATAGTTATTTTTCTATTCGTGGGAATTTAGTTGCTATTTTTGATGATAGCTTTTTGATGAAAATACATCGGAATGCCAAAAAAGATTATTTTTTCTATTTAGGAATACTCGGAAGATTACCGCAAGAGGGGCTGAAGAAATTCTGGGACTTGGAGTGTGTGATTTCTGGTCAGTTCCTACAACTAGTTAAAGCAACATTAGTTGGTAATTCCCCAAAATTACAACAAAATAGAACTATAGACTCACCTGAGATAGTAGATACTCATCTAGCAGATAAAATTAAGTCTGAAATAATTGAACAAACAGATAAAGATCATCAGCAGGTAACGATTGTGAAATCTGAGATCACTCTAAAATTTAACGAGATTCCCCCAGCAGACCCTGCACCCAATAAAAAGGTAAAACTGATTCTGGCTGATGAAAATGAAAATAAATTCATGATTGTGCTGAATTCTAAGTCTTACAAAAAAGCAACTGAAACTGCTGCATCCTATGCTAAATATGTAGGCAGTATTTCTGGCAAACTTGGCAAACTCACGCCTGATGGATTTGAAGTCTTAGATGCAGGGATTAAGATTTTTGAAATCAAATCTACTGACCAAGTTCTGGAGTCAGAATCTGCATAAGGAATCACGTCATTTGCGGGTGATTATACAAAAGATACATAAGCCGGACTGATGAAAAATGGAGAAATAGGATATAAGGAAGAGTGAGGTGTGATGCTGGTAGAACGATATAATGAGGGATTGAAGTGTCTATTACAACAAATTAACTTTTGTTGTAATCCCCTTTAACACATGAAGAACAATCGCCACGGACAAGGGAAAATCCTCTCACCAGAAGAATTAAAATTACTTTTCACCGAGGGATTAACTTCGCCTCGTGACAGAGCACTATTCGCCATCTGTTTGTTTACTGGTTGTCGAATCAGTGAAGCCTTAGCACTCCAAACCACTGATATTAAGTCTGGGACTATCACTTTTCGCAAGTCTACCACGAAGGGGAAACTCAAAACTCGTGTTGTCGATATTCAGCCAGCACTAGCAGCATTCTTAGATGAATACCAACCAAAACCCGGTGCATTATTCCCAGGTATGCGCGGTGTGACCGAACACTTGACCAAGTTCATGGCTCACAAGATTCTTGTGAAAGCTTGCGATCGCCTTTGGCGATTGAGCTTTGCTCAATCGCGTCATGTTAGTCGGTGTCAGTACACATTCGTTTCGACGTACTACATTAACTATAATGTTTTCTGCTGGCTTTCCCTTGCGGCATATTTAGGAAATTAGCGGTCACAATGACCTTGAGACATTACAGCGCTACTTGGAAGTAACACCAGAGCAACGGAAGAAGGCCTCTGAGGTGATTGGTTTTTGAGGATAAACAGACTGAAATTCCGAAAAATAGTATGCTCAGTTTGTATTAAGGCTTGAATGAAGTGTAAATTTCCCTTTCTTCATGAAAACCGTGAAAAAAATATTAATGTTATCAGCAAGTCCCAAGAACATAAACCCTTTGCGCTTGGGGGAAGAGGCACGGAAAATTCAGGAAGCGCTGAAACTAGCTAAGCGTCGAGAGCAGTTTGAAATTGCTACTTTTTGGGCAGTACGAGTAGAAGATTTACGCCGTGCAATGTTAGACCATCAGCCTTCTATCGTTCATTTTTCCGGACATGGGGCGGGAACAGAGGGTTTAGCATTTGAAGATAATTCTGGAATAACGCAACTGGTAAGTGGTGAAGCACTCGCCAATTTGTTTGAGTTGTTTCGTGGAACAGTTGAGTGTGTCATACTTAACGCCTGCTATAGTGAAGTTCAAGCACAAGCAATTCACCAACACGTTGATTACGTAATTGGTATGACTCAGCCAATTGGGGATGTAGCTGCAATTGAGTTTGCCACTGGATTTTATGATGCACTGGGTGCTCTTGAAGGTTACGATTATGCTTTTAGGATGGGTTGTACTGCTATTCAGCTAAAAGGCGGTGACGAGAATTTAACACCAGTAATTAAATCAAGACCGTCTTCTGTTTCTGTTAAAAAAGCTGTGAAATCCGATGTTATGTCAGAAAAAGAATCACAACAAAAACCCAGTGGTGGAATTTCTTTCAATATTAGCGGCGGTAGAATAGGTGGTGGGATACAAGCAGTACAGGGTAATAACAATGTACAAACTATGACTAATAATGTGGTTGCGGAACAAAAGTCAAATCTGGCAAAAGCTGCCAAAGAAATTCAACAAATTTTACAACAAGTAGAAAAGTATAATCCTGCTAAAACCCCAGTAGAAAAAATGATAGTTGTTACTAAGGTTATTGAACAAATTGAAAATAATCCTGCTTTGAAAGTGTGTGTAATAGAAGTGCTTAAAGCATCTGGTACAGAAGCTTTAAAAAAAGAAATTAACCATCCTTTGGTAAATTTTTTGATACCATCTTTAGAAGACTTGTAAAAAGCTGATAGTTTTTTTATTCAGCTTTTACTATATGTCTAATTGCTTCTCTTAGATTTGTAGTATCTTTAACGCAGAATAATAAATGAGCAACCATTTACCTCCTGAGGATAATTCGCCGCTCATCAAAGAATCAAATATTGAATTACAGGCAGAAAATTCCACAATTACTGGTGGAATGCAAGCTATTCAGGGGAACAACAATACCCAAATTCAGCAGGACGTTACTCGAAATCAAGGACAGGCTATTGGTCAAATGTATGGCAGTCAAGCCCTGTCTGTTCAGGAAGTTCGTGAAGGAGGTTTCTTTGTTGCTGGAAATGTCATCTTTCAAAATAGTGAGCGGGGCAATGTACAACCAACACTGTATCAGTCTAAACGGGAGCCTCCCTCTCTCCTACCATATTTACCAAACCGTAGTGATCAAGAATTTGAGATAGGCAAAGCACTTCAACTGTTGCTGAAGCAAGTTATACCATCACCTCTGGTTTGCATTATTCATGGTAACGAATCCCAAAGCCATGATAAATTTTTAGAGCGTTTGCGAAAGTTTTCTATTCCGAGATTGTTAGGATTAGATCCAAACCAGACGGTAATTAAGGAGTACTGCCTGAATTGGCCTGCTGGATTAAAAAATTTAGACGAACTGAGTGAGCGGTTGTCTAAAAACCTAGCAGATAATGTTCTGGGCTATAGTTTCGCCTCTTTAGAAGAAATTAATGCAACCTTCTGCGAATACCCTGATCCAATTATCATTCATACTCATTTACTTACTGAGGATTGGCGACAGCAAGGATTTGAAATCTTAAATAAGCTGATGGAATTTTGGCAGAATTGGCCAGATCTCATTCCTGGGCAAAAACTCATAATTTGTGTCTTTATAAAATACCAATCTAAGCGTCAAAAACACAGTGAAAAATTTTCGCTCAAACAGATTTTCAGAAAGTTGAGAAGCTTTTGCAAGTGGCATCGCTATCAAAGTATAAATAAGAAGATTTTTACACAATTAAAATTAATTAATACATCCAAAAAACAGCATTTTAACCGTTTATCGTGTCTTGTCTTATCTGAGTTAACAGATATTAATAGAATGCATGTTGAGAACTGGGTACGCAGTGAACAAACAAAACAGTTTGTAGGTGAAGTAATGATTCAAAAACTGGTTGATGAAGTTAAAGATATATTTTATCGCTGGGAAGAACAAACGTCATTCGATACAATTCCTATGGATGAATTAGCTGATGAGTTAACTCGCCTGTTAAAGTCACTGGGCAGTCACTAATTAGACTCATGGTTAATAATGGTCATAAATCAAAATGTTGATACATATTAGCAAGAAATCATACTAAAATAGGGGATAAGCTATTTTTATGGAATT
Source organism: Nostocales cyanobacterium Centralia_MAG_434 (assembly GCA_021324415.1). GTDB lineage: Bacteria > Cyanobacteriota > Cyanobacteriia > Cyanobacteriales > Nostocaceae > JAJPJF01. The sequence continues at coordinate 3,903 of JAJPJF010000388.1, forward strand.
TCCATTTTACACAGGTGATGGAACTCGACAGCGGTATGAATCGCCAGCAAAACTGCCTGTCTCTGGACGTTCTCAGCTGCTATTGCCAGAATATTACATTGCCGATCCAGGACTAAAAGATGCTTGTAATGTAGCCCTCCTATTGGGGCAGCCCCTTCTCCTTACGGGAGAACCAGGAACTGGAAAGACTCAATTTGCCTACAGTCTTGCATGGGAACTTGGTTTCGACCCACCGTTGAAGTTTGAAACTAAGTCTACTAGTACCGCTCGGGATCTGTTCTATACCTATGATGCTTTGAAACGTTTCCAAGATGCCCAAAGTGGTGTTGTCTCAACCAGCCCTTGGGACTATATCACCTACCAGGCTCTGGGGCTGGCGATTTTACGAACCCAAAATCCTGTTGAGGTTGAGCAAATCTTACCATCAAATTTCCCACATTCTGGCAAAATACGTTCTGTTATTTTAATTGATGAAATTGATAAAGCTCCTCGCGACTTCCCAAATGATCTGCTCAATGAACTGGAACATATGTATTTTCGTATTCCAGAGTTGGGAAATAAAATAATTGAAGCTGATTCCGCTCTGCAACCCATTGTAATTATTACCAGCAATACTGAAAAAGACTTGCCTGATGCCTTTCTAAGACGTTGTATTTATTACGATATTCCCTTCCCAAAGTATGAGCGGCTTGCAGAAATTATTGCCAACCGTCTAGGACTTTATACTGGTAGCAGCAATCCATTTTTACAAGATGCCCTTAACTTGTTTTATCGATTACGTGCTCCCCAAAGTGGTTTAAGGAAAAAACCTGCAACATCTGAGCTATTAGGTTGGCTGTTAGCACTACAAACCCTTGCTGGTGATACAGCTAATCCCTTAGCTAAATTAGATGTAGTTCTCCGTACCCTCAGTAGCTTAGTTAAAACTGCTGAAGATCAAGAAAAAGCCAGAAAACTTGTAGAACAATGGATGCTGGAACAGAAAAAAATAACCCAGGCTGGTTGAATCCCAATGTCCTAACAGATTTTATTGATGAGCTTAGAGATGCGGGGTATAAAATTGGCATTGACCAGTATATTGCATCTCAGGATTTAATCTTAGCACTAACTGCTCAAGGTGAAACTTTGAATAGATCAGAGCGTCTGAAAACTCTGCTTGGACCAATCTTTTGTAGTTCACCTGCTGAGCAGGAAGATTTTCCGCAACGCTTTGACCGTTGGGTTGAGTTGGTCAGCCAAACTGGTGGTGTAACCGAGAGAGCAAATGTAAAAGCCCAAGCTCTGTCAGAAGAATTAGGAAAGATCCGATGGCGCTTTCGTCAGCTGATTCAGACACTTATTGTTATTGTTTTAACAGGGATTTTTCTACCTATTCTCTGGGAGGAGTCTATAAAAGATGATAGCTCCCAACTTACACAACCTTCTGCAACACAACCTTTTGCAACACAACCTTCTGCAACACAACCTTCTGCAACACAACCTTCTGCAACACAACCTTCTGCAACACAACCTTCTGCAACACAACCTTCTGCAACACAACCAAATCCGGACTTTCCACTGGATTGGCAGATATCACTATTTTGTTTTTTGCTTACTCTTTGTATTGCTTTTCTAGTCTGGCAGTTATGGTGGTTGTGGCGTGCTCATCTGTTCCTACAACGTCATGGAACTACAAAACAGCCTGAGCTACATAAGATTGCCATCCGTGACTTTGAGCAAAACTTACTCCCTACAATTATGTTTATACGCACTGCTCAAAGTTTAAGGCATCGAATCCGTATTCCATCTCATGAGCTTGATGTTGATAAAACCATTGACGCAACTTTTCGTCAAGGAGGATGGCTGACACCAGTATACGATACTCGCCAAGTTCTTCCGGAGTATCTCTTTCTTATTAATCGCGTTAGTTATCGAGATCATCAGGCTAAATTTATGGAAGAGATGGTTTTACTCCTTCAACACAATGGAGTTTTTGTCACAAGCTATTTCTTCGATGATGATCCGCGAATTTGCTTCCCTGCTGATGGTACAAGCTCTCCACGAAAACTCTACGAAATAACAACACAATATAGTCAGTATCGCCTTGTTATCGTCTCAGATACAGAGAAGCTATTTAGTACTCAAACTGGTGAGTTAGAGCCTTGGGTAAGTCAAATGAAAGCTTGGAGTAATCGGGCTATTCTAACCCCTAAACCTGTGGAAAATTGGGGATATCAGGAGTTAGAACTCGCACGGCAATTTATTGTTTTACCTGCAACTCCTTTAGGGATGCGAGCGCTTAGCCAAGTTCTACACCAGGGATCTGTAACCTACGTTCTCTCTGAAAAAGCCCAAATTCTTTTACCAGAACCGTTGCGTGTTCGACCTCATTACTGGATTCAGCGCAATCCACCGAGACTAGAGCAAATCGATACAATGTTAAACTCATTGCAAGAATATCTCGGCAAAGACGGTTTTTACTGGCTCGGTGCTTGCGCTGTTTTTCCAGAGTTACATTGGAACATTACAATCTATCTGGGTAATGTTCTCAAAACGGCGGAGGGGTATTGTCTTTTGGAGGTGTGTTCACTGACTAATCTGGCTCGCTTACCCTGGCTTCGCTATGGTTACATCCCAGATTGGTTACGCTCTCTTCTGATTGCAACCCTTACATACGAACAGAAACATACAATCCGCACTGCATTCCAAGATTTACTAATCACTGCTGTTCAGGGAACTGTAGGTAGACTCCAATTAGAAGTTGTGCAAAAGCATCACAGCTTTCTGCCTAAACTTGCTAATTCGATACTTTCCCTCTTATCTAGAAGAGCGACTGAAGGTAGTCCATTACGAGACTACTTGTTTTTAAGTTTTATGACAGGATGGCCAAAACTCGCTATTGAGGTGTCAGATACTTTCAGTCGTCTACTACAAAAGCAAAAAACACTTCACTGGTGGAACTCAAACAAAACATGGCGTCGAGTAGTTCTCGTTTGCATGTTTGCCATTCCCATATTGACTATTGCTGGTTTCTATATAATATGGCAACATCTCCCGACTAAAGACATTATTGTTCTGTTAGCTGATTTTGAAGGTTCTAGCGAGCAAAAAAATTACCTTATTACCAAAAATATCTTTGATAGGCTAGAGGACGCTACCCGAAAGTACTCAGACATAAAGATACAACGTTTAAACAAAATTATTACTGAACAACAAGATGCTCTTAGTGAGGGAAAAAGCCACAAGGCTACTATTGTTATTTGGGGTGACTATGGGAAAACAGATGTGGCAATACAGTTAAGGTCACACTTTGAGGTATTACGTCCCCCGAAAGACTTACCCAAAATCGAACCGTTAGAGCAGATTGCTCCTGTATCCGAACTAACAAATTTCAAACTGCAAACCCGCCTTTCAAATGAGATGGTTTATCTCAGCCTTTTTACTGTAGGACTAACTCGCTATACAGCTAGTGATTGGGATAAGGCTATTACCTACTTCAGTGACGCCCTAAAACAGGTTAAAGATCGTGATCCTCTTAAGGAGTTGGATCAAAGCATAGTCTACTTTTACCGAGGGAATGCTTACGGTAACAAAAAAGACTACGACCGCGCCATTGCTGACTTCACCCAAGCCCTGAAACTTGACCCCTCCTTAGCCTATGCTTACATCGGGCGAGGGAATGCTTACGGTAACAAAAAAGACTACGACCGCGCCATTGTTGACTTCACCCAAGCCCTGAAACTTGACCCCTCCTTAGTCTATGCTTACATCGGGCGAGGGAATGCTTACGGTAACAAAAAAGACTACGACCGCGCCATTGCTGACTACAACCAAGCCCTAAAACTTGACCCCAACTACACCAATGCTTACTACAACCGCGGGTTAGCTTACAACGAAAAAAAAGACTACGACCGCGCCATTGCTGACTACAACCAAGCCCTAAAACTTGACCCCAACAACGCCCAAGCTTACAACAACCGTGGGATTGCTTACTCCCACAAAAAAGAGTACGATCACGCTATTGCTGACTACAACCAAGCCCTAAAACTTGACCCTAAATACGCCTATGCTTACGATAATCGATGTGAGGCATACGATAACAAGGGTGACTATGATCGTGCTATCACTGATTGTGATCAAGCCATTAAACTTCTTTCCAACTTCTCGGATGCTTACTATAATCGTGGGGTTGCTTACAGAAATAAAGGAAGTAAGGATAAGGCTGTACAAGACTTTAAGAAAGTCCTGGAATTAAATGATGATGTTGAATTAAGCCAAAAGGCTAAACAACAGCTTCTTGAATTAGGACTGAAATAACACACCTTTTTTACCATTAGACTATAAAATCACCGCCGGATATTTTTCCGGTTTTTTTGTTTTAGTCTATGCTCTTTTCTATACAGTTTTCTATACAAAATTTGAGGATTTAAATTTAAGAAAAATCGTGTAGATTTTTATCTACTCCACTTTCTGTACCATATCTTGTTGGTATCAGAAAGGTGGTTGAGCAAAGACTTATATCAGCAGCGGGAGTTAGGGAAGGCACAAGAAACGCGCCCTTTACAAAAAGCACTAACCCTAACAGATTAAATAGACTAAAATATCCTATCCGATGTAATTGCAAAGAGGGAATATTCTTACAGACTTGAAATTATAAATATTAGTGAAATCAGAGGTGCAGCTATAATTTCTTGATGTATTCTTTATCTAAACCAAAACGATACCAATCATAATGACAAATCTCATCTCTACACACATCATTAAAGGTAACAAGTGCTACTACTTGATTCTTTGGATCATAAGCTTCGATCGCTGCTAATAATCTTTCTCGAAACCCACCCTCATCAAGCATCGATAGTATAGTTTGAGGAGGAACGTAGCAAATCGATTTCACGCCATGAATGGTGCACAAACATATTACTCCTCTACCTTGACGTTTGTACATTTTTTGAGCCTGTTTAATTAATTTCTCTTGATTCGCTAGAATACCAAAGTGTTCAGATACTATTGACCAACTATCCCTAAGTTCATGCTCATTATTCAGCTCGCGCATACTGTTTTCTACAATTGTCAAAAGCTACAAATAGCGATTTAGAGTTCAAATTATTTGTACTCTACAACAAATGGCGATTGGCTTTGCCAGTGCCCTTTGGGCGATCGCTATTGTGAGTTTAGCAAAAAGCCTAATAAGGCGTACTATGGCTTTCAATAAACTCAGGGGGTAATACCTCAGTAAACAATAATTGCTGTAGCTCGACACCTTCTGGGCGACTCCAATCCTTAACTAGTTCAGCAATCAAAGTGATTGTGGCAGTTAGCACAACTCCCCCAGGCTAGCGCATTGATTGCAATTTGCTTGAATTTAATCGTCTCTTATATAAGAGATGACAAAGCTGTTGAGCATTTCTCCTGTTATCAAATTCCAGACTTTGATGGTACTGTCGTCAGAAGCAGAAATGACCTGCTTGCCATCAGGGGTAATCATCAGTCCTCTAACTGAATCGCTGTGACCAGAAAGAGTAAAAATCTCTACTCCTGTGATCAAATCCCAGACTTTGAGAGTACTGTCATCAGAGCCAGAAATCACTTGCTTGCCATCAGGAGTAATCGCCGCTGCCAAAACAGAAGCCCTATGACCAGAGAGGGTAAGCACTTCTTTTCCTGTTGCCAAATCCCAGACTTTAAGTGTCTTATCCACAGAGGCAGAAATGACCTGCTTGCCATCAGGGGTAATCGCAACTGCCCAGACAGAAGCCCTATGACCACAGAGGGTAAACATTTCTTTTCCTGTTGCCAAACTCCAGACTTTGAGCGTATTGTCCATCGAGCCAGAAATGACCTGCTTGCTATCAGGGGTAATTGCAACTGCCCAAACAGAATCTTTATGACCAGAGAGAGTGAACACCTCTTTTCCTGTTTCCAAACTCCAGACTTTGAGAATATTGTCCGCATACTCAAAAAGTGTTTTGTCTCCTGAAGCGGAAATAATCTGCTTGCTATCAGGAGTAACAGCGATCGCCCAAATTTTACTCTTATGCTTGTCAAAGGTAAACACTTCTTTTTTTGTGATCAAATCCCAGACTTTGAGCTTTTTGTCTCTTAAAAGGGAAATAACCCGCTTGCCATCAGGGGTTAGCATCAGAGCTAAAACGCTATACCCATCGCAAAGCAAAAATACTTCTTTTCCTGTTGTTAAATTCCAGACTTTTATCGTGCCATCATCAGATCCAGAAATAACCCGCTTGCTATCCGGCGTGACTGTTAGAGTGAGGATCGAGCTCTTATGACCAGCAAGAGTAAAGACCTCTTTTCCTGTTTTTAAATCCCAGACTTTAACTATGCCATCATCAGAGCCAGAAATCGCCCGTGTGCCATCCGGCGTGAGTGTTACCACTTCAATATCACTGCCAATAAGAAACCACGACAAAATATTACTCCTTATTCTTATTGATACCTAAAATCTTCCCGCGCTCATTTATTTAAGATATGGTAGCAATAAATGTGGTGAGGGATCATGAAATATGTCGTCAATAATATTAGGAATCATCCGGCTAGAACGACAAAACTTTGATTTTGAATAATCGCATAGTGGCATCAATAGATAACTGGCAACTGTTATTACAAAGGCTACTAAAAAGAGCGACCTAACCGTTCTGTTCACTTGGCTCAAAAATAAGCTATCTCGTTTGAGCAGAAGTTCTTTGTCCAAGACTTGGTTCTGTTGCAGTACTTCAATTGCTTTCACTATATCGTCTGTTGGTTCACCATCTAAGGTGCGATCATACAACATTTCCTCCAGTAGTCGTATCTTGTTTTCGCGCTTAAACTGACGACGAACACGCGCTATCTGGCTATAAGTCACCAAAAAATCTCGATACATATTGCTTTCGTCAGAAGGAGAACCTTTTTCCTCGGGCGAATCCGACTGATCGTTTAGGTTCATCATACTGGTTTCTCCCATTCAGCTTTCGCAAATTCCAGTGTAAAGCCTTCGGATTAATCAGAGTAGCCAGATGACTACTCTTTATCTTGACACTAATACTACTTTACGCAAGCTTCAACCTGCTCCCGAACTCATCTTCACTCGCGATCGCACACTACCCCGAGAGATCTTGATTACCCCACAATACCTTACATCTTCCTACAATCTTTCAGTCGCGACTGCATGATTGCACTGACCCTTTGGGCCAATCAGCGAGATCTGCTGGGCAATGCTTGGGTCGCCATCACATCAGAAAATCGCTAGTTGTGGCATGATCACTCATGCAGCTGCATAAGCTCATTTTGGCCTCACCTATGAGAGGATAGACAAATCCCACTTATGCAAACCAAAGGCTGCCATGAGTACAAATACTGGCGTCAAAACAATTTTGATTCTGGCAGCTAATCCACTTAGTACTTCCAGGTTACGACTAGACCAAGAAGTTCGGGAAATTGAAGAAGGATTACAACGTGCTCCTCAAGGTGGACAGTTCCGATTGGTACAAAAATGGGCAGTGCGATCGCGTGACTTATACCGAGCAATTCTAGAACATCAGCCACAAATAGTACATTTCTGTGGACATGGTGAAGCCTCTGATGGAATTGTTCTAGAAGATGATAACGGACAACCTACATTAGTTGAAAAAGAAGCACTCTCAAAACTGTTTAAGCTGTTCGCAGTTAAAGGCGGAGTTGAGTGCGTCGTCTTAAATGCTTGCTACTCTCAACTACAGGCAGAAGCCATTAGCCAATACATAAAGCATGTCATTGGCATGAATCACAGCATTGGAGATAGGGCTGCGATCGCCCTTTAGGGCAGTGCCAAAGGCAATCGCTTTTGCAGTAGCATTCTATGATATTGTCCACCTAGCTTATGAAGCATAAAGTGGCAATAACTGCCATTTTATGTTTCAAGTCACAATAATTTACGTCTTATTGTTCAGCCTTTTATTCTTTTTAATTTAATTAAACCTTTGCTCAAGATATTTCCTATTCTCCAACTTTCTACAGGTTTTTCTTATTTGATTAGCATCATGAATACCTTACACAATCATCTATTTTTATCCCTTGTGTCAGACTATTTCTCTTTTTCCTCTGCCTAGAGTGACAAAAGAAAGTTATCAAACTGTTCCTGAGATTTACGAAACAATTTTATATCGGTTGTTGCCCAGGAACGCCAGGGAAATAATTGGAGAATATGTGCTTAATATCGAGTTTGGTTAATGACTTATAATAGGTTAAAGATGAGCTTTTGCTTTTGATTATCTGACTTGCTTCAATGACAGGGGAAAAACTTATAGGCTGTTGTTATCAGTAATGAATAAAACACTAATATTAATAAAGTATAACTGATAAGTTAATAGTAGGAAGAGAAACACTTAGAGAGTGAGAAAAATGAAATGCTCATTGGTTCAGTGATTAATCAACCAAGGGGATGGATTGTTAATCATATTCACCAAACTAGATAAAACTTGATAATAACGAGCGTAAAGTTCTTGTCCTACAGATGCCTGCATATAACCACATTCGAAAGGGAAAAAATCATCACTTCTTGCGAGCGCATACCCTTAAGTTCTCAAGTTCATTAGGATGAGTGACAAAATAATCTTGAAGCCATTGACATCCCCGCATTAGTAAATCATTGAGATTTAAACTCCACAAAATCACTTTCCCATCCGAACTTGCAGAGGCTAAGATCCCATCAGATCTGAAATTTAAGTTGGTCACTGCATCACCATGTCCAGTAAGAGTCATGATTGGAGTTCCATTCAGTTTCCAAAGTTTGACAGTTCCGTCATCACCACCAGAAGCAACAATTTCTCCATTGGGGCTAAATGTAACACTTTTTACTGCACCGTTATGTCCAATTAGGGTAGTAGATACCCACTTGTTTCCATCCGTTTTCCAAAGTTTGATAGTTTCGTCATCACTACTAGAAGCAATAATTTTACTGTCGGAGCTAAAACTAATACCATTAATACCCTTACCCTCTTTATGACCAGTAAGAGTTGTGATTGGAGTTCCATCCGGTTTCCAAAGTTTAATAGTTCCGTCATCACTACCAGAAGCAATAATTTTACCGTCAGGGCTGAAATTGACACTCGTTACCGAACCTTTATGCTCCCGAAGAATAACACGTAGAGTGCCATCCCGTTTCCACAGTTTTATTGCTCCATTCTCACAACCAATAGCAATGATTTTGCTATCAGGACTGAAACTGAAACTTGTTACTTGTTGATCCTCATTATTAATTGTCTTAATCAGAGTTCCATCACGTCTCCAAAGTTTAACAGTTTTGTCAAGACTACCAGAAGCGATCGCGCCATCAGGACTAAAACTGATGATTGTCACCCAATCGATATGCCCGATAAGGGTATTCATCAAAGTCCCATCGCGTTTCCAAAGTTTGACGGTTTTGTCAGTGCTACCAGAAGCAATAGTCCCATCAGGACTGAAACTCACACTTTTCACTGCACGTTTATGCTTAATCCATGTAGTCATTAGGGCTACATCTAACTTCCAGAGTTTGATAGTTCCATCTTTATTAGCAGAAGCAACAATCTTGTTATCAGAGCTGAATGTAGCACAAGATACTGCTGCATCGCTTTGCCCAGGAAGGGTAGTAATTGGTGTTCCATCCGGTTTCCAGAGTTTAACAGTTCCGTCATCACTACCAGAAACAATGTTTTTCCCATCAGGGCTGAAACTAACACTGTTTATTCCAACTGTATGCGCCTGGATAGTCGTAATCAAATTTCCATCCAGTTTCCAGAGTTTAATAGTTCCATTATCATTACCAGAAGCAATGTTTTTGCCATCAGGGCTGAAACTAACACTTGTTACCCAACCTTTTTGTCCAGAGAGTTTTGTAATGGGAGTACCATCCCATTTGCGGAGTTCAACGGTTCCCTCTTCGCTACCAAGAGCAATGGTTTTGCCATCAGGGCTGAAACTGATACTTGTGACTGAATGATTATGTGGAGGAAGGGTTGTCATCAGAGTACCATCCAACTTCCAGAGTTGAACAGTTCCGTCTTGGCTACCACAAGCAAGAGTCCCATTAGAATTGAAACTAATGCTGATTATACCTTTATGGGCATGGAGAGTCTTAATGAGATTCCCGTCCTGAGCCCAAAGTTTTACAGTTCCGTCTTGGCTACTAGAAGCAATGATTTTGCCATCAGGGCTGAATGTAGCGTTACTCATTTTATCTTTACGCCCAGAGAGAGTTCTCATCAGAGTTCCATTTTGACGCCAGAGTTTAACAGTGCCATCTTCACTACCAGAGACTATGATTTTACCATCAGGGCTAAAACTAAGACTATTGGATATTGTTTGACTACTGTTGAACCGATTATGTTCGTGAATATTGACGAGAATATTTAGCAACGCAGACATGGGAGTGATTGTTGGGTATTCTGCTAGAGAGTGCTTGTCCTTAACAAGATCTTTCAAATCTTGACTAGCCTGCATAGCTGAAAGTAACGCGTCAAGTTGTTTAGACTGAAACTGTTGCGTAGCCTTATCTCCAACCTCTGTAAGTCTTTTAGCTTCATTGACTGTTTTTAGTTGATTTTGTCCTATAACAACACTAAGAAGAAGCAGGATAGTTGCAATGCTGCCCCCTATCCAAACTGTATACTTCGCCTTCTGATTAGTCTTTTTTAATTCTAGTTTAGCTTTCTCATTAGCTCGTGTCAATTTCTGATTGGCTTGTGTTAAATTGTGATTTACCTTGATTTGAGCGGCGTTTTCTAGTTTTTGACTTTGTTGTAAAAACTCATAATCCAAAGTACTTAAACTTTTAGCATCTGCCCATGCTTGAGCATCAGCTAAGGCTTTTCCCCGTAATAGCCAAGATGAATCACGTTGAGAATTTAACCAGTTATTAATTGCTTCACTATAAGGGCGCAGTTTACCTAATTCCTGCTTGAGCCAATCTTGATTAAAGACTGCTTTATAAATCGGGTTAGAAACTTTTAAATAATTATCTTTTTTGACAACTAAGCCTGATAGTCTTAATTCTGTTTGCTCATGACTTCCATCTATCGTAACCCCTTCGCTGGGCAAAGAGGTGTTATAATTCAAAACTTGCTGATACAATCCTAGGAGTTTAGTAGCTTTTTGTTCATTCTGCAGGAGGCGATCGCGAATAGTGCGTAAATGCTCTGGTTCATCTTGACATTCCCAATTCTGAATAATACAATTTTGAACTAACTCATTAATATCAAGCTTTGTGCTTTCTGCATGCACTATTATACTGCATAACTTCTGAGTTAGAAAAGGTTGTCCACCAGTCCAATTTAACACTTTTTGTAACACAGTTTCAGGATACTCTACTCCCTCCAATCCCGGAATTAATGCATCCTTTGCTTCCTCAAAGCTAAACCCAGTTAGTTCTATTGAACTACCAATATTAAATGGTGTGCGTTCTCTCTCTTGAATTAAATCTCCTGGCGTTGCAGTCCCTAGTAAACAAAAAGTCAGTCGCTCGTATTTTACCAGATCAGCTCGTAGGTTATAACAAGCACGAATCCAAGCAAAAAAATCATCCTTAAACTCACTTTTAAGCAGGGTATCAATTTCATCAATAAAAATGACGATATTTGCTGCAATTTTCTTCAGAATTACAGACTCAATTAGTAGGTTGAATCGCTGTAACTCTGTCCAAGAGTAATGATTATTCCACCAACTATTAAAATCGATTTCATCTATTTCAAAGCTAGATAACAACTGAATGGCAAATCCTTTGTACCATTTCTCTTGACTTACATAACTACCAATGAGAGTCAAATCGACAGAAGCACATTTTATTCCTTCTGATCTAAGTTTTTTCATCGTTTGGACTCGCAAACTAGATTTACCCATCTGGCGCGAGTTAAAAACGAAACAATATTCTCCGGCTTTTAACAACTCAAAGATTTGTTCGTCAGCAAGTCGAGTGACATAAGTGGGGTGATTAGCTTTTAAACTACCACCGACTTTATAATAGTTGTCAAATTCCATATTTTATGCCTTCTGTTTCTCTTAGGTACGTAGTTGTGCTTCAGCACTCTTACCAACTACAGGCGCTTGTAACCTCATGGAGAAACCGGGTTTCTCTATGAGGTTACAAGCGATCGCGAAAATATTCTTGATACAAACGACAGCGTGGTATGACATAATTATTGGTGATTTTAATCACTCCCATACTATCTAACTGATAGATTTGCCGAGTTTTTCGTTCTAACTTAACTGGTTCATCACTAGTCACGATTTGCTTAAAGACTGTTTCCAACTCCTGATTTTCTTGAAGTGTCTCCAAATGTCGAAGCAAATGCTCAGTATAGATTCCAGCAACCGTGGTAGCTTCTTTGAGTAATTGCATAATGGTTACATCTTGACAGACTAAATAATAAAGCGCTAAACGCACTAAATAAGGATGTCCTCCAACTAAAGACATAAGTGGAACAACATTTTTACTATCCAATCCATGACGGATAGCTAAACTCTGCACCTGTTCTTCTGTAAATTCCTCCAATTTAATTGGTAATCCCAAATTAAAAGGAGATTGATTAATATCTAACCGTCCGTAATCTTCAGTAGAATGCGCCACTAATAACCGCAATTTTTCCCATGTTTCTGACTCATTGGCGCTTTCATTCCAGTTGCGTAACATTGGAAAAAAGTTTTTATAAACTTCTGGGTATTCAAACAATTTATCGACTTCATCTAAAGCTAACACTAAAACCCCATCTAATTGTTTTAGCAACCTCTCAAATTGCCTAGTACAATTCACCATACTGGGAGTATCTTTATCCCATTCTTGCAGCAGAGGTGCGGTTGGTAGTTGTGCGATCACATAAGCATAGAAACTGCGTAAAAAATCATTTTCCCCAGTAAATTTTTTGGCTTCTATTAAGCTAAAATTTAAATAGACTGTACTATAGTTATTTTTTTCAGTTTCTGCCATAATTCTTTTCAATAGCGAAGTTTTACCCATCTGCTTTGGGGCTTTAATCCGAATGAGAGAACCTTGTTCTTTAATGGCTCTATAGCAACGAGATTCAATGTAACTTCGCTCCTGATAAAAAGAGGAGTTTAGTGGTTCTGGTCCTTCTGGAAAGCGGATGTTGTGAATGATATATCCGCATTTTTCTAAAGCTTTAATACTAACTAATTCCGGCTTATATTTGGCAAATAGCTCAACTAAATTGCAACGGTAGTCTGGTTCAGTTTCAGGAGGAAAGCCAAATTTTTTGGATATATTTCTTAGTTGATGGCTAGTAGTACTACGATGAGTAGCACCAATTTCTGTAGCTATATTTTCATCTGTTTGACCACTTAAAAATAGAGGTAATACTTTCTTTTGTTTCGGAGTCAATTCGGATTGAAATATTTTGTCAAAAGTTTCTTGATTCATAGTTGCAATTTGTTATTAAAACTTAAATAATCTTTAAATAACCAAAGTTAAGAGCGTAGGGTATCGGGATAAATAAGGATGTTACTAATAATGCTTGACAACATAATTAGAGCCAAAGTAAACTTTAACATGATTCAATTTATCATGACTATTTCATTTTCATTATTACTCAACCCGCTAGGAACTAAAGTTCCCATCTAATAGCTTAAGTCGGTTAAAACCCAAAATGGTTCAGTTAAAGCGTTGATCCCCCCACCCCCTTAAACTCCTGTGGAGTAGTCATCTTGTCTGCCCAGTTAATGCAAGTTAAATGTGGAACAGCTTAGTCTGGCAACTGATTCCATGACAAATTATGCATAGAATAAAATCACTATGTTAAATTTATAATTCAAATTTTGACGAGTTGAAGAATGTTGAAAAAAACTTCACCAAAATATCTTTTTAAGTGAAGTTGAAGAAGTTTCCCTCAAATTATAAGATGTTTCAAGATCAAGATTTAAATTTAAAACTAACAATAAACTCTCAAGGCAAGAACAGCAATAGCATCAATATAACTAACACCCTTCTCTTCTCTGCGTTCTCTGCGCCTCTGCAGTTCGTTAAAACATCCTGTTCTTATTACAGCTTAAATGAGAAAAACTATGAACCTTAAATCAATCGCCTTGCTATTAACTGGCTGCTTTCTCACTGCTAACTGCATAACTTCTGTAGTTAGTCAAGCCAAAGCAGATGACGAAGTTCGCTTTATCTGTGCTTCTGGTTTCGACCCAGGGGCTAACAAACGCTTCCCCACTACTTATGCTTGGACACCACGAGGGAAAATTGCAGTTGTACGTTGGAAATATTCGTGGTTTAACAGTAAGGATATTAACCCACAAGGGCGGTGTGATGATGTATCGTCTCGATTCCAGACTGCTTACAACAATCAAAGCCTACGTTATATCACTACTGGTACAGCAAATGGTCAAGGAGTCATTTGCACAGCCCGTCAAGAAGATGGCGCTTGCAATACCACACTTCTGACTCTACGACCCCAAGACGATCCTCTAGAGATTCTCTCGGATTTGAAAGAAATATTGAGAGGACGTAGTACTGAACCGATACAGCATAGTTCTGGAAAAAGTCAAGTCTATTACCAGATTGATATCCGAAAGTTTCTGCAAACAGCTCCAGTTGAGAAAGAATAATAAGTTGTATGGTTCATTGTTAATTGTTCTCAGCCATTAGCAATTAGCCATTAGCAATTATTTTCAAATAATATAGTATTACACAGCAAATATGAACCGCTTCAATCTTGTTGCGACCGGCTTTGCCGCTGCGCGAAGCGCAATCGCCAGCTTCAGTAGTCTCTTGTTCCTCCCTACCGCCGATGCTGGAATATTCAACCAGCCTCATCATCCTACTTCGGCACTCGTAAGTAGTATCACTACAAGAGCAGAAATTCGCCAACTAGCCCAAGCCATTACTGTTAGAGTTTTGAGTGCTCATCAAGATGGAAGTGGAATTTTAATTAATCAACAAGGGGAAACTTACACCATTTTAACCAATGCCCATGTAGTTAACTATAAAGGTGCCTATCGCATCCAAACTCCTGATGGCAAAACTCATTCCGCCATAGTTATCAATCGCGGTGATTCTCTCAAAGGTAATGATTTAGCCTTACTACAGTTTCAAGCCGAAGAAAACTATCGCACTGTAACTTTAGCCCTGAGGGCAAATTTATCAGAAAATCAAGAAGTTTTCGCCGCTGGTTTCCCCTACGATAGTAAAGAATTACTTATTAGCAGTGGCAAAATCTCTTTGTTGTCTTCTCAACCTTTAGTAGGCGGTTATCAAATTGGTTACACAAACTCTGTTCAACAAGGAATGAGTGGTGGACCACTCCTAAATCTTGAAGGTAAATTAATAGGGGTAAATGGCTTACTGAACAAGGCTATTTTAAATGACGCTTATGTCTATCAGAATGCTTCTCAACCCAGTACTCAACAACTCCAGCGTCTCAAACAATATAGTTTTGCCATTCCGATTCAAACCTTAGCGCAAGTTTCTCCCAATATTGTAGGCATCCTCACAAAAGGACAAAATCAGCAACAGGCTTCACAGCCGCCTGCTAATAATATAGTTGATCAAGTCAATCACATTGCCCAACAAATTACCGTGCAGATTGACTCGAAAAACCATGGTAATGGTTCCGGAGTGATTATTGCACATACTGGACAAACATACTATGTTGTTACTGCGCTTCATGTGGTGGAGAAGCCAGACTCTTATGAGATTGTGACGACAGATAGACAGCGATATGCACTGCAACAGCAGAACATCATCAAACCAAAGGGATTAGACGCAGCGTTGTTACAGTTTACCAGCAATAAAACCTATTCAGTCGCCACAATTGCAAAATACAACCTATTCAACTTGGGCACAAATAATTGGGTATTTCTATCTGGTTTTCCCGGAAACGCTAATGGAAAACGGAAGTTTACCGCAGGTTCTCTTTGGAGTAAAGAGAAAGTATTTACCCGTGCAGAAGACAAGTTAAATTCTATAACTGATAAAAAATATGAGCTAAGTTACACCAATCTAAGCCTTCACGGAATGAGTGGAGGACCAGTGCTAGATTCAAATGGGCAAGTGGTTGGGATTAACGAGGGTGTTGATAGAGATGATATTAGTCAGACAGTTAATCTGGGTTTGAGTAACGGAGTATCAAGCAGTACTATTGTGGGTCTAGCCACAAGAGCGGGATTGAGACCAGAATTGTTGACAATCGTAACTACTGCACCAAAAAAACTTACAAAAGTAGAAATTAATTCGCTCCTTCATCATCCATTATTTGCTGTCGAAAAGCCGCTACAAAATGCCAATGAGAAAGATTGGCTCAATTATGGCAATCAACTATGGCGATTAGGAAGATATTCGGAAGCCATTGCCGCTTTGCAACAAGCCATCAAGCTTAAGCCAGAGTTTGCACAACATGCTTATTATGCACTGGCGTTCGCCTTCAATTCCCAGCAAAAATATTTAGAAGCGGTAACTGCTTTAGATCAAGCCACAAAGATTCAATACAACTACGATGAAGCTTGGAAGATCAAAAGTGAAGTGCTTGTAAACTTAGAAAAATACCCAGAGGCGTTAGCAGCAATTGATGAGGCGATCAAGTACAATAACAGTTTTGTTAACTACCATGAAGAGAAAGGTTTGATCCTGGCCAATTTAAAACGCTATCCAGAAGCGATCGCGGCCTTAAATAAGGCAATTGAGATAAAGCCTTTATTTACAAGCTACTTTCTCCGGGGTGCGATCCGCCAAAAGTCAAAAGATTATCAGGGGGCGCTGTTCGATTATAATCAAGCGCTGATACTTCAGCCTAACTATGGTCTTGCTTATCAAGGTGGCTGTTTTGTCCGTGAAAGGTTGAAAGATTATCAAAGAGCAATTGCAGATTGTGATAAATTAATTAACCTCCAGCCAGACTATGCAATTGCTTATTCTATGCGGGGTCTTATCCGCAGTGAGTTAGAAGATTATCAAAGAGCGATTGCGGATTTCTCTAAAGTTATTGATCTTGAGCGTGCTGATGAGAATGCCTATCGGTTGCGGGGTATAGCCCGCGAACAGTTGAAAGATTATCAGGGAGCGATCTTTGATTACACTCAAGCGATTAAACTCCAGCCTAACAATGCTTTTGCCTATTTGAACAGGGGTAGGGTCCGCGTACAGTTGAAAGATTATCAGGGAGCGATCTTTGATTACACTCAAGTAATTAAACTCCAGCCTAACAACGCTGATGCCTACTTGAACAGGGTTATAGTCCGCGTACAGTTGAAAGATTATCAGGGCGCGATCGCGGATTGTAATCAAAGGATTAAACTCCAGCCTAACAACGCTGATGCCTACAGGTTCCGGGGTGCTATCCGCGAACAGTTGAAAGATTATCAGGGAGCGATCTTTGATTACAATCAAGCGATTAAACTCGAACCTAACAATGCTGATGCCTACTTGTACAGGGGTAACATCCGCGCACAGTTGAAAGATTATCAGGGAGCGATCGCGGATTGTAATCAAGTGATTAAACTCGATTCTAACAATGCTGATGCCTACTTCAGACGAGGTGCAGCCTACGAAGAGTTGAAAGATTATCGCTTAGCTCTCTTGGATTACAATCAAGCGATTAAACTTCAACCTAACAATGCACAGTACTACTTTGACCGGGGTGTTATCCACCACGAACTTCAAGACTATACCGCCGCACTATCAGACTATAACCAGGCGGTTGCTAAAGATGAAAAATTCTGGTCTGCAAGCGTCAACATTGGATATATCAAATACGAAAAAGGAGATGTACAGGGGGCAATTGAGCAGTGGCGGCAATCAGTCAAGATTAACAGCAATGAGGCAGAACCGCAAATGGCTCTAGCAGTGGCTTTGTACGCCCAAGGAGAGCAACAAAAAGGCTTAAGCATGGCACAAACCGCCTTGCACTTGGATAAAAGGTTTGCTAATGTGGCGTTTCTCAAACAAAATCTTTGGGGCGATCGCTTAATCGCCGACGCACAAAAACTCCTCTCGCATCCAAAATTACAAGCAGTGCGATAGCGATCACATCTCGAAGAGACACATAGTCGTCTCCAGCATATTTTCCTATTGCTAGCGTTAGGTACTATAAAATCAGGAGGGAACAATGCTTAAAAGTTATGAAGCTATTTTTGAAAAGCATCTTTTGGCATCATCTGGGTTTGTACGGAGACGTGCAAGATCTGAGCCTCTAACGGGCGCGGCGATCGCTCCCGTGAAATATGAAAGAAACACATTTTACTCAAATCTCTAGAAGCCTTGCTATATAAGGATTTCAAAA